>NZ_PISP01000004.1 GCF_002834295.1 Rhodohalobacter barkolensis | reverse complement strand
CTAAAATACTTGACTAAAGGATTTTAACAGTGGCAACACAACAGAAAATAAGAATTAAGCTTAAATCGTACGATCATAACCTGATTGATAAATCAGCTGAAAAGATTATTCAGACTGTGAAATCAACAGGAGCTGTGGTATCCGGTCCAATTCCATTGCCGACCAATAAGAATATTATCACAGTTAACAGATCTGTTTTTGTGGATAAAAAATCACGAGAACAATTTGAGTATCGTTCACATAAACGGTTGATAGATATCCTGTCAACCGGTTCACAAACCGTTGATGCCCTGATGAAGCTAGAGCTTCCTTCTGGCGTGGATGTAGAAATTAAAGTGTAAAAATTCCAAAAGTACCATGAGTGGTTTAATCGGAAAAAAAGTGGGAATGACAAGTATCTTTGATGAATTGGGACGCAGTATTGCTGTCACAGTGATCGAAGTACCTGCTTGTACAATTACCCAGATAAAAACAGAAGAAAGTGACGGATATAATGCCGTTCAAATAGCAGCTTTTGATAAAAAGAGAAAAAATATATCAAAAGCGCTGAATGGGCATTTTGAAAAAGCCGGATCTGAGCCTAAAAGAATTGTAACTGAATTCAGAGATTACATTCCTGAAGGATTTGAAATAGGCGATGAATTAAACATTGATGATGTTTTCACTGTAGGAGATCATGTTGATGTAGCCGGAATTTCAAAGGGAACCGGATTTACAGGTGTAATTAAGCGACATAATTTCCATGGTGTTGGTGACCAAACACACGGTCAGCATAACCGGGAAAGAGCACCTGGTTCAATCGGTCAGGCATCTGATCCATCCCGCGTCTTTAAAGGGATGAAAATGGCCGGACGATCCGGAAATCAAAGAACTAAAATTAAAAATCTTTCTGTAGCTAAGATTCTTCCGGAATCAAACCTGATGATGATTACCGGATCAATACCGGGATCTAAAGGTGGTTACGTAGAGATTTATAATCAATCACAGAAATTAGCCTGATGGAATTAACGATTTATAAAACTGACGGAACAAGCAGTAAGAAAAAGGCTCAATTGAGTGATTCTATCTTCGCTATCGAGCCTAATGAAACAGTTTTGTACGAAGATGTTCGTCGTATTCAAGCTAATAGCCGTCAAGGTACAGCTAAGACAAAAGAAAGAGGCGAAGTAAGAGGCGGCGGTAAAAAAGCGTACAAGCAAAAAGGAACCGGTATGGCCCGTCGAGGTTCAATCCGTTCTCCACTTTTAAAAGGTGGTGGTACTGTTTTTGGTCCTAGACCAAGAACATACACCGTAAACCTTTCCAAGAAAGCTAAAAGACTTGCTCGTAAATCAGCTCTTTCACTAAAAGTTTCAGAAGAGTCACTGGTTGTTGTTGAAGATTTTTCTTACGAAGCGCCTAAAACAAAGCAAGTAGTTGAGCTTTTAACCGCTTTGAAACTGGATGGTAAAAAAGTGCTTCTTTTAACTTCAGAAATGAATAAAAACATATTTATTTCAGCCCGTAACATTCCTGGTGTTAGTGTATTGGAAGCCAGTAAGCCATCTACTTACGAAATAATGAAAGCTGATGTTGTCATATTTCAGGAAAGTGCAGTATCTGTTCTTGAAAACAGCATCGAACCAAAAGTTGATGAGGAAGCAGCATGAGTGTATTAGTTCAACCATTAATTACTGAGAAACTGACTCGTCTTCAGGAAGAGCATCAGCAGTATGCATTTGAAGTAAGTAGAAATGCAACAAAACCACAGATCAGAAAAGCTGTTGAAGAGAAGTACCCTGAAGTAAAAGTTGCTAAAGTGAATACGATTATTGTTCCTTCCAAACCGAAAGGCAGATTTACTAAAAGTGGATTTGTAAGTGGAAGAAGCAAAGTATGGAAGAAAGCGATTATTACGCTCAAGGAAGGAGAAATAGACTTTTTCAGCGAAATTTAAAGAAATTTAGACAATGGCTACTAAGCAATTAAAACCAACAACCCCCGGACAGCGCCATCGTGTTGCACCAGTATTTGATGATGTAACCACAAACAGGCCGCAGAAGTCTCTGACTCAAGGAGCTGGTAAATCCGGTGGTAGAAACAACCGTGGTAGAATGACCTCCCGACGACGAGGAGGAGGCCATAAGCGTAAGTACCGCGTAATTGATTTCCATCGTAATAAATTTGATATCCCTGCAAAGGTTCAAACAATTGAGTACGATCCGAACCGAACTGCAAGAATTGCATTATTAGCTTATGCTGATGGTGAGAAAAGATATATAATCGCTCCAAGTAAATTGAGTGTTGGCGATACTGTAATCAGCAGTAAGACTGCCGCACCTGAAAATGGAAATGCAATGCCACTGAAGAGCATGCCTTTGGGTACTGTTGTTCACAATGTGGAAATGATTCCAGGTAAAGGTGGTCAACTTTGCAGAAGTGCCGGTACAAATGCTCAATTGGTTGCTAAAACTGATAAGTATGCTACTGTGAAACTTCCTTCTGGTGAAGTTAGAATGGTATTGGCAAATTGCTTTGCTACTGTTGGTACTACAAGTAATGCAGATCACTTCAATACTTCAAAAGGTAAAGCCGGTCGTAACAGATGGCTTGGAAGAAGACCTAAAGTAAGGGGTGTTGCGATGAACCCGGTTGATCACCCAATGGGTGGTGGTGAAGGAAAAGCTTCTGGAGGTCATCCAAGATCTCCATGGGGACAATCTGCCAAAGGGAAAAAGACAAGAAAACCGAAAAAGTTATCGTCTAAATTTATTGTTAGACGACGAAAAACTAAAAAAGCTTAATAAGTATGCCACGTTCGCTAAAAAAAGGGCCTTTTGTTCACTATAAGCTTCAGCGTAAGATTGATGCTGTGAATGAGAGCGGCAAAAAGAAAGTAATCAAAACCTGGTCCAGAGGTTCAATGGTAACACCGGATTTTGTTGGCTTGACCATCGCAGTTCATAATGGCAAGCAGTTTATACCTGTTTACATTACAGAAAATATGGTTGGACATAAACTTGGTGAATTTGCACCAACGAGAACATTTCGTGGCCATCCTTTAAAAAAGGCTAAATAATTAAAAGAGATTGATTGATGGAAACGCCAGTATTTGAAGCAAAAGCAGTACAAAAACATCTCCGAAAGTCTGCCCGTAAGGTGAGACTGGTAGCCAATTTTGTAAGAGGTGAGCGAGTGGATAAGGCACTTACAAAGCTTGATTTTGAATCAAAATCATCTTCAACAGATGTGGCAAAGGTTATTAAATCGGCTGCTGCAAATGTGAGAGATAAATTTCAGGAAGAGCGGTTGGATAACGACCTACTGTTTATCAAAGAAATTTATGTTGATGAAGGTGTGACTTTGAAAAGAATTCAACCGGCTCCAATGGGACGTGCCCATAGAATTAACAAAAGAAGCTGCCATATCACTGTGGTTGTTGCTAAGCTTCAGGAAGAAACTGTAACAGAAGAATAAACGAGTAGAACATTGGGACAAAAAACCAATCCAACCGGACTAAGACTTGGAATCATTCAAGGATGGGAATCCAATTGGTATTCTGAAGAGAATGAACCGGCTATGCTGGTGGAAGATCATAAGCTTCGCGAATATCTGGCAACCCGTTTAAGAAATGGCGGATTATCAAACGTCGTTATTGAACGAACACCCAAGAGAATATTACTTACACTGAATACTTCCAGACCCGGTGTGATTATCGGTAAAGGTGGTGAGCAAATTGAACTCCTTCGTGAGGAGCTCAAGAAAATCACCAATAAAGAAGTTCAGATCAATGTAAGTGAAATTAAGCGACCAGAATTAGATGCAAGCTTAGTAGCACAGAATATTGCCCAGCAGCTTCAGGCAAGAGTATCATTCAGAAGAGCTATGAAAACAGCGGTTTCTTCTGCGATGAGAATGGGCGCCAAGGGTATTAAGATTAAATGTTCCGGTCGACTCGGTGGAGCGGAAATGGCACGTACCGAACAGTACAAAGAAGGCCGTGTACCTCTGCACACATTGAGAGCTGAAATTGATTACTCAAACACCACTTCAAATACCATTTATGGTTCTATTGGTGTAACCGTTTGGATTTTCAAAGGCGAGATTATCGGTGATGTTGATTTAACACCGGGCTCTCAAACAAAACAGGATGATGAGCCGCAACGCAAACGTTCCGGTAAATCTGGTGACAGAAGATCCAGAAGATCGAAAAGACGCAGTAGAAATTAACCGTTTTAGTATAGAACAATGTTAGAACCAAAAAGAGTACAAAGAAGAAGAGTTCATCGTGATAAACTCAAAGGGAATGCCCAGAGAGGACACACTCTCGCTTTTGGTAGTTTTGGACTAAAAGCCCTGGAACCAAAGTTTATCACCTCTAGACAAATTGAAGCGTGCAGGGTAACCATCGCACGTACTTTGCAAAGAGACGGTAAAACTTTTATCCGAATTTTTCCTGATCGTCCAATTACACGTAAACCTGCTGAAACCCGAATGGGTAAGGGTAAAGGTACTCTGGACCACTATATTGCAGTTGTAAAACCGGGCAGAATACTGTTTGAAATTGCTGGTGTTAGCGAAGAACAAGCTAAAGAAGCTCTCAGACGTGCGTCTAATAAACTGCCAATTAAAACAAAATTTATAAAGCGTCGCGATTACGACGGTGTATAATTGACAGAGGTTTAAAAGATGAAAGCACACGAATTACGAGACTTAACGATGACGGAATTGGAGGCCAGGCTGAAAGATGAAATTGAAGCTTTGGAAAACTTTCGATTTAACAAAGCAATTGCTGGCCAAATTGAAAATCCGGCCAAAATAAAAAATACCAAGCGGGAAATTGCCCGTTTGAATACGATTATTAATGAAAAATTAGGTGCTGAATAAATTATGGCTGAAGCACAAAGATCTCAAAGAAGAACCAGAACCGGTCGGGTAGTAAGTGACCGAATGGAAAAGAGCATTACAGTTGCTGTAGACAGACAGATTAAACATCCGATCTACGGTAAGTTTATTACAAAAACAACCAAGTATATGGCGCATGATGAAAACAATGATGCCAAAATTGGTGATACTGTATTGATAATGTCAACTCGGCCTCTATCAAAACGCAAAACATGGCGTTTGGTAGATATCGTAGAAAGAGCAAAATAACGTTCAATCTTGTAGGTAAAGCTCATGATTCAAACGCAAAGTGTATTAACAGTTGCCGATAATAGCGGCGCAAAAAAGGTGATGTGTATTAAGGTTCTTGGAGATTCAAGAAGACGTTATGCACGTATTGGAGATTTAATCTCATGCTCTGTAAAAACAGCGATACCCGGAGGAAATGTTAAGAAGGGAGAAGTTGTACAAGCTGTAGTTGTGAGAACTAAAAAGGAAATTCGTCGCCGTGATGGAAGTTATATTCGTTTTGATGAAAACGCGGCAGTAATTATTAACAAAGAAAAGGAACCGGTTGGAACTCGGATTTTTGGACCTGTAGCCAGAGAGCTTCGGGAAAGAAATTTCATGAGAATTGTTTCACTGGCTCCGGAAGTACTTTAAAATCATATTTGTTATGCCACGTAAGTATAACACGCAAAAGAAATTACATGTTAAAAAAGGCGATAACGTTTTAGTTATTGCCGGAAATGACAAAGGGAAACGAGGTCGTGTTCTGTTTGTATATCCAAAAACTGATCGTGTATTGGTAGAAGGGATTAATATGAGAACACATCACGAAAAACCATCTCAGGATAATCCACAAGGTGGACGCCTTAAAAGAGAAGCATCTGTCCATATATCCAATGTGATGGTGATTGACCCAACTACTGACGAGCCAACTCGGATTGGACGCAAAAGAATTGAAGAAGAAGGTGGTGGTCGTTGGGTGCGATATGCAAAAACCAGTGGCGAAATCATTGATAAATAAATAGTAGAATGGCTGAAGCAAGACTTTATACAAATTACAAAGAAGACATTATACCTAAGCTCAGAGAAGAGTTTAAGTATGAGAACATCATGGGTGTACCCAAATTACAGAAGATTGTAATCAATGTTGGTGCCGGTGATGCTATGAATGATGCCAAGATACTCGACGTCATTAGCGATAATATTGCAACCATAACCGGGCAACAACCCGTAAAGACCAAGGCCAAAAAATCGATTGCGAACTTCAAATTGAGAGAAGGGATGCCAATTGGTTGTAAAGTGACTTTGAGAGGAAAAATAATGTATGAATTCCTCGACAGGCTCATTAACTTGGCGCTGCCCAGAACCCGAGACTTTCAGGGTGTTCCAAATAAAAGTTTTGATGGCAGAGGAAATTACACGATGGGTATTAAAGAACATACCATTTTCCCTGAAA
The DNA here is from genome assembly GCF_002834295.1 of Rhodohalobacter barkolensis. NCBI lineage: Bacteria > Pseudomonadati > Balneolota > Balneolia > Balneolales > Balneolaceae > Rhodohalobacter > Rhodohalobacter barkolensis. The sequence goes on along the minus strand of NZ_PISP01000004.1, from coordinate 102,509 downwards.
TTGATGTTGATAAGGCAAAATTAGTGCATGGTATGGACGTAACGTTTGTTACTTCAGCTGAAAGTGATGAAGAGGCGTTTACGCTTTTGAAGCACTTTGGAATGCCATTCAAAAAATAATTTAATACTAAGACAAGGTTCGATAATGGCTAAAAAATCCTGGATAGCGAGAAACGAAAAACGTAAACGAACAGTAGAAAAATACGCCGAGAAAAGACGTCAGCTTAAAGAAGCAGGCGACTACGAAGCGTTGCAAAAACTGCCTCGCGATGCAAGTCCTACAAGAGTAAGAAATCGTTGCTCAATTACAGGACGTTCAAGAGGTTATATAAGCAAGTATGGCGTATCAAGAATTAAATTCCGTGAACTTGCTTTAAATGGTAAAATTCCCGGCATTCGTAAAGCAAGTTGGTAAACTGGAGATTTTAAATTATGCAAAGCGACACAATATCAGATTTTTTAACACGCATTAGAAATGCACAGCGTGCCGGCCACAGACGCGTTGACATTCCCGCTTCGAAAATTAAACGGGCAATGACAAAGATTCTTGTGGATAAAGGTTACGTGAATAGGTTCATCGATATCGAAGATGGCAAACAAGGTATTATCAGGATCTTCTTGAAGTATGATGCCTATGGAAAGCCTGTAATTCGCGAGATGAAACGTGTATCCAAGCCGGGATTAAGAAAGTACAGTTCATCTGACAATATACCGAGATCTTACAATGGTCTGGGAGTTGTAATTGTATCAACTTCAAGAGGTGTAATGACAGACAAAGAAGCTCGTAAACTAAATGTAGGCGGAGAAATTCTCTGCACTGTTTACTAATAAAAGAATTAGAGAAAAGTTATGTCCAGAATAGGTAAGCAGCCCGTTCCATTACTGAAAAACGTTGAGTTTTCTATTGATGCCGATAACGTAGCTACTGTTAAAGGCGAAAAAGGAACCGGTACACTGCGTATACATCCTGAAATTAAAGTAGAAACTACAGAAAGTGAGATTATTGTATCTCGCAGCAGCGATTCGAAAGAACATAAATCGCTCCACGGTCTCTACCGCTCTTTAATTGACAATATGGTTAAAGGAGTTTCTGAGGGCTATAAAAAGCAACTCGAAATTATCGGTGTAGGTTATCGTGCTGCTTTTTCTGGCGGTGTTCTTGAATTGAACCTGGGTTATTCACACCCAATTTATTTTATGCCTCCGGAAGGAATTGATATTGAAGTGGATACTAAAACAAAGAAAAATCCAATTCTTAATATCAGTGGTGTGAATAAAGAGTTGGTCGGTCAAGTTGCGGCTAAAATCAGATCTCTTCGTAAGCCCGAACCTTACAAAGGGAAAGGAATCCGCTACGTTGATGAGTATGTACGTAGAAAAGCCGGTAAATCTGCAGCTAAATAATTTTAGAGATCTTTTAGAACTATGAAGAAGAATAAGAAAAAGATAGAACGTAGAAATAAGATCCGCAGACGAATTCGTTCTACGATCCGCGGTACAGCTGAAAGGCCACGATTGAGCATTTTCAAAAGTAATAAGCATGTTTACCTGCAGCTTATTAATGACAGAGAAAATGCCACCTTGGCAGCGATGTCAACTAAATCTGATGATTTAGAGAAGGAATTAAAAGACAAACCAGGTGTTGAAGCTGCACATCTAGTAGGCAAGGCTCTTGCTGAAGTAGCAAAAGACCAGGGAATTACAAAAGTTGTTTTTGACAGAAGTGGATATAAGTACCACGGTGTTGTTAAAGCAGCTGCTGATGGTGCCCGTGAAGGAGGATTAGACCTATAAAATTATTTGAATTATGCCTAAAGTAAGAAGAAAACATAACATCCCGGCTGCTAATTTGAACCTTGAAGAGAAGCTCGTTCACATTAACAGAGTTTCTAAAGTGGTTAAAGGTGGTCGTCGATTCAGCTTTAATGCAATTGTAGTAGTTGGTAATGGTGAAGGTGTTGTAGGCCACGGATTGGGTAAGGCAAATGAAGTTGCCGATGCAATTCAAAAAGGCTTTGATAATGCCAAGAAAAACCTGATTAAAGTACCGATTACTAAATCAGGAAGTATACACCATCCAGTTGTGGGTAAAAAGGGTGCCGGTAAGGTTCTTTTGCGACCGGCTGCTGAAGGTACAGGTGTAATTGCCGGTGGTCCTGTAAAATCTATTTTAGAGGTTGCCGGATTCCATAATATCCTCTCAAAATCTTTGGGATCATCAAATCCGCATAACATGGTTAAAGCTGCTTATGAAGCTCTGAGAGAATTGACCGACCCTGTTGAGGTTGCTCAACGTAGAGGAGTTAGCGTAAGCAAAGTCTTTGAAGGATAATCAATCGTTTTAATAGAGATCTATCATGAAATTACACAATTTAAAAGCACCGATAACCAACCAGCAAACTCGTAAAAGAGTTGGGCGTGGACAAGGTTCCGGTATGGGCGAACAATCTGGAAGGGGCCATAACGGTCAAAAATCCAGAAGTGGTAGTAAAGTGAAAGCCTGGTTTGAAGGTGGACAGATGCCGCTTCAAAGAAGAGTTCCGAAATTTGGATTTAAGAATCCATTCAGAACAGAATACCAAGCATTAAATGTTCAAAAAGTAGCTGATTTTATTGAGGCTGGTCGTTTAACTGAAAATGTAACCATTAATGATTTAGTGGGTGCCGGTTTAGTTGACGATAAAGAAAGAGTGAAACTCTTGGGTACTGGCGAAATTAGTCAAAAAGTATCTATAGAAGTACACGCTTGCAGCAATTCAGCAAAAGAAAAAGTTGAATCCGCAGGCGGAGAAGTAACTATCATCTCGTAACAGCCACAATCATCTCAGTTGAATATATCTAATGAGTTTAATAGAAAACTTTAGAAACATATTTAAAATCGAAGACCTCCGGAATAGAATTCTCTATGTGGTCGGAGTTCTTATGGTGTATCGTATCGGTAGTTATGTTACGATGCCCGGAGTAGACGCAAGTTTACTAACTCAATCGCAAGGAGATGCATCTAGCCTGTTGGGGCTTTTTGACCTGTTTGTAGGTGGAGCTTTCTCGAGAGCCGGTGTATTTGCTCTTGGAATTATGCCCTACATTACTGCAGCGATTATCATTCAGCTGATGGGTGCTGCGGTTCCTTACTTCCAAAAACTTCAGCGTGAAGGTGAGGAAGGTAGAAGGAAAATTAATCGTTTAACACGATATGGAACTGTAGGTATTACTGCTGTACAGGCGATTGGTTTTGCTATTAATTTAATGGCAACTTCACCAGATGCCATCGTAGTGTCTAATGCTACATTTATATTTACCTCGATTGTTGTCCTAACCGCAGGTACTACATTTGTAATGTGGCTTGGTGAACGTATTACTGACAGGGGAATTGGGAATGGTATTTCACTGCTGATTATGATTGGTATTATTGCGGTGTTGCCTACGAATTTGATGAATGAGATCCAGACTACGAACAATGCAATTATTATCATTGTTGAGTTAGCAGGTTTGGCACTAGTTATCGCATCTTGTGTACTCTTAACTCAGGGAACAAGAAAAATTCCGGTACAGTATGCAAAGCGTGTTGTTGGTCGAAAAGTTTATGGTGGCACTACGCAGTATTTACCGATTAGAGTTAATGCAGCAGGAGTAATGCCTATTATTTTCGCTCAGTCAATTATGTTTATACCCAGTACGGTAGGAACATTTTTTCCGGAAAATCAGACTGTACAATGGTTAACCGCCTGGTCGTCCGATTTTACAGGAATTACTTATTCGATCATATTTTTCATCATCTGTGTGTTTTTTACTTTCTTTTATACTGCCATTGCAGTGAATCCGAAAGAGATGGCAGATACAATGAAGAGACAGGGTGGATTTATCCCTGGAGTTAGACCTGGTAAGCAGACTGTTGAATTTATTGACAACATTTTGACAAAGATTACATTACCCGGTTCGTTATTCTTGTCATTCGTGGCGATTATGCCTGCGATTGTAGCAAGAATGGGAGTTACACCCGGTTTTGCTCTCTTTTACGGTGGAACGAGTTTGCTGATTATTGTGGGTGTTGCATTAGACACCCTTCAGCAAATTGAAAGCCATCTGATGATGAGACACTATGATGGATTTATGAAATCAGGTAAGATCAAAGGAAGACGAAGAGCCTGATGATCTACCTGAAAAGTGAATCGGAAATTGAAAAACTGAGGGAAGCTGCACAGTTAGTGTCCAGAACATTAGCTGAAGTTGCTAAGAAAATTTCCCCGGGTGTTCAAACCGGTACACTTGATAGAGTAGCTGAAGATTTTATTAAAGAAAATAATGCAAGGCCTGCGTTTAAGGGTTATGGATCAAAACAGAATCCTTTTCCGGCTAGTTTGTGTATTTCAATTAATGAAGAAGTAGTACATGGTATTCCCGGTAAGCGAGAGCTTAAAGAAGGAGATATCGTTTCTATAGATTGCGGTGTTGAGAAGGACGGGTATTTTGGTGATCATGCTTATACATTTGTAGTGGGTGAGTGTGATGACAAGACCAAAAATCTGTTAAAAACAACACTCGAATCTCTTTATAAAGGGATTGAAAAAGCAATACATGGAAATAAAATTGGCGATATTGGCGCTGCTATTCAAAAGCACAATGAAGCCGAAGGTTTTGGTGTAGTTAAAGATCTTGTAGGTCATGGGATCGGAAAAAATATGCACGAAGATCCATCTGTTCCGAACTATGGCAAACCGGGTCGTGGTGAAAGATTGCGATCAGGTATGACATTGGCAATTGAACCGATGATTACAGAAGGAACCTGGAAAGTAAAAACATTGTCTGATGGATGGACAATCGTTACTGCTGATAACTCCAGGGCAGCTCATTTTGAGCATGATATTGTAGTAAGAGAAGGAAAAGCTGAAATTCTCAGTACTTTTAATTATATTGCTGAGATCACAAAAAATGAAATTTTAGAAACGCATTATGGCTAAACAAGAGCCTATAAAGCAAGACGGAAAAATTTTAGAAGCATTACCTAACGCACAATTTCGTGTGGAACTAGATAACGGGCATGAAATATTGGCTCACGTATCAGGTAAAATGAGAATGTACTACATAAAAATCTTACCGGGCGACAGAGTACAGGTTGAAATGTCTCCGTATGATTTAACGAAAGGAAGAATAACATATCGTTACAAGTAAAATAGGATTACAATGAAGACTAAATCCTCAGTTAAGAAAAGAAGTTCTGACGACAAAATAGTTCGGCGTAAAGGTCGTGTCTATGTAATTAATAAAAGGAACCCGCGTCATAAGCAGCGGCAAGGTTAAAAATATTGGATTTGATTTATGGCAAGAATCGCAGGTGTTGATTTACCGAAACAGAAGCGTGGCGTTATCGCGTTAACTTACATTTTCGGAATTGGTAAAACCACGGCAAAAGAAATTTTGGACGAAACAGGTATTGATTATGATACCAAAGTAGTGGACTGGAATGAAGACCAGGTGGCTGCTCTGCGTTCAATCATTGATAATGACCTTAAAGTTGAAGGTGCACTTCGCACTGAAATCAATGGTAACATCCGTCGTTTAATAGAAACCGGAAGTTATCGTGGTGTAAGGCACAGAAAAGGTTTACCGGTTCGCGGACAACGTACACAGACAAACGCACGTACACGTAAAGGCAAGAGAAGAACTGTTGCCGGTAAAAAGAAAGCTCCTAAATAATCGTTTAATTTTTTAATCTAATGGCTAAAAGACAAAGAAAAACTGCGACTGAAAAGGTAGCAAGGAAAAAGAAGAAAAAGCAGATTGCGAACCCTAATGGGATGGCTTTTGTAAAGGCAACGTTTAATAATGTTTTGGTAAGTGTTACTGATGCAAATGGCAATGTGTTGTCCTGGTCATCATCCGGAAAAGAAGGATTTAAAGGTTCTAGAAAAAATACACCGTATGCAGCTCAGCTTAGTGCAGAAACTGCAGCTAAAGCAGCATACGACATGGGGCTCCGTAAAGTAGAAGTTTTTGTAAAAGGTCCCGGTTCAGGTAGAGAAGCAGCCGTTCGTGCTTTGGCTACAAGCGGATTGGAAGTTGTATCGATTAAAGATCGTACTCCAATACCACACAATGGATGCCGTCCTCCAAAAAGAAGAAGAGTTTAAAATAAATACATTTAATTAAATGGCACGATACAGAGGTCCAAAACAAAAAGTAGCGCGTAGATTTAGAGAACCAATCTTCGGTCCAAGCAGCGCATTAGAAAGAAAACCGTATGGCCCGGGCCAACACGGAAGAAGCCGTTATAGCAGAAAATCTGAATATGCTATTCAGCTTGATGAAAAACAAAAGGCAAAATACACTTACGGTTTACTTGAAAAGCAATTCCGTAATTTATACGAAAAGGCTAACCGTCAGGAAGGTGTTACCGGTGAAGTTCTCTTGCAGTTGTTAGAGTCCAGATTGGATAATGTTGTATTCAGAATGGGATTTGCCAGAACCAGAAGACAAGCCAGACAGTTAGTTTCTCACAAGCACATTGTTGTGAATGGCCAGGTTGTAAACATTCCTTCTTATCACGTAAAATCGGGAGATGTGATTACTGTTCGACCGAAATCACGCGATTTAGAATTAATAAATGAAACCTTGCAAAGCTATTCTACAAGCAAGTATAAGTGGCTAGAAACGGATAAGAAAACAAAGACCGGTAAGTTTTTAAATGAACCGGTAATGGAAGAAATACCTGAAAATATCAACGTTCAGTTGATTATTGAGCTTTATTCTAAATAATTTAAACAGTCTTTTAAAGATCCAGCTATGAACAGCTATAGTTTACAAATGCCTGAAGTACTTGAGGTAGAAAAAGAAACAGAAACTTTTGGTACATTTATTCTTCAACCACTTGAAAGAGGATTTGGTGTTACCATTGGTAATTCATTCAGAAGAGTGCTCTTATCCTCACTGCCGGGTTTAGCGATTACCGCTGTAAAGATTAACGGTGTTGATCATGAATATTCAAGTATAGACGGAGTGAAAGAAGATGTCTATGAGATTATTCTGAACCTGAAGCAGATTAGATTCAAGCAGGTTGAGCAAAGTGGCGGAGTTGTAACTATGTCCATTAAAGGGCCCGGTAATTTTACAGGAAAAGACATCGATGATGCTACTGCAGATTTCGATGTATTGAATCCTGATATGGTTATTGCAACCCTCTCTGAAGACGTTGATCTTGATATCGAACTTCGAGTAGGCCGTGGCCGTGGATATGTACCTGCAGAGGAAATGGCATCTGAATTTGAAGACGATGTAAACTTGATGCCAATTGATGCAATTTTCACACCTATCAAATCAGTTCAGTTTGATGTTGATAATGTTCGTGTAGGGCAGAGAACTGATTACGAAAAATTAGTTCTTAACGTGACTACAGATGGGTCTTTGAATGCTAAAGAAGCTCTCACTATTTCCGGTAAAATTCTCAAAGAGCATATAGAGAAGTTTATTACAGAGAAAATTGAAGAGCCATTCACTCAAGAGGAAGAAGAGGTTGATGCAGAGAAACAGCGAGTAGCGAGCTTGCTTAAGACCAGTATCGAAGATCTTAATTTGAGTGTAAGAGCATACAATTGCTTGAAGTCAGCAAATATTAATTCTATTGCTGAACTTGTTTCAAGAGAAGAACAGGATTTATTGAAGTTCAGAAACTTTGGTAAAAAGTCACTTTCTGAACTTGTAGAAGTAATCGAAGAAAAGAATTTGGAATTTGGAATGGATGTTTCCAAATATCTTGACAAATAATAGGATAACCAATCATGCGTCACCAAGTTAAAGGAAGAAAATTAGGAAGATCGACTCCACACAGAAAAGCCACATTACAGGCTTTAGCTGTAGCTTTAATTAAAAAGCAGCGTATACAAACAACTCTGCCTAAAGCTAAGGAGTTAAGAACATTTGTTGAGCCTATTATTACAAAGGCTAAAGAAGATACTACACACAACAGACGGCAGGTATTCTCTAAGTTAAGAGATAAGTATGCTGTTACTGAACTTTTTGATAACATCATCCCTGAAGTTGGAGATCGGCCTGGCGGATATACCAGAGTATTAAAGCTTGGCAGACGTTTAGGTGATTCTGCTCAAATGGCAGTTATCGAATTAGTTGATTTTAACGATGTAAAACCAGAATCTGCTGATAAGAAGAAGAAACGAACTCGTAGAGCCGGTAAGTCAAATAAACCAACCGAGTCTACAGAAGAGACCTCAAAAGAGGTGAAGTCTGAGGAGAACAAAGAAGCTCCTAAGGCAAAGAAAGAAGAGAAACCAGCAGAGACGAAAGCATCATCAGATTCTAAGAAAGAAGAGAAAGCTGATAGCCCATCTGAAGAAAAGTAAAAAAACTTTCAAAGTAACCTTGACTTAGGTTGAGGTTACTCCTTATATTGAAAGTCTGTTGCGGAATTCGGCAGTAGCAAATAAGTGAATCGAATGACGCAAAATTAGCCAAACTTTTTAACTTTTATTTTGGGTTTTGTTTGATAAACTCGTAAGTTTGGAATCTGTCGCAAAAGCGAAATGCCTGGATGGGTGGAGTTGATGTGGCGGGAAAAATTGTTCTTTCGATACGGTTCTGTTTACCAACCCAAACGGCGTGGCCGTGATCCACATCATAGCCACAGGTTTCAACCTGTGGTTTTTGAATACGGTACCTAGCCAGAATGCCGTAGGCATGGGACACATGTTTGGATTGGATTACACCAAGATTTAAGACCTGACAGGTTTGGGATTACAACATGATCTTTAGCCAGGAAATCCCCGGTCACGTGGATCGTGCCTACGGCACTCTGTGGGTTTGTTTAGCATTTTGTATCCCCACAATAAATTGTGGGGCTATGATGTGTTAGCGTGTCTACGACACTGGATTATTCAATATGGTTTAACCTTCTGTGATCTTGTTCAGGGCCTTTTACAACGAATGGGTAGGGATTTCGATACGGTTCTGCTTTCCAACCCAAACGGCGTGGCCGTGATCCACATCATAGCCACAGGTTTCAACCTGTGGTTTTTGAATACGGTACCTAGCCAGAATGCCGTAGGCATGGGACACATGTTTGGATTGGATTACACCAAGATTTAAGACCTGACAGGTTTGGGATTACAATATGATCTTTAGCCAGGAAATCCCCGGTCACGTGGATCGTGCCTGCGGCACTCTTGGAGTGGTTTTCCATTTTGAATCCCCACAATGAATTGTGGGGCTATGATGTGTTAGCGTGTCTATGACACTGGATTATTCAATATGGTTTAACCTTCTGTGATTTTGTTCAGGGCCTTTTACAACGAATGGGTAGGGATTTCGATACGGTTCTGCTTCCCAACCCAAATGGCGTAGCCATGCCCAACATCATAGCCACAGGTTTCAACCTCTGATTCTATGATGCGAATATTATCTAGAATGCCGTGGGTATGGTACATTTATTCAACCCGACATATGACATAAATATCATCACCAAAATCGAAATTAAAAGAAAAAAGTCATTACGTGGCTCAATTACCCCATCTATTTTATGATTACACATACTTCCCTTCAAATTGACCCAAAACACTCTCCACAATTTCTCTCGATTTTTTCGTCTCTATCTTTGCTCCCAGTTTCATCAAGAAGTGATAGAGGCCGAGATGTACCCGGGTGCTGTAGATGAAATATTTGCTGCCGCGCGGTTCATTGGTAATCGGAGCGTTTTTGGTGTATTCTTTCATAATAGATCGATACTCCTTATCTCCAAAATCGAATGAGTTCTCCAGGTAGGGCAGGGCAAAGGTGAATCCGTAGTTGAGCGCGAAATCATAAAAGCGTTTCTCCTTCTTGCTGTTTTCCGGATCATCACTCAGTACTCCCAATTCTTTATACAATTTTTTGATTTCCTCTTCATCGCGGTTTAGATGCGTGGGAAGAAGTTTCAGATAGTTGAAAAAGAAATCCTCGGGAAATGTTTTTACACAGCCGTAGTCAATCACTCCAAGTTTTCCATCAGGAGTTAAAAGAAAATTACCCGGATGTGTATCGGCATGAAACTCCAGAATTCCATCAGCAACACCTTTGATCTGATTGTGAAAGAAATCCCACATAAGTTGTCCGTAACGATTCTTTTCTTCCGGAGTAGGATCTGATTCCAAAAACTCATTCAGATGTTTCCCCTCCAGGTATGTCATGGTTAATATACGTTCAGTAGAGTACTCTTTAATCCAGCGTGGGGTGGCTACGGTTTCAGATTCAAACCGCTCATGAAATCGCTCCATTGATTCTCCTTCATGAATATAATCTGTTTCCATGATCAGTGTCTGCTTCACCTCATCGATATATTCTTCAATAGTGGCACTATCTGAAGCAATTCGTTTGAGAAGTGTTTTTGCCAGTGCAATATCAGAAGAGATCGTTTCCCTTACACCGGGATATTGAACTTTTACAGCCACCTCTGTTCCATCTTTTAGCGTTGCACGATGAACCTGTCCGATGGAAGCTGCCGCCATCGCTTTTGAATCAAACGATTGAAATAGCTGCTCGGGGTAGCTGCCCAGCTCTTTTTTGATGATGCTCCGGACAAGGGATCGGTTTATGGGAGGGACGCTGTACTGGGCTTTTGTCATCACCTCGGCAAACTCCTCCGGCAGAAATCCCTGGTCGATACTAAAAGACTGGGCAATTTTTAGCGCAGTGCCCCGCAGTTTTGTGAACTCACCAAATACTTCCTCTGCCGTTTGACGGTGCAAAGCATTTTTATCACCGTTACCCGATGTGATCGATTTCAGGTAGTGCTTTGCGTAGTTTGTTCCCACTTTAAGACCGGTTTTGGCAAAAATCTTACCACGGTCGAACTTCGAAGATGGAAAATCATTCATGCTTTTTCTCCTCATTTTTTTGATCTGATCCACACAGAGATGGAAGCCTGAAGTTTTCATCCGTGATGCATTTATTAAGAGATGAGTTCATCCACAGGAATTTTCCAAGATCAAATCCCTTGTCGATAATCCGGGTGTAGAAAATCTCTTCGATGAAAGAACTCCATTTGTCGGCCAGCGCCATACTGTTTTCTCTCATCCGGCTTGAATCTTTGGACCAAAACGCGATGAGTCCGTGAAACTGTATTAAAATGGATTTCCAAAGCAGTTCATTTTGTATGATGAATGAGGAGCGGGAAACCTTAGAGTCGTTCTTGAAAATCTCCCTTACTTCCTCTTTAAACAATTTTCTGAAAGCATTTCTGCGTTTATCCCACACCACCTTCTCTTTATACGTTGAGAGAATAAATTCCCGATGCTCCTCAAAAGAGTCGAGCAGAGTTAGGAAAAGATGGTTTAACTTTTCGCTCAGTGTAAATTCACGATAATCCTCTAGGTTTTCGAGAGAATCTCTATAGAGTATCAGTCTGGACTCATAGTAAAAATCCAATATTGATCTTCGGTTAGGAAAGAGATCAAAGATATCCTTTGAACTTATATCCAGAGATTCCGCAAGTGATTGAATCGTAAATCGGTTGTTGCTGAGATATCGCTTTGTTGCCGCTTCCGATATCTTAATTTTTAAACGCGTCTCTTTATCCATGGTGGTGTATTTCTTTAAAATGCTTCATTTCTTAAAAATCATCATTGATGTAGCAGTTCTCGCTGTAAGAGAGATGAAGAGATTGATTCGTTAATTTCTCGGGATGATTTGAATCGGGTCTCTTCATTCGATACAACATCTTCAGCGGGGCTAAAGGTTCGGATGAAATTAAAAAAGAGTGTACGTCCCGTCGGCATGCTGCAGTTGCAGGCTGACGGGTTGACGCTTGAAAGTTGGTTTGAGATTAACGGCGTGCACTCACGTTTTCTCGAGTTTGTAGAGAGTTATCTACTGCCGAATTTGTACGACGAGTTTTTTAAGCCTTGAACTTCAAGCTGCAGGAAGTCATTTCGGAAATCGACATTCGTTATTTTCTAGTCAATTCAACCCTGTATAACGGGTCCACAGGCGTCGTTGAAAAATGTTTACAAAAATGCGCTCGGTTGAGGATCGCCTCAATACTGTTTTACACTCCAAACTATTCTCCCTGTTCGGCGAAAATTATTTGGGGCCGTTTATACCCCGGGTTTCGTTTCACTTTACCCGAGGCTAATTACATTCTGCCCCGCCGGGGCAGGTTGTATCGACCGGTTGCATGATTCATTTCTCATGTTTTAAGCTGTAGGAAAACATTTCGCAAATCGGTATTCAACATTCGTTAATTAAAAACCCCCGCAGGGGTAAAAGGAGAATAGCCCCATGCTTTAGCGTGGGGTTAGCAAGATGTCAGTAAATTCTCCGCCGAACAGAGAGAGTAGATTATTCACAAAAGTATCTTTGAGGCGGTTAGTAGAAAGCTAGGTTTGGTCAAAATCATTATCTTTTTTTATACATTAGGGTATTTGCTGTTTAACGGTGTAAAAAAATACGAGGAATGATCGCCTCAATCCTGTTTAGCACATCAAGCCATTCTCCCTGTTCGGCGAAAATTATTTGGGGCCGTTTATATCCCGGGCTTCGCCTTGCTCACCCAAGGCTATAAACATACTGCCCCGCCGAAGCAGGTGGTCTCTCAACAGTCTTATGCGTCAAATTGTTGGAACACACTTCAAAATTCAAAATTCGATATTCATAATTCATCATTCAAAAAAAACACCCCATAAAATATTTGCTCAGAACATAGCGACAACAAAACTTTTACCTGCGACCTGCGACCTGCGACCTGCGACCTGCGACCTGCGACCTGCGACCTGCGACCTGCGACCTGCGACCTGCGACCTGCGACCTGCGACCTGCGACAAAAAGCGCTTTTCTGTCGGCTCGGTAGAATGTGGAAAAGTTTATTAAAAAAGATTCAAAAATGGGTTGACTTGGATACGGTTTACCCCCTATATTTATGATCCTTTCGAGAAAACGAAATGCTCAAAAAAACGCAGCCAATCTGCAATTTATTGCGTGTTTAACTCGGGAGGATGTTCCTTAAAAACTTTCTGAAAATTTCCGGCTTAATGCTTGACATTGGGATACGGAAACTCGTAAGTTTGGAATCTGTCGCAAAAGCGAAATGCCTGGTAGGGTGGAGTTGATGTGGCGGGAAAAATTGTTCTTTGAAGGTAGTGAAATATAGACAGATTATTGAGTGAGCCTTGGGAAGACTTGAAGAGTGTAATATTTGTATTACAATGGAGAGTTTGATCCTGGCTCAGGACGAACGCTGGCGGCGGGCCTAACACATGCAAGTCGCAGGAGAAGGAAGGAGCTTGCTCTTTCCGGAGACTGGCGCACGGGTGAGTAACGCGTAGACAACCTGCCTATAACAGGGGGATAACACACCGAAAGGTGTGCTAATACCGCATAATGCAGCGGGGCCGCATGGTCACAGTTGTTAAAGCCTTCGGGCGGTTATAGATGGGTCTGCGTGCCATTAGCTAGTTGGTAGGGTAAAAGCCTACCAAGGCGATGATGGCTAGGGGGTCTGAGAGGATGATCCCCCACACTGGAACTGAGACACGGTCCAGACTCCTACGGGAGGCAGCAGTGAGGAATCTTGCGCAATGGGGGAAACCCTGACGCAGCCACGCCGCGTGCCGGAAGACGGCCCTATGGGTTGTAAACGGCTTTTGTTTGGGAAGAATGTACGGGTTTCGATCTGTATTGACGGTACCAATTGAATCAGCACCGGCTAACTCCGTGCCAGCAGCCGCGGTAATACGGAGGGTGCAAGCGTTGTCCGGAATCATTGGGTGTAAAGGGTGCGTAGGCTGGCGCCTAAGTCTGGGGTGAAATCTTGCCGCTTAACGGTAAAATGGCCATGGATACTGGGTGTCTTGAATCTGACAGAGGTCGGTGGAATTCGTAGTGTAGCGGTGAAATGCATAGATATTACGAAGAACACCAGTGGCGAAGGCGGCCGGCTGGGTCAGTATTGACGCTGAGGCACGAGAGCGTGGGGAGCGAACAGGATTAGATACCCTGGTAGTCCACGCTGTAAACGATGTATGCTAGTTGTTGGGCTTTCGGGTTCAGTGACGCAGTTAACGCAGTAAGCATACCACCTGGGGAGTACGTTCGCAAGAATGAAACTCAAAGGAATTGACGGGGGCCCGCACAAGCGGTGGAGCATGTGGCTTAATTCGATGCAACGCGAAGAACCTTACCCGGGCTAAATCCACGATGACCGGTCCCGAAACGGACCTTCCCTTCGGGGCATCATGGAAGGTGCTGCATGGCTGTCGTCAGCTCGTGCCGTGAGGTGTTGCCTTAAGTGGCGCAACGAGCGCAACCCCTGTGGTTAGTTACCAGCACGTAATGGTGGGGACTCTAGCCAGACTGCCTACGCAAGTAGTGAGGAAGGTGGGGACGACGTCAAGTCATCATGGCCCTTATGTCCGGGGCTGCACACGTGCTACAATGGATGGTACAGAGGGAAGCTACCCAGCGATGGGCTGCAGATCTCAAAAGCCATTCCCAGTTCGGATTGGAGTCTGCAACTCGACTCCATGAAGGTGGAATCGCTAGTAATCGCGTATCAGCAATGACGCGGTGAATACGTTCCCGGGCCTTGTACACACCGCCCGTCAAGCGATGGAAGTCAGGAGTACCTGATGTCGGCGTGCTAACCCTTCGGGGGGGCAGCTGCCTAGGGTAAGCCTGGTAACTGGCGCTAAGTCGTAACAAGGTAGCCGTACCGGAAGGTGCGGCTGGATCACCTCCTAGGAATAAGTTTTTTCCGGGGCTTGCCAATAATCTGTCTATATTTTGATGCCTTCCGGGGCAGAAGGGCAGGCGGCGCTGTCTGCCGAATGGGCTTGTAGCTCAGGTGGTTAGAGCGCACGCCTGATAAGCGTGAGGTCGCAGGTTCAACTCCTGCCAAGCCCACTGTTCGCACCAGGAGGGGCTATAGCTCAGCTGGCTAGAGCACCTGCTTTGCAAGCAGGGGGTCCGGGGTTCGAATCCCCGTAGCTCCACGGATGGTTTTTTTGATTTTTTTATTGTAGTAATAAGGCCGGCGGCGGTTCTGAGTAGTCAGGGCGGGTTGCCAGGGGGTTCGAGTCCCTGCGGTTCTTCTGGCTTCTTCCCGGATGTTTAGGGGAGGAGAGTTCTTTGACGTATTGAGGTAAGATGAAAATACTGGCTGTTCTCGCAGTGATGCGGGGGGAGCCGGTGAGTAAAGATTCTTTAAGATTTAAAGTATCAAACGAGGTAACAAAATCGAGCTCATGTGATGTGTGGTTTGCGCAGTGATTGTGCAAGCCATGCAAGGAAAAAGTAGAAAAGAGCGTACGGTGGATGCCTAGGCATACAGAGGCGATGAAGGACGTGCCAAGCTGCGAAAAGCTGCGGGGAGCTGCAAAGAAGCGTTGATCCGCGGATGTCCGAATGGGGCAACCCATCCCGATTTATCGGGATACTCCTTTCGAGGAGGGCTTACGAGGGGAACTGAAACATCTAAGTACCCTTAGGAAGAGAAAACAATTGTGATTTCCCAAGTAGTGGCGAGCGAACGGGAATCAGCCCAAACCACAGGATGCTTGCATCCTGTGGGGTTGTAGGACTTACCATAAGACGAATAGAGGTGAATTGAAGCTGTCTGGAAAGCAGCCCCAAAGAAGGTGATAGGCCTGTAAGTGAAGCTAACGTTCGTTGGTAAGGATCCTGAGTAGTGCGGGACCGGAGAAATCCTGCATGAATCTGGCGGCACCATCCGCCAAGGCTAAATACGTCTGTATGACCGATAGTGGACTAGTACCGTGAGGGAAAGGTGAAAAGAACGCCGAGAAGGCGAGTGAAATAGTACCTGAAACCGTGCGCTTACAAGCGGTCGGAGTCCGTCTTAGACGGATGACGGCGTGCCTTTTGTATAATGAGCCTACGAGTTGCGCCTGTCGTGCGAGGTTAATCCGCTCAGCGGAGAAGCCGAAGCGAAAGCGAGTCTGATAAGGGCGAGCAGTACGGCGGGGCAGACGCGAAACCGAGTGATCTATCCATGGTCAGGGTGAAGCTGGGGTAACACCTGGTGGAGGCCCGAACCGCCTGGCGTTGAAAAGCCATCGGATGAATTGTGGATAGGGGTGAAAGGCCAATCAAACTCGGAAATAGCTCGTACTCCCCGAAATATATTTAGGTATAGCGTCTGCCGTGTAGCTACATGGAGGTAGAGCACTGATTAGGCTAGGGCCCTTCACCGGGTACCAAACCTAGACAAACTCCGAATGCCATGTAGTGTTGGCAGGCAGTCAGTGGCAGGGTGATAACGTCCTGTCGCGAGAGGGAAACAACCCAGACCATCAGTTAAGGTCCCAAAATACCAGCTAAGTTGAATAAAGAAAGTTGGATTGCCCAGACAACCAGGAGGTTGGCTTAGAAGCAGCCATTCCTTAAAAGAGTGCGTAATAGCTCACTGGTCGAGCGATCCGGCGTCGATAATTTGCGGGCATAAGCTGGTTACCGAAACTATGGATTCTACCATGTAGAGTGGTAGGGGAGCATTCCAGCGGCGCAGAAGCCGGTCTGTGAGGACGGGTGGAGCTTCTGGAAGCGAAACTGTAGGCATGAGTAACGATAAGACGGGTGAGAAACCCGTCCACCGAAAACCCAAGGGTTCCTGATCAACGCTAATCGGATCAGGGTTAGTCGAGACCTAAGGTGTAGCCGAAAGGCGAAGCCGATGGAAAACCGGTTCAATATTCCGGTACCGACTCCAACGCAAGGCAAAGGCGTGACGCAGAAGTGACACTTCCGCCCCGTGACGAACATCGGGGTTGAAGGGTGTAGGCCGGGGTGCAGGTAAATCCGCACCCCACGTGGCTGAAACCCGACAGTACCGGGAGGCTTCGGCCAAACGGATAGTGAAGGTAATCTGGCTGCCAAGAAAAGCGTCGTTGTTTGTTGTGAGTTGCTCGTACCTTAAACCGACACAGGTGGGTGAGGAGAGAATCCTCAGGTGCTCGAGAGAATCGTGGCTAAGGAACTAGGCAAATTCGATCCGTAACTTCGGGAGAAGGATCCCCCCTTGTTAGCGCAAGGGGGCGCAGTGAAAAGGTTCAAGCGACTGTTTACCAAAAACACATGTCTCTGCTAAGCCGCAAGGCGACGTATAGGGACTGACACCTGCCCGGTGCCGGAAGGTTAAAGAAGGGAGTTAGCTTCGGCGAAGCTCTTGACTGAAGCCCCGGTAAACGGCGGCCGTAACTATAACGGTCCTAAGGTAGCGAAATTCCTTGTCGGGTAAGTTCCGACCTGCACGAATGGTGTAACGACTTGAACACTGTCTCGGCCACGAGCTCGGTGAAATTGTGGTATCGGTGATGACGCCGATTACCCGCAGCGGGACGGAAAGACCCCGTGAACCTTTACTACAACTTTACATTGGCTTCGGCAACTGCATGTGCAGGATAGGCGGGAGACGGTGAAGCGGGCGCGCCAGCGTCTGTGGAGTCGCCCTTGAAATACCGCCCTTGAAGTTGCTGGATTCTAATCCGCCTAAGGCGGAGACATTGTATGGTGGGTAGTTTGACTGGGGCGGTCGCCTCCTAAACAGTAACGGAGGCTCCCAAAGGTACCCTCAGCATGGTTGGCAATCATGCGCAGAGTGTAAAAGCATAAGGGTGCTTGACTGTAAGGCATACAGGCCGAGCAGGAACGAAAGTTGGGTTTAGTGATCCGGTGGCACCGCATGGAAGGGCCATCGCTCAAAGGATAAAAGGTACTCCGGGGATAACAGGCTTATCTCCCCCAAGAGTTCATATCGACGGGGAGGTTTGGCACCTCGATGTCGGCTCATCGCATCCTGGGGCTGGAGAAGGTCCCAAGGGTTTGGCTGTTCGCCAATTAAAGCGGTACGCGAGCTGGGTTCAGAACGTCGTGAGACAGTTCGGTCCCTATCTGCTGTGGGCGTAGGAATTTTGAGGAGAGCTGCTCCTAGTACGAGAGGACCGGAGTGGACGCACCGCTAGTGTACCTGTTGTGACGTCAGTTGCATCGCAGGGTAGCTATGTGCGCATGTGATAAGCCGCTGAATGCATCTAAGCGCGAAGCACACTCCAAGATAAGAATTCCCCAAAGAGTCCTGGAAGACGACCAGGTTGATAGGCGGCAGGTGTACGCACAGCAATGTGTTTAGCCGAGCCGTACTAAGTACTCTTCAGTCTTTGCCTTGCATGGTTTGCACAAACACTGCAGCCGGCAGGCATGAGGTAACCGATTGGGTTACCCGTTTATGCTCTCATCTTACCCCAACAACGTCATAAGAAATTCCATACAAGTTTTGATGTGGTGATTATAGCGCGGAGGTCCCACCCGTTCCCATCCCGAACACGGCCGTTAAGCTCCGCAGCGCCGATGGTACTGCATACGCGGTAGAGTAGGTCGTCGCCTCATCTTTATACTTCAAGCCCCTCAGCGCTCCGCGCTCAGGGGCTTTTTTTATTCCCCCACCAACCCCAACCCATGAAATGGTTTATATTTTCTGGTCAACGGTCTGCATCATACCTGAATACCATTCATGGTATGTATCATTTTTAATTTGCTCCCTGATTCGTTCCATTAACCAAAGATAAAAGGTCAGGTTATGCTTGGATGTAAGTTGCAAACCAAGTATTTCGTTTGACCTTATCAAATGATGGATATAACTCATGTTGTATCGTTGACATAATTCTGACGGAAAATCAGGATCAAGTGGCTTATGATGATGTTTCCATTTTGCATTTCTGACATTTATCTTTCCGTTTCTCGTAAAAATCATGCCATTACGGGCATTTCTTGTGGGCATTACGCAGTCAAACATATCTATGCCAAAGGCTACGTTCTGTAGTAAATTTGCCGGTGTACCCACACCCATTAAATATCTTGGTTTATTTTCCGGAAGGTAATCGGTATTGAAATCAGAAATCTCATACATTAAATCAGTAGGTTCACCCACACTGAGTCCGCCAATGGCAAGACCCTCAAAATCAAGAGAGGCCATATATTCAGAGGATTCCTTTCTCAAGTCTTTATGCACCCCACCCTGTACAATTCCAAATTGGAATTGTTTATGGCCATATAGTGGATCAGTCTTTAAAAACTCTTCCCTACCACGTTTTGCCCATCGATGAGTCAATTCCATAGAATTTTTCACATAATCAAATTCAGCCGGATAAGGAGGGCATTCATCCAGTATCATCAAAATATCTGAACCAAGGATGCGCTGTGTTCCTACTACATTTTCTGGTGTAAAAAGATGCTTGGATCCGTCAATGTGACTTTGAAATGTAGCCCCCTTCTCTTTTAGATTACGAATTTCGGCTAAAGAAAATATTTGATACCCACCGGAATCTGTTAAAATAGGTTTATCCCATCCAATGAATTTGTGTAAACCGCCGGCGTCTTGTATAATTTTATTGCCTGGTCGTAAATAAAGATGATATGTATTACCCAGTATTATTTGAGCTTTTATTTTTTCGGACAGATCATCCTGGTTTACAGCCTTAACAGTTCCCAATGTGCCAACCGGCATAAATATTGGGGTTTCTATGGTACCGTGGTCTGTTGTTAACTTGCCAAGGCGGGCTTTAGTCTTAGACGAAGTTTTCTGTAGAGTAAACAATGAAATAATTTATTATTTGTATTCATTAGGCAGTATTTTCTGCCTGTTCAAGAAGTTTTAAAATAAGGATCGTTACACTACAATAACAGCTGTTAATATGTAAGGTGTGTAATGCCATTTGAATTAAACCGTTGAAATGAAATCAAAGTCTGTAGTAATAATTCCCACATATGATGAATCCAACAACGTCTCAAGAATTGTTGACGTGGTGATGGATTTAGAGCCGGAAATCGATATTCTCTTTGTTGATGACGGATCACCTGATGGAACAGCTGACTTGATTAAAAATAAAATGAAGGAATTTCCTGAGAGGGTGAATCTGATTGAAAGAAAGGGAAAACAAGGGTTAGGTACTGCATATGTAAGAGGTTTTGAGTACGCATTAAATCATGACTATAAATACATCTGTGAGATGGATGCTGATTTTTCTCATGACCCTAATGATCTGCCACGACTAATAGAGGTTGTTGAAAATGGATCAGCGGATTTGGCAATCGGCTCCAGATACAGTAATGGTATAAGTATTGTTAACTGGCCGTTAAGACGTTTAATTCTCTCATACTGCGCCAACTTATATGCCAGAATTATAACGGGTATCCCTGTTAAAGACACCACTGCAGGTTTTAAATGTATCCATCACAAGGTCTTGGAATCCATAGATCTGAATGAAATTCGTTCCAACGGTTACGCTTTTCAGATTGAGATACATTTCAGAGCCTGGAAAGCAGGTTTCCGTCTGAAAGAGGTCTCCATTATCTTTAAAGAAAGAGAAGAGGGTGTGTCAAAGATGTCTAAATCTATAGTTCGTGAGGCGATATGGAGAGTCTGGAGTTTAAAATTCAGGAGCTTGATTGGTAAGCTTTAATCATATTTTATGATAAAGAACTGAGCCAAATGAGACGGCACTTTCCGTATGATCCTCATCCCACCAATTGTAATTAATTTTCTTTCCCTTCAGATCAGTAAAAGCATTCAAAAAAGTATACAGTGGCGGAAATCCACATATTCTGGATGAATCGTAATGAGAACTGAGATTATCCAGAATTTGAGATGAATCAGCGTTAACAGATGCATTCATAAAATTCTGATCTATCGATTGGATCTCTTTTTTCATGAGATTGGCTCCGGTCTGATCCCCAAACTTTTTACCTACATGAGACAAATCACCGGATATCAGATAAAAAGTATCATCATCATCTAACGAGTTCAGGGTTTGAGTGAAATTTTGAACTTTCCCGGCAAGATCACCGGAGTTGTGGTACAAAAGCTCATCTAAGGAACCAACAAGGATAGGAACAATTTCAAAATTGTGTTGCCAAATATGGGAAGCAAGCAACAGATGGATTTCAATACTGTGCTCTATTCTGTGAGCTCTGTCAGCCATTGTAAAACCACTATCAGCAGAATCGATATTATCCAACTGCTCAAGATAAGTTTGATCCGTTTTGAAAGTTCGGTGAGGGAGTTCAAAATCCTTACCTGAACCTATAAATGGAGTTTCCTGGTAGACTTTGGGAAAATAACCCGAGTAGTGGCTTGTTGCCAGGATAACCACTCGTTTTGGTTTTACACTATTCAGCACTGAAAAAGCTTCTGAGTACTGATTCAGACCAACCCGAAGATCAATATGAGGCGCATAAAGGGCTTTAGGACTTCCGTTATGAACGGTTGAACTGTTTTTAAAAATCGATTCTAAGTATTCATTTAACTCTTCTGTTTCAGCGGGATAACTTTGCCCTGATAAAGCCGGTTTACGCACCGATTTATTCTCAAACTGTTTCTCAATTTTGTTTGAAAAAAGCTTGAAGTGTTTAGTATCTAATATTCGATTTTGATCGAGCATTTGAATGAATTCCAATAGCTCATCCGTAGAAACATTTCCATTGGAAAGTTTAGATATTTCCTGAATGGATGTTCGATCGTTGATCAATGATAGGATTGTTTGAATTTGGTTGTCGAGAGCAAAATTAGGCGAAGCATATCCCATTACATCGTGAAAATAGAGTAGATCACGACCATCATCTTTAATGGGTATGATGTTAATATCTCTCCGAATTCCCGGTATAGGTGAGGTTAATGAATCAAATAGGAGTGTATCATTCATTTTATTTCTGTCCTCTCATTTTCCAGCATTCACATTTTTTCCCATATTTAATGCAAATGGGGTGGTCAGGGGGTTCGGATATCCTTGCCTTACACGCATTTCTACCGTGGTGAATCATTAAGTGGGAAATATTGGTCCAATGTTCCTGAGGAAAAAGGGCCATCAGATCTTTTTCAATTTTGTTGGTATTCTTTTTCTCCTTAGTCAGACCAAAACGATTGGATAGTCTTTTGACATGAGTATCCACAACGACACCAACATTTTTATTAAATGCATTTCCTAAAACTACATTGGCTGTTTTCCTTGCGGCTCCCCGAAGTTTTAAAAGATCTTTCATGGTATCAGGCACCTCTCCGTCAAACTCTTCAACGATGGTTTTAGAAGCCTCTTTTAAAGATTTTGCTTTATTACGATAGAATCCCGTTGTACGAACCAACTCTTCCAGTTCCTCAAGGGGTGCTTCAGCCATCAAGTCAGGTGTTGGATAGGCTTTAAATAAAGCCGGAGTCACTTTGTTTACTCTTACATCCGTACACTGAGCGCTCAGAATTGTGGCAATTAACAGTTCAAAGGGATTTCTATGATCTAATTCACAAACCGGGTTGGGATAGTGTTCATATAAATCATTCAGAATTTGCTCTGCGCGCTCTTTTTGTTTTTTTGTCTTCTTTGGGAGTTTGGCCACCGTTAACCTCTGTTTGTGGTAATAGGATTACAAGAGTGTAAAACTTATGAATGTCACTGCTTAAATAAAATTTTATTCGATATCGTTTAAGCTGGTTGATAAAGTTTATCGCTTCATATTCGGTTCACGAATCCGTAAACTTGCACCTCACTTATAACAGATTGACCGGAATGAAAAAGTACGCCGCTTACGGTACTTTACTGCTATTTACTCTTATTTATGTTCTGAGTTTTGTGGACCGACAAATTGTTGCGGTTCTGGGAACTCAAATCAGGGATGCGTTAGTGCTGAATAACCTGCAAATTGGATTGTTGTATGGTCCGGCATTTTCTTTTGTATATGCACTTTCCGGTATTCCGATGGGCCGTATTGCGGATCGATCATCACGAAAATTGATGATCTGTATAGGGCTTTTTGTTTGGAGCCTGATGACGGTAATCAGTGGATTTGCAGCTTCATTCATCTTTTTAATCACCGCTCGGATATTTGTAGGTCTAAGTCAGGCTATGCTAAGCCCTGCAGTATATTCCTACCTGGCAGATTCATTTTCTCCTGAAAAGCGTGCTACCGTTTTTTCAATTTATGCCAGTGGAATTTTTATCGGTGTTGGCCTTTCATTTTTGGTGGGTGGTACTGTTTCAATGCAGTACGACTGGAGAACAGCGATGATTATAGTTGGAATTCCGGGCCTTATTTTGGCTCCATTAGTCTGGTTTTTAGTAAAAGAACCGAAAAGAAGCAGAAAACGGAGTAATCAACAAGAGAACATCATAGCAGATTTAAAGTCTATTCTCTCCAAAAAAGCGGTTCGGTATCACTTGATTGGATTTTCCTTTTTAGCATCGATGGGTTATACCATTTTAGCTTTTGTGGGTAATGTATTTAATGATGTTCATCAGCGGCCGGATCTCATTTCGCACTACGGGTGGTTTATGTTTGGTGTTGGTTTGATGGTTATTCTTTCGGGTAGAACGGCAGACAGGCTGGCAATTAAAGAGCCGAAACGCCGATTTTTGATGGGAGTTTTTGCAGCTTTGGGGGGCGTGCCATTTTATGCTTGGGGATTATATGCATCAACTCCGGAAATCGCGTTTTTGATGATGGGTATCGGTGTCCTGTTTGCATCCTCCTACAATGGAGTGGCTGCTGCCATTATTCAATACTTTGTGCCGGGTAAACAGAGAGCTCTGGCGGCAGGATTATATCTTTTTGTAATTAGCATAGCCGGATTTGGTGTAGGTCCGCCATTAACAGGTTGGTTGATGGATTTTGTATTTTCAGGCCAATATTCAGTTTCTCACGCTATCATGACGATGATTACAATTTCATCTATAGGTGCGACTCTTTCATTACTTATGGCAATGAAATATTATGAGAGCGACGCGTTTGAAGAAACGATGATTGATTAAATGTAAATTTTAAGGATTAACGAATTGAGTAATAAGAAAGCAGAAAATCGAGATCGTACAGACTGGAAAGAGTCCCCGTATCTTATTATAAAAGGTTTTTTAATGGGATCAGCTGATATTGTACCGGGTGTTAGCGGGGGTACAATGGCCCTGATTACCGGTATTTACCATCGCTTGATTTACGCGATAAAAAGTGTTGACAGTAAGACGGCAAAGCATCTCTTTACTCTTCGATTCAATAAGCTGTTTGAATACTTTCACTGGAAATTTTTGCTTTTGCTATTTACAGGCATTCTGCTTGCAATCATCTTTTTTACGAGGATTGTTCCACTTCAGGTATACATGTTTACACATCCTGAGCTTGTTTACGGCCTGTTTTTTGGCTTGATATTGGGATCTGTATTCCTGCTTATTGCGGAATTGGATAAAACGCATCGGAATGCCAAGGCACTGCTTCCATTGCTCCTTGGATCTGCAATTGGATTTTGGGTTGTAACATTGGTTCCGGCCGAAACACCGGAGACCTTTTGGTATGTTTTTATCAGTGGTGCCGTAGCGATATGTGCTATGATTTTACCCGGCATCTCAGGGTCCTACATTTTATTGATTTTTAGAAAATATGATTACGTACTGAGTCAGTTAGGGGCAATCGGCTCAGCAGAAACTGGTCAGGCACTGATAAACATTCTACCCTTTGTAATTGGTGCTGTTACAGGATTGATCCTATTCTCAAGAGTACTTTCGTGGTTGCTTAACCGCTATTACGCTGTGACTCTTCTTATTTTAATTGGTTTCCTGATTGGTTCACTCTACGTGATATGGCCGTATCAAGATCGGGACTTTGAAGAGGTTGTGAGAAGTACGGAAATTGTATCTTTAGATAGCAGCCTGGTACGTGAGTTGAAAGATCGTGAAGGAGTTCCCAATCAGCCAGAATTTCAACGACTCGGTGACCAGGTAGAAGCGGAAGATGGTGAAATGATGATTGAAGTAGAAACCGTTTCAAGGAAACTAATATCGAGTAAACCTTACTTTCCGACAAATGAATTAACTGAATCAGATCGAGAAGTAAACCGCACGGAAGGAGTGGTTGGAATGGGTTTAGGATTCTTATTGATAATTGGAATTGCATTCCTTCGTAAAAGGTCTCCAAATCATTGAAATATTTTCAGATACATAAAATATTTCTTGCTTAAGAAGCTAGAAACTTGAAAATTTAAGTGTGGGGAAATTTATTGAATATAGCGTCAGAAGTATCACCGTAAATAGATTTTTTAATACTAATATTAAAAGCAGATTACGATCATGATTACATTCAAAAAGATTCTGGTACCAACAGACTTTTCAAAGGGAGCAGAGGGCGCTTACGCAGTAGCTCAGAAAATTGCGGACAGATTTGGAGGACAAATTGACTTTATTCATGTAGTTCCAACTCTCAAATATGTAAACGAGAGTATTAAGCGGTTAGGTGTGCCTCTTGATATGAATAAAGATATATATCCCCGTGTAATTGAGGAGGCCGAACAGAATATCAAGAAAGCAATGAACAGTTACATTGCAGATAAAAACAAGGGAGATGCTGTTGTTAAAATTGATCGTAGACCTTCTGAGACGATTATTGAACATGCTTCTAAAAATAATTATGACTTGATTTTAATTGGGGCAAAAGGTGCACATCAAACAAAAATGCTCCGGGGAAGTGTCACAGAGCGTGTTATCCGGAGATCCAAAATACCTGTTTTCTCCGTTGGCGATCGGTTTAATGCGGATGAGGTGAAAAATATTATGGTCACTACAGACACATCTGAATTGTCGCTGGCATCCTTTCCAATGGCTGCAGCGCTGGCAGATTCATTTGGAGCTCGCCTGACCCTTTTTCACGTTATTGAGCTTTACGGAAGCATTTCGGAGGATATTCCACGAACGCCCGCGAAAGGTGAAACGATTTCAATTTATGAAGCGATCATTGAACGGTTAAACAACTTTCTTACTAAGCGTAAAATTGACAACATTCATGTACAGAGAACCGGCGTTACATTTGAGGATGAGGTTGTGATTACCGATGGAGATCAAAGCCGTACAATTCCGCTGTTTACTAAAATTGAAAAGGGAGTATCAGCACATTACGAAATAGAGAACTACGCTTCTGAGTCGGCAGACCTTGTGATCATGGCAACTCATGGTTACAGTGGTTTTGCTCATCTTATTTTGGGATCTACGGCAGAAAAAGTGGCTCAGTATGTATCAAAGCCGGTACTTACAGTAAGACCGGATGAAAAAGATTTTGAGGAGGCTTAAACACAAATAAACATCAAGGTTTATCCAGGGAGGATAAAATGAGGTTGAAAAACAAGAGTGTAATAATCACCGGCGGAGCCGGTGGCATTGGATTGGCTACAGCAAAAAAAATGCTGGACGAAGGAGCAACCGGCATTCTTCTGGTTGATCTGAAAGAAAATGCATTGAAAGAAGCGGCTTCGAAACTTAAAAATGAGAAGGTTCACTACATTGCAGCGGATGTTTCAAATAGCAGTGATGTGAAAAAATACACTGAAAAAGCTATAGAGCTTTTCGGGAAAATCGACGTTGTATTTCTGAATGCAGGTGTGGAAGGGGTTGTAAAACCGATTACTGACTACCCCGAAGAGACCTTTGATCAGGTAATGAACGTAAATGTGAAGGGAGTTTGGCTGGGTATGAAACATGCCTTTCCTCACATGAAGAAAAACGGTGGTGGAAGTATAATGATCACATCGTCTGTTGCAGGCTTGCAGGGTACACCTAACGTGAGTGCATACGTAACCAGTAAACATGCAACGATTGGTGCGATGAAAGTAGGAGCATTAGAAGGTGCCGCAGATAAAATCAGGGTAAATACTATCCATCCGTCACCTGTGGATAACCGAATGATGCGATCTTTGGAAGAAGGGTTTGCGCCCGGTGGAGGAGAAGAAGCGAAAAAAGGTTTTGAGCAGATGATACCTTTAGGCCGATATGCAAAAAATGAAGAAATCGCAGATTTAGCACTTTTCTTAGCGTCAGACGAGAGTAAATTTATAACGGGTGCACAGTACGTTATTGATGGCGGTTTGACCACATAATTAAATCCAAAAATTTACTAAATGACTCATAGCCAATCTCTTTACAGGGATTGGCTTCTTTATTTGATAAGGTCAAAAAATAAAAATGGGTAACCCTTGATTTTTTAATAAGATGGTTGCAATATGTCGAGTGAAGAAAATCGGGGGGAAGTGAATCTTATTCAGAAAGCATACGTATACACGCCCGTTCATTAACCATAAAAACTATTCACCTTACTATGAAGAAAAAAAACAAGATACTTTTAGGGGTATTGAGTGTATTGTTTCTGCCGATGGTCTCATTTGCGCAGGGATTAGATACATTCGAAGAGAAAGTCACAGAGTTTACTCTGGATAACGGATTACACTTCATCATAATAGAGCGACCGGTTGCACCTGTAGCAACATTTGTGACATTTGTCAATGTTGGAAGTGTAAACGAACCGGTTGGGAATACGGGAGTCGCTCATATTTTTGAGCATATGGCATTCAAAGGCACCAAGGAAATTGGAACCACAGATTGGGAAAAGGAGAGCGCCGCCATTACACGGGCAGATTTTGTATACCGGCAGTGGGTTCGTGAACGAAGCAAACCCAACCCCGATCAGGAGAGGCTGGAACGGCTGAAGAGTCGTTTTGATGAGTTGGTTGATGAAGCAGATCAGTATGTGGTCAGCAATGAATTCACTCAGATCATTGAGCAGAATGGCGGAAGTGGACTAAACGCGTTTACTAGTGCCGATGCCACAGGATATTTTTACAGTCTGCCACAAAATCGAGCAGAACTGTGGTTTACGCTGGAATCAGATCGCTTTTTGAACCCTGTTTTCAGAGAGTTTTATGCGGAGAAGGATGTTGTAATGGAAGAGCGAAGAATGCGAACCGATTCTAATCCGGTGGGCCGATTAATTGAAGAGTTTCTAAGTGTGGCATATTCTGCTCATCCGTATAAAAATCCGGTTGTAGGCTGGTCATCAGATATTCAGGGTACATCCATCGAAGATGCCAAGCAGTTTTTTCAGCAGTACTATACCCCCAGCAACATTACCATTGCTATTGCCGGCGATGTTGATCCGGACAGAATGAAGGAGCTTGCAGAAACGTACTTTGGCAGAATGGCTCCGGGCCGTCCGGCACCGGAAGTCGTCACTTCTGAACCGGAACAAAGGGGTGAGCGACGTTTTGTGATGGTTGAAGAATCTCAACCTTTTTTCCTTTCGGGATATCATACAGTATCTCAAACCCACCCGGATTTTGCTGCACTTCAGCTGGTTGGAGCCATCACTTCTCAGGGCAGAACCTCCAGGCTTTATAAAAGATTGGTTGAGGACGAACAGATGGCTTTGGCTGTGCAAGCCTTTAACGGATTTCCGGGCACGAAATATCCCGGCTTATTTATGACTCTGGCTGTTCCAAACCAAGGAGTTACGCTAGAGGAAATTGAGGAAATCATCGAAGAAGAGTTCCAGAAAGTTAAAGATGGGGATATCACACAAGAGGAGTTAGACCGTGCCATCACCAATGCGCGTGCCAGCCAGGTACGGAGTTTAAACAGCAATATGGGTCTTGCACTCAGCTTTGCGGAAAATCATGCACAGAAGGGTAGCTGGAAACAGTCTTTTAGTTCGTTGGAAGCACTGGAGGAGGTAACACTTGAGGATTTACAAAGAGTTGCTGAAACCTATTTTGTGAAAAACAACCGAACGGTTGGGATGATAAAAAATGAATCCTCAGAGGAAGAAGTAGCAATAAATTCAGAAGAAAATTAAAGGGCAGAACCATGAAGAAATTTATATTAACAACTATTGTACTTCTCTTAGCAGGCTTGCAAGTGGCCGATGCCCAAAAGAAATGGGACGAAATCGATTATCCTGAAATCAATAACTTTGAAAATCCGGATATAGAAATTTTTGAACTGGATAACGGTATTCGATTTTATCTGGTGGAAGATCGCGAACTGCCGCTCATTAATCTGAATGTTCGTGTTCGAACAGGTTCATTCCTGGATCCGTCTGATAAAGTTGGCCGTGCTTCTCTAACAGGTACAGTTATGCGATCGGGTGGCTCTGAAATGTATCCGGATGATGAATTGAATGAGCTTTTGGAAAACAGAGCTGCCAGAATGGAAACAGGTATCGGTTTAACTTCCGGATCAGCCTCCATGAATGTTCTTGAAGAAGATTTTGAAGAACTACTGCCCATATTTATTGATCTGCTTCAAAATCCGTTATTTCCTGAGGAAAAAATCGAGTTGGCAAAAACTCAGTCGAAATCAAATATTTCCCGTCGGAATGACGATCAGGGGAGCGTTGCCGGCAGGGAGTTTCGTAAACTGATCTATGGAGACGACGCTGTTTTTGCCCGACACACCGAATACGAAACCATCGACAACATTACCCGGGATGATATGGTTGAACTGCATGAACAATCATTTGTTGGCAGTAACATGATGATTGGAGTCATTGGTGATTTCGATATCGAAGAGATGAAAACGAAGTTAGAAAATTCGTTTTCAGATATTCCGGCAGGACAGGAGATTGAGCTCGAATTGCCTGAGGTTAATTACGATTTCGAAAGTAGTGTTAACTTTATTGATAAGCAGGATGTAAATCAAAGTTACGTACTGTTAGGTCATATTGGCGGTATGCGGGACAACCCAGACTATGCCAAACTTCAGGTTATGAATCAGGTTTTAAGCGGCGGGTTTTCGAGCCGGCTTTTTAAAGTGGTCCGTTCCGATCTGGGACTGGCTTACTCAGTATTTGGTTCATACGGAAGCGGAACTTTCTATCCCGGAACATTTACCGCCGGTGTAATGACAGCAAGTGAAACTACTGCGGAAGCTATTGATGCCATTATTGGACAAATAGAGCGTTTACAAAACGAACCGATAACAGAAGAAGAACTGCAGCAAACAAAAGATCAGTTTTTGAACTCCTTGGTATTCAGATATGACAGCCGCGCAAAAATCCTCAATGAACGCTTGGGATACGACTATGCTGGCCTTCCTGAAGACACTTTCGATCGATTGGTTGAAGAGATACGAGAGGTTCAGGCAGAGGATATTATGGAGGTTGCAGATGAGTATCTGCGACCAGATGATGTGCAAATCCTTGTTGTAGGTAACTCAAACGAAATCGGCGACCAGCTTAGCAAGTATGGAGACGTGAACGAAATTGATATCACGATTCCTGAACCCGCAGACGACCGGGAAGATGTGGCCGGTGATGCTGAAATGGGCAGAGAGTGGTTGGATAAGATGGCTGCTGCGCTGCTTCCTAACGGTGCTTTTGAATCGGACCTTTCTTTTGAAGCAGACAATATTGTCCAAAGTCCTGCAGGCGAAATTACGATGAAAGTTGCTCAAACAATCAATTTCCAGGAGGAGCGAATTACATCTGTAATAAATGCACCTATGGGCGAGGTAACTGTTGAGGTTGCTGATGGGCAGGGAGTCATGCGTATGGGCGGCAATGAGATGAATATGCCACCACAGCAACTGGCTGAAACCAAATCGGAACTGTACAGAAACTATGTCTACCTGGCGCTGAATAGAGATCAGCTGGACGTTGAGTTTTTGGGAATGAAAGAGCTAAACGGCAGTGAATACGCTCATATCCGAATAAATGATGAGATGCCTTTGGAACTCTATATAGACCCTGAGACAGCACTTCCGGCACAGGCAGAGTATCGAATGATGGATCCGCAGCAGGGTCAGCGGGTAACCGTTACACTGGAATACAGAGATTGGAAAGAGGAGAGCGGCGTAATGATGGCCTATGAAACGACCGGCTATTCAGACGGTAATCAGATTTCCAGAACGGTAATAACATCACACTCTTTGGATAACTAAGTATCGGATTACACAGTGTTTTACAAAATAGGCCGGTTTTCCGGCCTATTTTGTTTACTCAGATATAAGATAAATAGAATCAGAAGGATGAAACATGTTTGCGGTTTATCGAGTGCATGGAGGCGTATCGATAGAGTAGATCTGCCAATTCAGTTGTGTCTGCTGTGTCGTTTAAATACACGGTTTCTGCGTTTTCAATCCAGTCCTGAACAGTTTCAACAAATGAATCATCGATTTGATGAACGGTTTG
Organism: Rhodohalobacter barkolensis; assembly: GCF_002834295.1. NCBI lineage: Bacteria > Pseudomonadati > Balneolota > Balneolia > Balneolales > Balneolaceae > Rhodohalobacter > Rhodohalobacter barkolensis. The sequence continues at coordinate 71,544 of NZ_PISP01000004.1, read as the reverse complement.
AACTCCCATTTTATTCAGAGCTGCAGCGTTACAAAGTTGTTCGTACTGATTCTTAATCGGTATTGCCAGTAGCTTTTTTCCTAAAAACATCGCTTCGGCACAGGTTTCAAACCCTGCTCCCGCAATAACTCCCTTCGCTGACTCAATACTTTCCAAAAACGGCTTATTGCCAACAGGATGAATGATAACATTTTCAATTTGATAGGAGGATTCGCAAAGTGGAGAAAAAATATGCCAGTCTGCAGATTTACACTGCATAAAGATGGCTGCAAGCTTCTCATGGCTAAATGAAGGTAGATAAACCGTTACATGATTGTTTTGATGCGGTTGCAAAGAGCGAATCTCCTGACGAATAACCGGTGGCAGTATAAATGAATCGTACCGCTTAAAATGGAAACCAATAGGACGTTTTACGGGTGCAAAATATTTTAGAACGGATTCTGAAAGCAGAGAGATCTGTTTGGGCCGGGGACTCTTGGGTGAGAGAAACGATGCCTGATGGCTTAAGCCGATCGAAGGTGTTTTGGAATTGATTGATGCCCAAGCGGTGATGGGCTCAAAATCAGATATGATAAGATCATACTTATCAGGGTTTACAGAGTTTATATCCTGAAGAAAGGTGACAGGTTGGATATTCAAGGTTGTTTTCAGGTAAGATACACTTCCATTATCATCGTAAGTTAAGCTAATTCCGCGTTTATGAGTCACATCTGTGTTCTCCAGACTCATATTGCAGTTATAGCCGCTTATCAAAACATCTAAGGAGGCCTGACTTGTCAACTTGGGGAGGATTTCTCTGGCTCGGCTTATATGGCCGTGGCCGGTTCCCTGAATACCATATAAAATTTTCATCCAATCAGAATTTCGTCGTTAATAGATCTCTTCTTAATTGCCTTCTCTATTCTTTGGGAAATTTTAAATTCCTCTTCTGTGTAGCGATACAAATTCCATTCATCTCCGTTGTATTCAAGAGAAGTCAAATTCTCAACCCAGTCGCCACTGTTCATGTAGATAACAGATCCCCGATCATTTTCATGGCCGCGTATTTTGGGTTGATGGATATGGCCACAAATTACGTAATCGTATCCCTCATCAATGGCAAGGTCCATTGCGGTGGTTTCAAAATCATCAATAAACCGGACCGCTTTTTTTACACTATCCTTTATTTTTTTACTGAGAGAAAACTTTCCTTTACCCAGTCGCATGGAGATGTTGTTGATCGCACGATTCAGTAAAATGAGAAGATCATACCCGTGGCTTCCTGCTTTAGCAATCCATTTGCTGTGCTTCATGGTGATATCGAATATATCTCCATGAAATATCCATACTCGTTCACCCTTGAGATTCAGGACTAATTTATCGCGAATAAAAAGTGGGCCTAACTGCAGACTTGACACTTTTCGTAGTACTTCATCGTGATTTCCGGTCAGGTAATAAATGTCTGTACCATTTGCCATCTTGTTGAGCAGGGTTCGGAGAACCATCATGTGAGACTCCGGCCAGTAGTATTTCTTAAAATTCCAGATATCTACAAAATCTCCATTCAAAATGATCATTTTGGGATCGATAGAATTCAGATACTGGAGCAATTCCAAAGCATGGCATCCTACAGTACCCAGGTGAATATCAGAAAGTACAACAATGTCGAGCGGGCGTTTTTCCATTCGCAGATGATTTCTTTTTGCAACAAATTTCACTAAATACTGTTATGCTAACATGTTGGAATCATTAGGTTTTGATGATGATAATGTTATTGAATTGTAATCGGCAGCAGTTAATTAAACCAAACAGTAGTCGGATCAGGTATGAAGAAATGGGTTTTATATGGCAGTTATGGATATACCGGTAATCTAATTACCGAATTAGCGGCTTCGGACGGTGATCAGCATGTTGTGCTGTCCGGTAGAAACGAAGAGAAACTGCGAGAACAAGCCGGGAAATTTGAATTAGATTATAAAGCAGCCGACTTAGATAGTCCTGAAGATTTGGACGAACTGTTACAGGATGCTGAAGTTGTACTACACTGTGCCGGTCCATTTGTCCACACCTGGAAACCGATGGCGGAAGCTTGCCTGAGAAATAACTGCCACTATTTAGATATTACCGGTGAGATCAACGTTTTTGAGTCTTTGAAAATGATGGGACCGGAATTTGAAGAAAAAGGCTTAATGGCAATGTCGGGCGTGGGTTTTGATGTTGTGCCTTCAGATTGTTTAGCAGCTACACTGCACAAGAAATTACCTGATGCCACTCATCTGGAACTTGCTATTTCCGGACTGGGAGGAGGCTTGTCGAGAGGAACGGCAAAGACCATGATCGAAAACCTTGGCAGTGGAGGGGCCGTGCGCAGGGGCGGGAAGATTGAAGAGGTGCCGGCAGCTTATCTGATCCGAAAAATCCGATTTGGGGATAAATGGAAAGATGCTGTTTCCATTCCCTGGGGCGATATTTCAACAGCCTACACTTCTACAGGAATTGGGAATATTGTTGTTTATGCGGCTTTGCCTAAAAAGAGTATTGAAAAATTGAAGTGGTTAAACAGGCTTGGCCCAATTGTTAAAAATAAGCGACTCAAATCATTCTTAAAATCGAGAGTTGAACAGGGAAAACCGGGTCCATCTGAGGGAGAAAGACGAGAGGGAAGGTCACTGCTTTGGGGACATGCATCGAATGCAAAGGGAGAATCTGTAGTGGCTCTGTTGAAGACGAAAGAAGGATACCAACTGACGGCTGAAACAGCACTTAAAATAGTTGAAAACTGTTTGAAGGATAAGCTTAAATCGGGGTATCAAACACCGTCTAATGTTTATGGTGCTGATTTTATACTTGGTTTTGAACACTCAGAAATCGAGTTTCTTTAAACGTTTTTTCAGTTATCCGCTATGGAGTGTTCCGGTATTCCGATCAAAAGCTGAACATACTTATTATTGACGGAGCCGTTGAGAATCAGCCGGTTATTGCAAATGACTGAATCGCTCACAATAATAAGGCCTGTCTTATTTTTATCCTCGAGATTCTGAAGATACTCTTTCCAATAGCCAACCCGAAGCCATGTAAATGGGTTGTCGTGATCAGCGCAAAGAGCAAACCAGCTAAATTTTTTATCGGGTGAAGGAATCACTACATCCGGGAGTTCCGTTGGATGGATGTGATGCAGATTAAGTTGATTGGCAGCCGCGCAATTTTCAAGTGCTTCCAGCATAAATGCAGGTTCATCACCTTTTTGGGTATTTACACTTTTCTTAGGTTTTGATTTGGCGGAATTGAATATTCGGATGGCTGCAATTAGTGCAGAATCATCGAGGTTTGGAAAACTTTGAATATGGTGTTGTAATCCTTCCCCGGTCAACTTTTGTCGCAAAGCCTGTAGTACTTTACCAATACTGATTACTGCGTTTCTGTATTCACTTTCTTGCTCAACAAACTCTTTTTTTACTGAGAGCTCCAGAATATTGCTTGAAAGGTGGTATTTCCAATAAACTGTGCCGTAGCGATCCGGTTGATTTTTAATTTGTTCGATCCAGGTTTTCAGCATCTTTTTGGCTCAAATACGTTTTGCGGTTAGATCGAAGTGAACCGTGAGTTCATCATCTGCTTTAATCAGGCCGAGAAGTCCTGTTGGTGGCTCAATACCGTAATCGGTCATGAATATTTTTTTACTGCCACGCGCTCTCATTTCCCCGTTTTCTGAAACGTCTCCTTCAGCGACGAAGCTGATTTCCCTTGTTACCCCAGCAACTGTCAAGTCACCTTCAACTATAAATTGATTAACATCATTTGAGTTGAGCAATTCAGCACGGCTATAGCTGAATGTAATATTTGGATATGAATCAGCCTTCAGGGCTTTTTTCATATCACTATTCATTTTCCTTTTTCCACAATCAAAGCCGTTAACGTTAATTACGACTTCCAATGTAACTTCTTGATCTTCCTGATCAGATTCTTCAGTGCCATTTTGACCTACGACGGCCTCTCCACTGTACTCATTAGCTACACAATCGAAAGTATTTACGTTTGAGCTTCCTTCAATCCAAAGCCGGCTCACCTCTTCAGCAGGGGTGAACCGGTTTTGAGAGAAAAGTTCTCCTTCAGGTGCCGTGAGTGTAAGAACCCACAGGCCAATAAATGTTAAAATCTGAAGAAGTTTCATGTCATGTTATGGATTAGAAATTTAGTTGAAGTTCACGTTGAATGTAATTAGCATTTCATCTCGTGCACGAACAGTTCCAAATATTGCAGTTGGAGGATCAATATCAAAGCTTGTCATAAGCAGATCTTGCTCACCGGTGAAATTAATAGTTCCATCGGAATTGATGCTTGCGTTTACATTCATCGTAACTTCGTGATCATTACCGGCCGCGCTTACAACACCAACAGCGGTGATTAAGGCTGTACCGTCATCCTGAACTTCGATGTCTGTTACTTCATTCAGTGTAAACGTAATTTCAGGATAGTCGTCTGCTTTCAGATATTTTCTCATGTTTTTATCCAAACCGCCAGAGCCGGAATCCATACTCTCTACGGGAATAGTCAGGGTCATCTCTTTAAAAGAATCGGCAGTTAAACTGTCGATGGTAATTTCTTCCATTTCTGAAAGAACCAGGGTGCCGCTCAGTTCTGTGATGTCAGCTCCCCAGCTTCGGACATTTGCCTCTCCGTCAAGACGCATTTCATAGTCATCTTGCACATTCAGGGTCATATCCTGGGCAAACACTGCGCCTGCCATAAAAAGCATTAATATCGAGGTGGTTATTATTTTTTTGAAATACATGTATGGTCTCCTTGAGTGTTAATTAATCTGTGAGGCAAGAATGCCCCACAGATTAAAAGATTATTTAGAAGCTGATAACTGCTTCGAGCATTACACCATCAAATCCAGCATCTGAAAAATCTGGGTCAGAGAATCCGTCATAAGACTGTGTTACGTACTCTAATTTTGCAAGTACGTTCTTGGTCATGAACCATCCACCACCAATGTTCAATCTTGTGATATCGATATCTTCGTTAGCACTGTTGTCTCCTGTTACAACGTTGTAACGGCCGCCAAGGTATACATTTTCGCTGGCACCAAATCTGTAGATCAGTTCTCCACCGTATTGTGCAACAGAACGTGTGTCAACATCGCCGGCACCTTTTCCTGATACAAATTCCATCACGCCAAAGAACTCTAAACCTTGGAACTTAACGAAAGGGTTGATCTGGATGGCTGTCATTTCATTGTTGAAGCCAGGGTTAAATCGTCCACTGAAGTCGTTGCCTTCAATTACTACGTTGTAATAACGAGATCCGGCACGGTCACCTGAGTACAAGTAAGTTCTTGCAGCTTGTCCTGTATGATAGATAGAACCTGTCAGACGGAATCTAAGGTCTTCATTAATTTGACTGTCATAGCCAAGTTTAGCTACAATGGATGCTCGGGTATTTGTGGCACCTTCAATTGTACTTTGATTCAGCTTACCATTTGTTAAACCAAACATAGCAAGCAGACCATTATTCTGGACGTAGATTTCACCACCAACTTCTGTAGTAAAAGAATCCATTAGATAGTTGCCTACAAATGGGTTGTAGATAGCCTGACCATTGTCAGTTCTTCTAAAGTGAGCATCACCATAGTTGATTTCCATGTGACCTACTTTAATGGTAACCATGTCCATAAGACCGGCCATGAAATCTTCTTGGATAAAATCCAGTCGATCCATTTGAATGTATCCACCTTTAACCCATGCTTCTGCGTGGTGACGAGAAGACAGATATGTTCTCAGGTGCATTCTAAGTCCGTTTGCTAACTGAGCATCGATGTCGAGATTTGAAGTAGCTAGGTTGAAGTTAGGATGTAAATCAGGTCCTGTTTCATTTGTCAGTGCCTGGAACTGAAGTGTGTTTGCACCACCTATTCGTAAATTGAATCCATCAAATTCTACATCAGTATCTTTTGAGGTTTCAAAAACGTTAATTCCGGTTTGATCCGGAGCTCTAAAGTATTGTAAGTCGCGGTTGCTCTGTGCATTTGCAAAATCTGCAACGAGCAGAGAAGCGATCAGCACAGCCATTGTCATAATTGTAGTTTTCATAACTATGTGGTATTTGTTTATTAATGTTGAGAAAATTTTTTAATGCTTTTACTTTCTGTAAGAGCGTTTGTTATCATCGTTCAATCAAAACGACATGAGCAATATCGGCAGCGGTAAGCTGCTGTGTTAGCGGTCAAGTTCTGATTGTGCAGTGGGGATTTCCCCGATACGGGTAGGAAATTCCCCTAACGCATTTCAAGTGGCAGAAATACGCGTCATTGTTTTTTAATGACTTACACTTGTATTAAACGTAAAAATACTTAGTTATGAAAGGATTTTTAATAAAACAGACACTTTTGACTGTTTTTGGATTTGCGGCCTTGTGCTTGATTACAACCTCCTGCAGTGATACTTCTACATCGGTCCTCCCGATTGAAGATGAATTAAAACAGCTGGACATAATTGAAAGGGTTTCCGTACGAACAGACAACTCAATTACAACATATAATTCAGGTGAGGATTACAGCTTAACTGAAGTAAATGACGGGTATCTGTTGCTGAAATTTGACAGGAATGTGACTATTCACTCATTCAATTTGGTGAATGCCAGAGAAAAATCTATCCAGCACGATAGGAATAGCGTAATTTTATACTACTAGAGGCAGGAAATAGTTTACCCTGATGCCCCTTCAACCCAGCGAACAGCGTGACGCATCAGCTCGTTAGCTGTATCAATTTGTAGCTTGTCTTTGATGTTTGCGCGATGGCTTTCGACTGTTTTGACGGATATGTGAAGTTTTTCGCCAATCTCTTTTGTGGATAGACCTTTCCCGGTCAGTTCAAACACTTCCAGCTCACGGTCACTTAACTGGTCCAGTGGATTATCACTTTTCGCATTATTGCCGGTTGCCAGTTTCATGAGCAACTTGTTGCCGATCTTATTGCTAAGGTAGATTCCACCATTCAGAATTTGGTTGATGGCCTGTACTAGTACATCTACAGCTTCAAGTTTCATCAAATACCCTTTAGCACCGGCACGCAGTGCCCTCTCGGCGTAGAGTTCTTCGTCATGGCGGCTAACAATCAAAATTTTCAACCCGGGCATTTGGTGTAACAGATTTTTAACAAGCTCTAAACCATTCATACCGGGTAGTGAGATGTCGATGATAGCTACATCGGGCTTGAGTTCCAGAATATCATTCATCGCTTCCTCAGCAGATTCGGCCTGACCTGTCAATTCAAACCCCACTTCTTTTTCAAGGGTCATAGCCAGTCCTTTCCTCATAAGAGGATGGTCATCAACAATGTAAATCTTTTTATTAGCTCCCATAGTGTTTTATAAAATTGTCGAGAAACAGGTCTGTTGGTAGATAACCTATTTAAGTACTGCAGAGTTTAAGAAAAATGCTTGTCATTCGCATTCTTCAATCAACGTTTAACTCAAAACGTATCTATTTATAGGAGTAACTGGTTCCCACGGGGTAGAGTGTAACAATGATGGCTGCTCCCCCAAGCTTTCCACTGGAGCCAATTTCAAGGTTAGCCCCGATTAACTGTGATCTGAAATGCATAATTCGAACTCCAAGACCGCGTTCCTCTTCCCAGTCGTCAGAAAAACCGGTTCCGTTATCTTCTATTTTAATCACCAACCGCTCTTCATCACTGTCGATTGAGATGTGAACTTCTGAAGCATTTCCATGTTTAACGGCGTTGCTGGTTGCTTCTTGAACCACCCGATAGAGGTGAGTTAAATTCGTGGAATCTTCGAATTGAAGATTATCGGGTGCTTCCAACTTGCAAGTTATATTGAAAAGCTTCTCAGCATTTTTCATCATTCGTTCCAATGCAGCTTTCAACCCCTGGCCTTCAAATTCTACCGGAATCAATCCCCTGGAAAGGCTTCGGGCATACTCATCTGCTTCTTTAACCAAACGGGTAATGTCATCTACCTCTTCAGCCAAAGGGTGATTTTCGTCCCTGAGCGAATTGGCAATATTCCGGTTAATCAGGCTGATGCCGGTCAGCATTTGTCCCAGGCCATCGTGTAAATCCTGGCCAATACGATGCCGTTCGTGCTCACTAATGCGCAGAACTTCCTGTTCCAGCCGGCGCTGCTCGGTAATATCGCGAACAATACCTGTGTAAAGCCGCTGGCCGTTTACATTCACTTCACTTACAGCCAGATACATTGGAAATGATGACCCATCTTTGCGTAAGCCGGTCACTTCCCGGCCAATGCCTATGATCTTTTTATGCCCGGTATTGTGATAATTATTGATATAGTCGTCGTGCTCCCGGCGATAGGGTTGAGGCATTAACAGCTTTACATTCTTGCCGATAACTTCAGAAGCTTTGTAGAGAAACAGATCTTCTGCGGCCTTATTGAAAGTTCTGATCTGGGCGTGTCGGTCAATCGTGATGATGGCATCTACTGTTGTTCGGAGAATACTGCGAGCCCGGGCTTCGCTTTCACGCAATTTTTGCTCAATCAGGAACTGCTCCTCTTTATTGCGAGCCATTTTTTCCGCAAAAGCGAGGCGTACATCCAATCGCTGTTCGTCGAAAAGAGATTCTGTAATATATTGATCCACTTCAGCATCGAGCATCCTGTGTAAATGCTCCATATGTTCTTTACTGATTACTGCTATAACAGTGCGGTGTTTTCCCCGCTCACTTGCCCTTGTAAGACGGCAAAGGCGCAAGCCTTTTTCAGAAAAATCACTTAACAAAATGAGGGAAATATTATCCTCTTCTATCGTGTTGAGTAACCGTTCTTCCGGTTCACCAACAATGACGTGATGATTTCTTCTCTCAAGAGCACTTTTCAGAATGTTTATGGCTTCTTCATTATATCCGGTTACAAGTGTTTTCATAAATGCTGAAGGCTCTTGTGTTTTAAACAGGTAATTTCATTCTATTGAAACTGTTCAATCTGTCAGATTATTTTAAATAAAATAGTAAATGGTCTGAAATAGTCTAATTTTAAAATTGTCAAGCAGATAAACAGAATAAATGGAGGGCATCAAACCGATTTAATTTTGGCTGATCCATCGTTCCACTCAATTTCTGTTTCAGCTGATTTTTTAAAATGTTTTGATGATCTGATCCAAACTCCATCCTGTAATATCCGGGTAAATCCACGTTCCAGCGGAGCCTTCGGATTTACTTCGGCAAGCAGGGAAAGCTGTTTGTTCAAAGCTGATTTTTTATCACTTAACATGCGTTCATATCGGTTTTCCAATCGCTCGGAAAGTACGGCTACAGACTCCCCCCATTTTTGTAAAACTACTTTCGGGTTTGAAGATTCTACTGTTGAGTTCAGTTGTTGTATATGGGATCGCCGCTCCGATATAGCCCGATCCATCCGACTGTTCATCCGTTCTAACAGAGCATCAACCCTGTTTTTTTGAAATTTCAGTTTTTCCTGTACCACCAGCAGTGCATGTGAATTTGCAAGTCTGTAGACATACTCCCGATAGGTTTGAATCTTTTGCTGAAGAATAGTTTCCATATCACTTGCATAATCATCTACCATGTAGCGCAGCTCGTTAATATCCGGGGCAGCGATGACTACAGCCTGGGTTGGCGTTGCAGCCCTGGCATCAGCCACAAAGTCGGTGATACTAAAATCGACTTCGTGACCCACTGCGCTAATGGTTGGTATGGGGCAGTTGAATACTGCTCGTGCAACAGTTTCTTCATTGAATGGCCAGAGATCCTCGAGAGATCCACCACCGCGACCGATTATCAACAGATCTACCGGTTTTTTTTGTGAACCAAACCATTCGATAGCTTTTACCAGTTCAGGCGCAGCATTGAGCCCCTGAACACTGGCGTGGTGCAAATATAGCGTGGCTACGGGCCAGCGCTGCTCAAAAGTGGATTTTATATCGTGGAAAGCAGCTCCCGTTGCAGATGTAATGACACCAATCTTAGTAGGAAATGGTGGAATCGATTTTTTGTAGGAATCGCTGAAGAGCCCTTCTTCTTCGAGCTTTTTCTTGAGTTGTTCAAATTTCTGCTGAAGTTTACCGATTCCGGCTTGCTGTACCAGGGAGACAATCATTTGGTAGCGCCCGTGTGGTGCGTAAACTTGCAGATCTCCACCCAGTACCACCTGCTGACCATCCCGGATTTCAACTTCCATTCTCTGTGCTGTGCTTCTCCAGATCACACAGGGAAGCTGAGCATCATCATCCTTTACCGTAAAGTAGTAGTGCCCGTTGCGGCTTTGATTCACATTGCTGATTTCACCTTCAACCAGGATATCGCGAAAATTTCGTTCAAGCAGTCCTTTAATTTTTTCGGTGATTTCTGATACGGTAGGTACATCAAAAGAGAATGGAATCTGGTTCTTCATAAAACGTAGTTCAGGAAACGAATGTCAGAAATCAGTTTGTGTGAGTTCGGTTTTTACTCAGACCACATTATACCAAAATTTAGCTGCGGAATGCCAATGTAATCTGAACTTTTACGTGAGTTGTTTTGTCCAGAATACTAGTTCTTTTTGAGTCTCTTCGGTCTCATCAATGTCTTTCCATGGAAACCGGGCTATGAGCTGAGGGGCTTTCCGATATCCGTATTTTTCCCAAACCGGATCCAATGGAGTGTAGTTGTCGGGACGGAGAGGGTGATTTGGATCCCGATCGACCGCGCAGAATGTGATTAACTCAAATCTATCCAAAGACTTCGCATAATTCTCACGCTCAGAAAAGAAGTGACTGTAGAGTCCAAGTCCCCTGTATGATGGCAAAAGAACGGACTCTCCGCAGTAGTAAATGTTTTGCAAATTGTATCCGTTTTCTGAAAACGGCTTTTTAAAGTCATAAGATTCATCTGATAATGGAATACCTGTAGAAACCCCTACCAATTGGTCATCATCCAGCACCATCGCGGCAATGCTTTCATCTGAGTCTATGTACTTTTTCAGATACTCCTGCTCGTACTCGGCTGAACCATCATACAGGTAAGGAAACTCTCGGAATACATTAATACGGAGTTCGCCAATCTGCTTCAGGTAGGGTTTGATTTGGCTGCCGTGCACCGTTTTTTTGATAAGCATAATCTGCGCGGGGTAAAAGATTAATTATTGTGATCAGGGGATTTTGAAGTTTTTTCGATGCAATCAAAGAGTTAGTTTACAGATCTGATCGTAATTATGCAGAAATCAGCCTATATTTGCACAAAAAATTAAACCTCATTTGATATGGACGCTACGCCGAATTTAATTATTAAAAACTGTATACCTGTAGGAGATGGTTTTGACGGTAAATCTCAAAAAGATATACGTATTAATGATGGAGTCATTGCGGAGATATCAGATGAAATTTCTGCAGAAGAAGGAGAAAATGTATTCGATGCAAAGGGTGCATTTGTAAGCGGCGGATGGATGGACATGCATGTTCATTTCCGTGAGCCGGGATTTGAGCACAAAGAGACAATTGAAACCGGTTGCCGGTCTGCCGCTTTTGGCGGATTTACAGAAGTGGCTTGTATGCCCAATACCAAACCCGCCACTCATACACGCGATGTAGTGGAGTTCATTAAAAAGAAAGCAGAGAAGGAAGCGGTAGATGTGCACCCCATTGGCTGTGTAACCAAAGAGCGTGCGGGGAAGTCGATCGCGGAGATGTCGGATATGAAAGCCGGCGGTGCAGTAGCATTTAGTGATGATGGCGACCCTGTATACAACTCTCAGGTAATGCGAGTGGCGTTGGAGTACTCTTCTATGTTGGGCGTACCGATTATCAATCACGAAGAAGATCTGAAGCTTTCTCGTCCCGGTCATATGAATGAGGGGGTAGTTTCAACCCGGCTTGGACTTGAGGGGACACCCGGAATTGCGGAAGAAACCATGATTGCTCGTGATATTCTGTTAGCAGGATTTACAGGCGGACATATTCATGTGGCTCATATCAGTACGCGTAAGGCGGTTGATCTGGTCAGAATAGCAAAAGAAGAAGGCGTGAATGTTACCACTGAGGTGTGCACACACCATTTTGATTTGACCGATGAGGAGATCGACAAACGTCATTTCGATACGAACGTAAAAATGCATCCACCTCTTCGAACACAAGATGATGTAGATGCGATGATTGAAGGCCTGGAAGATGGGACTATAGATGTTATTTGTACAGACCACGCGCCGCACGCCATTGAAGAGAAAGAGGTGGAGTTTATCTATGCGCCCAATGGAATTACGGGCCTGGATACCGCTTGGAGTATTACCAACATGCGCCTTTTAAAACCGGGTAAACTCACGTTGGAACAGATTTTGGATAAGCTGGTGACCAACCCGCGCAACATTCTAAACCTGTCTGTGCCGATGGTTAAAGAGGGAGAGAAAGCAAATCTGACAATCTTCAACACAGACGAAGAGTGGGTTTACAGCGAAAATGAAGTCCGTTCTAAGTCGAAAAACTCACCTTATCTTGGTGAATCTTTAACCGGGAGAGCCGTAGCGATTTACAACCGGAACCGGTTTATTGAAAACAAGCTTCGAGCTTAACTGCAATGGATCACTCTATTCGGGAACGTCCTCTCCTGAGATGTGATTTTACAGATCAAAAGATCAACGATCTCTAACGAATGTTTCATCAAACTGTAAAATTAGCCCTTTTAAGCACACTATGGTTGCTTCCTGCTTTGGGATATGCTCAGTTCGACAGCGATGAAATTTTACAGGAGAGGATGATATTTGAAAAGTTCGGATCGCTGCCGGCTGAATTGTCGGAATCGGCACCTGGGCACAACGCTCCCTATGAGTTTTTGCTGAGAGAAGCATCTGTTGAATTTGATGAAACGGACCGCGGCATAGTGGCTTACATTCACTATTTGAACCGGATAAAAATCTACTCAGATGATCCGATAGAGCAGACCGAAGCTGCATTGATTGGTATTCCGTACTACGCTTCGGATAATATCGAACGAGTTACAAATCTTGAAGGACTTACCTGGAAGCCGAACGGCCAATTCTATCGGTTAAATGTTGATGACACTCGCAATGTAGAGCTAAACAGCCGGTACAGGCTAATTGAATTTGAGATGCCGGAGATCGAGGAGGGTGTGATTTTAGAATATAAGTACACTCTTGAGCGGAGATATATAGAAGAGCTTCCTGACTTTTACTTGTCAGACCGTGTTCCGGTTCGGGAAACCGCACTCTATTTGAAAAATGCCAATTACCTTCGGTTTGATGTGATTGAGCAAAATGTAGATTTTGAATTGAGCTATCAGGAGTTCAACGTAGATACCAGCAGCATACCTTTCGTATTTACCTACGAACGCCCCGATCCTGTAAATGTCGAAGTTTGGAAAGTGACAGACATTCCGGCAATCAACACAACCAGTTATATTTCTTCGATTGATGATGTACGCGCGAAGTTGAAATTTCAGATCAGTGAATTTGGTCTGCCTCGTCAGCCACTGGATAACAGCTGGGAATTGGTTGCTGCACAAATGCGAAGAAATTCGAATCCGTTTGATCGTTTAGAAGAGAATAAAGCTCTTATAGATGAATTAACGGAGCCTTATTTGTCGGTTCAAAATTTGCAGGAGCTACAGGATTCAATCTTCCATTTTGTGAATTCAAATATGCAGTTCGATGGTGTGCATTCTATTTATGCAGAGGGTGATTTGGGACGTGTTGCGAAGGGTGAGCCTGCCGATCAGGCTGAAATAAATACTCTGCTGATGGGGATGTTGAGAAAAGCCGGAATTGATGCATATCCACTCTTTATTTCAGGCCGCCAGTTTGGCCGGATAAACCGATCCTATCCCTCTCTTTTCCAGTTTAACCGGATGCTGGTTTTCTCCGAAATCGGGGAAGAAACATTCATTATGGATGCCTCCTATTCGCACAGTCTTCCCAACCTGATTTCTGTTGATGCTTACAACGAACAGGGATTCCTGCTTTTAGAGAATACTTTTGATTGGGTTGAAATTCTGCCTGAGAAAAGCAGATTTAATCTGGATATTGAAATTGAGGCCGATCTTGATATCAATGGAAGTTTGGCAGGTGTTTTGAAAGCGGAGGTATCCGGCTATCCGTCCCGGGAAATCAGGCGCAGCATAGCCGGGGGAGAAACGAATAGTGAAATTATTAAGAAGATTTTTCTGGATGTTTACCCGGACGTTGACCTGAGTGAAACCGAGATCACAGTTCAAAACGAGAATCGGGATCTGATTACCATTCAGGCAGATTTTGCAATTTCAAATTATGCGGTCTCCTTTTCTGAAGGGTTGGAGTACAAGCCAATGATGGTGGGTTATCTCTATCAGAATCCTTTTGAAACCACAAACCGGCGCGTTCCCATTACCCTGGATGCGCCTGAAACCCTGTTTGTAAAGTACCGGGTTAATCTTCCTGATGGAACGAGTTCTGAGGAACTTCAGGGTGAACAGTCAACGGAGTTACCCGGCGCTAAACTGATGGAAGAGTATGACGTTACCCAAAAACAATTAAACTATTCATTTGGTGTGGATATTGATCGCAAACAGTTTTCTGCCCAAGATTATGCTCAGCTTCGCAGAATTTACGAGCGCTGGGTGGGGTTGAGCAACGAAGTCTGGTTTATAGAAACTGACAGATAACCGTTATCTTTACCTTCTGATGAAAAACCTTTTAGCCATAGAAACTTCAACCCCGGTCTGTTCGGTAGCCCTTCAGACAGGAGACGGACGTACAAAAGAGAAGCGTATTGAAGGGCGGGGTGTCCACTCAGAGTATACGGTTCAATTTATTGAAGACCTGCTACAGCGGGCAGATTTGAATGTGGACGATTTAGATGCCGTTTTATTCAGTAATGGTCCGGGTTCGTATACCGGACTTCGAATCGGCGCCGCATTAATCAAAGGATTGCTGTTTGGTAAAGATGTTCCGTTATATATCTACCCGACATTGATATCATTTGCCTGTGGCCAACTAACAGAAAGTTCAAACAACCGGATTATTCATTCTGTCATTGATGCTCGCAGAAATCATCTATATTATCAGCAAATAAAAGGATCATCAGCTGAAGCCACAGAAGCATCAGCATTGGAACTGGAGCAAATCACACAAAAAATTTCTAACGGTGATATTGTAATTGGAACCGGGTGGGACCGATTGGAATATTCTGAAAGAGAAGCCGTTCGATGGATCGGTCTGGAAGGTGTTTCTGCTGTTAGCTTAATTTATGCATGGAACCACCCAAAGATGAAAAGGTTTTATAAACAAGCAGAGGTTGAAACCTTTGAGCCGGAATATTTAACGATGGCTCAGATAAATAATTCACCGATTAAAGGATAAAGATTTTTGCTTCGGCACGAATTCGTTATTTTTGAAAGCTACTTAAATTAAATTTTGCATTATGTCTTGGTTTAAAAGAAAAGATTCAAACATTCAGACCGACAAAAAGAAAGATATGCCGGAAGGCGTATGGATAAAGGTGCCTGAAACAGGGGATACCATCCATCGTCGTGAACTCGAGGAGAACCTTTGGGTTGATCCGATCAGCGGGTATCACTTTCGGATTGGAAGTAAAGAGTATTTCTCTATTCTTTTTGATGATGGAGAGTTCGAGGAGATTGCAGATGAAATTATGCCAACGGATCCTCTGAATTTTGAAGACCGTAAAAAGTATTCCGACCGAATTAAACAGACTCAGAAAAAGTCGGGGCTTTCGGATGCGTGTCGTGTTGGAGTCGGTAAGTTAAAAAAACAGGATATTGTTATTGCCTGTATGGACTTCTCTTTTATTGGGGGAAGTATGGGTTCTGTAGTAGGTGAGAGATTAAGCCGGGCCATCGATCACGCCCGTGATAAAAAGTTTCCACTGGTGATCATATCTCAATCAGGTGGAGCACGTATGATGGAGAGCGTTTTAAGTTTGATGCAGATGGCCAAAACATCCGCGAAGCTGGCTCAGCTGGACAAAGAAGGAGTGCCCTACATTTCGCTGATGACGAACCCGACTACAGGAGGTGTAACTGCGAGTTATGCAATGCTTGGAGATTTCAATATCGCTGAACCGGGCTCACTGATTGGCTTCGCCGGGCCCAGGGTTATTCGTCAGACGATTGGTCGTGACCTGCCGGAGGGATTTCAAACCGCAGAATACCTGGTAGAACATGGATTCCTTGACTTTATCGTGCCACGAACAAAGCTAAAGAGTAAGTTAGCCAGGCTTTTGAGAATGCTAAAAAAATAGAAGACTTCGTTTTTTGAACAGACGAGAGAAACAGAAAATTAAATACACACTGAAACTCTGCTACTGACCATTGCAGAGTTTTTAGTTTGAAGGAAGAAGGCAGACTATGAGATTTGCAGATTATGCAAAAATTTATGTAACAGCCGGTAACGGTGGAGAGGGAATGTCGCATTTCCGCAGAGAGAAGTATGTACCTAAAGGCGGACCTGATGGTGGCGACGGAGGGAAAGGCGGTGATGTAGTTCTGAAAGGAAACAGCCAGCTCAATACGCTTCTCGATCTGCGATACAGAAAGTTTGTAAAGGCCGACCATGGAGAGCGGGGACACACTTCCCGGAAAACCGGAAAGGACGGTGAAAAAGAGGTTCTTGAAGTTCCATTGGGAACCGTTGTTTATGATGCAGAAACTCGTGAACGGCTCGGGGAAATTACCGATCAAGATGAAGAGATTGTGATTGCAAAAGGAGGAAAAGGCGGTCTGGGGAACTGGCACTTTCGTAGTGCAACCAATCAAACTCCTGAACACGCGCAGGAGGGCGAATCGGGTGAAGAGAGAACGGTTGAGCTGGAACTAAAACTGATTGCTGATGTAGGTTTGGTTGGATTCCCGAACGCAGGGAAAAGCACGCTCTTGTCAGCTCTATCTGAGGCTAAACCTAAAATTGCCGATTACCCGTTTACCACTCTTGAACCAAACCTGGGTGTGGTTACTTTCCCGGATTACAGAAGTTTTGTGATGGCTGATATTCCCGGAATCATTGAAGATGCACACGAAGGGAAAGGTTTAGGACTTCAATTTTTACGCCACATTGAAAGAAACAATGTGTTGCTGTTTATGGTGGGGTGCGACACCGACATCAAACAGGAGTACCGTGCACTGTTGCATGAATTGGAGGAGTACCGGCCCGATCTGTTGGACAAACCGAGAATTTTAGCAATAACCAAAATGGATCTGGTTGAAGGCTTCGAACTCGAAGAACCGGTTGAGTTGGGTGACGATGTTGAGATTATTGAAATTTCATCGGCTACCGGACACAATATCGAGGAACTGAAAGAGATGATCTGGAAAAAATTAAAGGAAATTGAGCCGGAAGAGACATCATAGAGCATTGATAGCCCTGAGTCTGGTTCCGGAAATGGGGCCGGGAAGGGCTAAAAAACTACTGCAGCTAACCGGAGTTGAGAGTGCGGATCAGCTTTTTGATCTGAATATTCGAGACTATTTGAAAGCCGACGGTATTGGCAAACAGGTGTCTAAATATCTCTCTGAGTTTGATGACTGGGAAGCCGTCGATAAAATTTTGCTCAGAACCGAAAAGATCGCTGCCACACTAATCGCATTTGATGATGATCACTACCCGAAACTTTTAAAACATATCTACGATCCTCCACTGATCTTATGGTGCAAAGGAGATCTGAGCGTATTGGACGAACCCGGAATTGCAGTAGTTGGGACCCGAAATCCCGGCAGTTATGGTTTGAAGCAATCAGAATATTGGTCGCAAAAACTGGTTCAAAACGGGATTACTGTAAATAGCGGACTTGCATACGGCGTGGACGCGAAAGCCCATCAAACCGCTGTGGAAAACGGTGGTAAAACAGTAGCCGTGCTGGGCTCTGGAATTGATGTCATCTATCCGGCGAAGAATAAACCGTTGGCGAAAAGAATAATTGACTCAGGTGGATTGATTATGTCAGAATTTCCACCGGGTACAAAACCTGATGCTGGAAACTTTCCCGGCCGGAACCGAATTGTCAGTGGCATGAGCCACGGCGTTTTGGTTGTGGAAAGCGGAGTGAAAGGAGGCAGTATGATTACAGCCCGGTATGCGCTGGATCAAAACCGAGAGGTTTTTGTGGTTCCTCATCAGTTAGGCTATATAAAAGGTAAGGGTTGTAATTATCTGATCCAGAACGGCCAGGGAAAACTGGTCAGGGATATTGATGATATTCTTGAAGAAATTTCAGTTGAAACAAATACGAATAAGCCTTCTGAAAAAACAGTTTCAACCTGGAGATCTCTCTCACTTACTGATGATGAATCAAAACTTTGTGAGATGCTGGATGGAAAATCTTTGCATATAGATCAGATAAGTGAAATAACCGGCCAGCCAACCTTTAAACTGCTGCCCCAAATGCTCACCCTTGAATTAAAGGGTGCCATTACCCAAAAGGCCGGAAAGTATTTTGAAGCTTGTTAGTTTTTTGAATAAATCATTGGATTGATATGATACGTGTACAGGATGTTATACTGAGTGAAGATATTGCCACAGCTAAATTTGCCTGCGATATTAGTAAATGCAAAGGCGCATGCTGTGTGGTGGGCGATGCCGGTGCTCCGGTAAGCCGTGATGAAATTCCGGTGCTCAGAAAAGCGTTCAGAACATTAAAAGATGAGTTAGATCCCGTAGCCGTTTCAAAGGCTGAGGAAGAGGGTGTCGTTTTAGGTGATGCTGAAAATGGATTTGAAATTAACTGCATTGACTCCGGTGAGTGTATTTTTGTTCAGAAAAGTGATGAAGGAGTTGCCACTTGTGCCATACAAAATGCGTATTATTCAGGTAGATTTAATTGGGAAAAGCCGATTAGCTGCCATCTTTACCCGGTTCGTTTGAAGCATATAGCCGGAATGGATTATGCCAACTATGAATACATTCCTGATTTGTGTTCAGCAGGTTGCAAAAATGGTGAGCAAAAGGGAATTTACCTGTCGGATTTTCTTAAAACCTCTCTGATTCGCAGATATGGAGAGAAATGGTATTCAGAATTTATCGAGGCATGCAATGAAGTAAGGAGAAAGTAAGTGCTTAAAACAGGTCAAAACATATCACAAAAGCAGAGTCAGCAGCAAAAGCTGTCTCCTCAGCAGATTCAGTTTGTGAAATTGCTTCAGCTGCCCACCATTGGCCTGGAACAGCGTATTAAGGAAGAGATTGAAATGAACCCGGTGCTTGAAGAAGCAGACCCGGTTATGGAAGAATCGATTCAGGAGAACGAGTTAAACTGGGAAAAAGAGGACGAAACAGGTAAAGAAACTGAAGACTCACCCGAAATAGATCCGGTTGATAAAAATGACAGTATTGATTGGGATTCTTTCATGCATAACACCGAATATGATGGAACCGGCTACTCCGGATTTTCAGGATCATCGGGAGGGGATGAAGATTGGAGAGACCTTCCAAATCCCTACCATCAAACCCTGTTAGAAGAGCTTGAGCATCAGGTTTCACTTCTTGACCTGGACGATGAAGAGATGTTAATAGCCGATCAGATACTGGGATCGCTTGATAAAGACGGATATTTCCGGCGCGAAATAGAAGCCGTTATCGATAATATTGCTTTTAATCAGGGTACGTTGGTAAGTGCGGCTCAGGTTGAGAAAGTACGTAAGATGATTCAGAGACTGGATCCGGTAGGCATAGCTTCCCGGGATTTAAGAGACTGTCTGCTCGTACAGCTTAAAACATCAGACATAGAAAGTGAAATCCGGTCACTGGCCATAGAAATGCTCGAAGATTATTGGGAGAGTTTCGAAAAGAAACATTTCAGTAAATTAAAATCGCGCCTGGATATTGATGATGAACAGCTGCGCGAAATTTTTGAATTGATTAAGGGACTCAACCCTAAACCGGGCGGAGTTGCAAATCCTGATGAAGATAACCGCCAATACATAGAACCGGATTTTGAAGTCTATTTTGAACCCTCCAACAAAGATGATGAAAGTGGGGAGGGAGAATTTGTGATAAAGCTGAGCCAGCGGAATACTCCACCCCTCCGAATTTCTCCGGAGTACAAAATGATGTGGGATAATCTGAAGAAAAAAAATCAAAAGGATAAAGAAGAGAAGCAGGCTCGTAATTTCATAAAGGATAAGATCGAATCAGCCCAGTGGTTTATCGATTCAATATTGCAGCGGCAGAATACTCTGATGAAAACCATGCGAACCATTGTATCTCTTCAGGAAGATTTTTTTAAACACGGTGACGGACTGAAGCCGATGATCCTCAAAGATGTTGCAGACCGGATCAAGATGGATATTTCCACGGTTTCACGAGTTGTGAATGGGAAGTATGTTCAGACAAATTTTGGAGTTTATGAGCTGAAGTACTTTTTCAGTGAGGGTTTGGAAACGGAGAGCGGTGAAGATGTGTCGAGCCGGGAAGTGAAAAATGTTCTTCAGGAAATCATTGATAATGAAGATAAAAAGAAACCCTACAGCGATCAGGCGCTGACTAATTTATTGAAAGAGAAAGGGTATAAAGTAGCCCGTCGAACTGTAAGTAAATACAGGGAGCAGCTTCAGTTGCCTGTGGCAAGATTGAGAAAGCAGATTATTTAAGCTCTTGCTTTAAACCTCATTTCATCTCATTCTGGATGAATGAGAATTTCACCCAATTCTTAATGACTAAACGAGAGTGCCATTTGGAGAGGTTCACTGATAGATGGTGAGTAAAATGTAATCCAGATCAGGAAAGTAAAGAGAAGTGTGTGTAGCCCAATAGTGAGTAAAATATAGACCAGGCTGTTGCGATCCATAAATTTTGATCCATCGAATGCTGCGATGTTAAAGCTCATAAACCATACGAAGAGATAAATTGCCAGTAAGGTTAGAATCATAGATTCATTCGGGTCGCGGCCAAAAAGAACGATAAGTATCGTGGCTACTAAAAAATTGATATGAAGGGGCCAGGCGTAGAGGTTTAAAGTTTGGCTAAAAAACTGCAGCTTTTTATTGGGCAGATGGAGCCATAATACAGAGAGAGCCTGCATGAAAAGCACCATTATAAATCCCACGATAAACAGTGAGAGGAAATGGTTGTCTGACCAGAAAAGAATCGGAAAATGGTGGGTGAGTGCATTCAGGCTGTGACTGTTGAAAAGACTGTCTGCAGTTAAATATAAAATGATGCCTGTGATGATCGCATGCTGAACTAAAATGACGATACCCGGAAAAACATTACGTATCCGGTGTTCCATCACATCAATCAGAAAGAAAGAGTGATTAAAAAAGTACCTGGGCAGCGCCTGAGTGTAGACAGGTTGATAGCGCATGTGAAGAAGAACAGACCCCAGAATGAGAAATAGAAAAATGACATTCCAGTTCATGGCCGGTGGCACTTCCGGGTCGTACGGGATTGGAAATGGGATCAAATTCCCATCCAGGTACTCTGCAAAAATTGTTGTGAAGTCCTGATTCTCAACGATATTCTCAACAAACCAATCTGCTGGAATGATAATGACGCTTTCGTCCATTTGAATGGATTCAGAAAAAAGCTTTTCAAGCATCTGGATAGCCTGAGGTTTTCGGGCATCCGGCTCAAAATAGACGGCGCTGTGAATAGGTGAATCGTCGAGTGAAGAGTAGGTCTGAATAAAAAAATCGAACCCTTCGGGAGCTGCGGACCCACGTTGTAAAGCTGATTGGTAAAAAAGTGGAGAGTCGGTTTGTTGGCGAACCGCTGATGCTATCTGGGATGCGATTGATGTGAATTGCGGGTGTGCTTCATTTGGAAAACGAAGAAGTCCAGTCGCAGCAACTTTTCCGGGATACTGATCCGTAACCACACGTATTGATTCGTTAATCTGACGGATGATTTCGCTCGATTCTGATTGAATCTCATATACGGTCGAATAATTTAAAGGTATTTGATAGATCAGGAAGAAATCATCCACATTCAGTGAATTCAACTGCTCAGGCCGGGTAAAATGTATTAGGTCGATCCCTATCTGAGATGCACTATCCAGTATTTGCTGTTTCTGATCGGGATTAATTGATGAATCAAGAGAAAGAGCGATTCTATTGCCGAGACCATTTTCGGCAGCATTTTGATCATCAACACTCTGCTGAACGGGAGATAGCCAGGTTAGAAAAAAGGCAACAATCAGTGGCAGCAAAATGGCCTGTTGTTATTTTTTGGTTTCAACGGTGCGTTCAATGGGTAGTTCACGCGTTTCTTTAAAACTGGAGAGAACAATGTTGGAACGGGTTCTGCTTACGCCATCCCAGGATTGAACCAGAGACAAAAACTTTTCAAATGACTCTGTATTCTTGGTTCGAACTTTCAAGATGTGAGAGCCGTCTCCTGTAATGGAGTGGCACTCCAAAACTTCCGGATGCTCCGATACATGCTCCACAAAACTTGGGTAGCGTTCGGATCCATCAACTTCCACAAATATGAATGCAGTAATATCAAAGTTGAATTTTTTTGAATCGAGCACTGCATTATAACTTGAGATTAATCCCTTCTCCTCAAGCTTTCGCATCCTTTCTGATACGGAGGGTACAGACAGATGGACGATGTCTGCAATCGTATTTCGCTGCGCACGTCCGTGTTTCTGGAGGTGGTTTAAAATTTTAATATCAGTTTCATCCAATTGATGACTCATAACGGCGGGTTTTACCTAAAATTTCTAATCTGAGTGGAAAATATCTTTAATTAGTTAGGAATTCAATGAATTGTTTCCAGATAATCGTAAAAAGTTATTCAAGCTTTGAATTTAAGCTGTAGAAAAATTTCAATGCCTGTAAAACGACTCGTATCTTTACCTTTTGAATTAAAATAGCGAACCAGTTTAAATTCCTTTCGATGCTCGATATCACATTTATTAGAGAAAATCCACAATTGGTGAAAACCGGAATGATCAACAAAGGAGAGAAAGATTCTTCTGCAGTTGATAAAGTGATTCAAAAAGATGAAGAGTGGCGATCACTGGTAACCGAAATCGATCAGCTTAGAGCTGAGAATAATGCCAAATCGAAAGAGATTGGCAAGCTGATGGGGCAGGGGAAGAAAGAGGAAGCTCAGGAGATCATCAAAGCAACTTCGGATGGGAAAGAGAAATTAAAAGAACTTGAAGATAAAGTGGCAACCGTTGCCAAAGAGCGTGATGACCTGCTCTACAGTATTCCGAATGTGCCGGATGAATCTGTGCCGGTTGGTCAGACGGAAGATGATAATGAAACTTTTAAAACCTGGGGAGACCGGGCTGAAGAGGGTTGGTTATTGCCCCACTGGGAAATTGCAGAAGAGAAAAAGTGGATCGATTTCGACCGGGGATCAAAAGTAACCGGTGCCGGATTTCCTTTTTATGTTGGGAAGATGGCTCGTCTGCAACGTGCGCTGATTAATTTCTTTCTCAACGAAGCGGTGGATCAGGGATTTACGGAGCTTCAGGCTCCCTATTTTGTGAATGAAGATTCAGCCCGCGGAACCGGACAGATTCCGGACAAGGAAGATATGATGTACACCATTCCTCGCGATGGATTTTTTGCGATTCCAACGGCTGAAGTACCGGTGACCAACTTTCACCGGGATGAAATTTTATTAAAAGAAGAACTGCCCATCCGGTATGCGGCATACACACCCTGCTGGAGACGCGAAGCGGGAAGTTACGGTAAAGATGTTCGAGGGCTGAACCGTCTGCACCAATTTGACAAGGTCGAGCTGGTAAAAATTGTTCATCCGGGCACCTCTGATAACGAATTGGAATCTTTGCGTGAGTATGCTGAGTCCCTGCTTCAGAAACTTAAACTTCCATATCGAACTTTGCTGATGTGTACCGGCGATATGGGCTTTACTCAAACCAAGAAGTACGATCTGGAAGTTTGGAGTCCCGGTCAGCAACGGTGGCTGGAAGTGAGTTCATGCTCTAATTTCGGTTCATTCCAGGCTCGCCGTATGCAGCTTCGATTCAAAAACGAAAAAGGTAAAACCGAAATGCTTCATACGCTGAACGGATCAGGACTGGCGCTGCCAAGAGTAGTCGCGGCAATTATTGAAACGTATCAAACCGAGTCCGGAGATGTGAAAGTCCCGGAAGTACTGCAGCCGTTTATGGGTGTTGAGGTTATTTAAAGTTGATATATCACATATATCACAAAAAAGAAGGGTTACGGGCTAAAGCCCAAGAGTTTTTTGGTTCCGCCTTTTCCCGTTGACTTAAGTCAACGGTAATTTTTAGGAATTACTTCTCGACCCTAATAAAAAAGAAAAAAGTATCCGTTAAAAATTTCAGGGCGAGATTTTTTATACTCTAAAGCAACTTAATTATTTACCGTCAGCTTCAGCTGACGGAACAACAACAGGAGAACTCATAATAAAGGGCTTTAGCCCAAAGCGGGTATCATTATAAACTATGTGCCAATTTTAGTTTTCTTTCTCATAGCAAAGGTCTGTTCAATTAATCCGCCAATTACAACAACGGTTACTAATAGCCTCCAAAAAAATTGACCTTCATCCATTGTCCAAAACCATATGATTAGAAATGTACCGGCAATTAAAGAAATGATGAGGCTATTTTTTCTAGAAAGCTTTTTTTTGAAAAACCAGGCAGAAATAAAAATCCCAATGACGACAATAATGAGTAAAATTTCCATAAGATTGATATTTGAATTATTGAGGTTTAACAGATCATATCAGCTAATCCGGAATTTTCTGTACACAACATACACCAGCAACCCCATCCACATATAGCTGCCCCGACTCCTCCTGTTGCTACACCACATCCTGCTGAGCAGGCTAATACTTTTACTTGTTGCCAGCTTGAGCCACACACCGGAGTATCTCCTTCATCTTCTTCCGGTTCAGTATTTAACATGAAACTGTTGGTGTTTTGAGCACTATTTTCAACCTTTGAAAAGAAAGCTCGTATGTTACTGTCTGTAAAATCTGTATTTTTAGTGGCTTCAACCTGATTCAAAATAGGGAATTTTTTGTATAACTGAGTACGAGCATTCTGGAGTTCAGTAATAAATTCTTGTCCTTTGATATGCGAATCAAAAATAATCTCATAGAATAACTTGTGATCATTTCTATTATATGATCTTATCCCTGCTTCTGTAAGTTGATCAATGGTGTATCCTTTTCTAAATGACGATTTAATTTGATCAAAATATTCTAGATTTAAGCTGTAAAATTTTTGGAACTCCTTGGAGTTGACAATGATCTCACTTTGTTCCTCGGTTAGTTCTACAGTAGTTTCATCTAAAATAAAATTAGATTTTTTATCGCAACCTATTAAAATTAATAATAAAGATAGTATGCATAACTTTTTCATGTGTATAGCTTTAAATCAATGTTGAGATATACATTTACAATAAAAAAAATAGAATCCAAATTATATTTATCATAATTGGTCAGGATTCTTGAAATGAAAATGTGAAAGTACCGGAAGTACTTCAGCCGTTTATGGCTGTTGAGGTTATTTAAAGCAGATAAAATATAATAGGTAGAAGAGTTGAGGGCTAAAGCCTGGGAATTATTTGAGTTCCGCTTTTACCCGTTGACTGAAGTCAACGGTAATAATTTTTGAGGTCTGAAAAATTCGGTTAGCCAAACAGAAATTTTATTTGTGAATTATACATTTAGGGAGGAGTTACTACTCTATCCTGATAAACAAGAGCAAGAGTGTCTGTTGTATAATTATTTACCGTCAGCTTTAGCTGACGGTATAGAGCAGAACTAATAATATTGGGCTTTAGCCTAAAACAGATCTCAATATTAGCAATACCAACTTAAACAGGGAGAAAGGTATGAGCTGGGTACAGGTTTGGTTACACATCGTATTTACTACGAAAAACAGGAGGCCTTATCTGAGCACCTTAGAAATCAGGCAAAAGCTGTTTAAACATATCAAGGCAAATGCCAAAGAGAAGGGAATTTGGCTTGATTGTATCAATGGGTATAAAGAGCATGTACACTGTTTAATTTCACTTGGAAAAGATCAATCATAAGCAAAGTCTCACAACTGATTAAAGGTGAATCATCATACTGGATCAAAAGTCAAAAGTTGATCAATGAAAAGTTCAGGTGGCAGGACGACTATTGGGCAGTTAGTGTAAGTAAAAGTCATGTAGCTTCAGTTCGGAACTACATTAAAAATCAAGAGAAACATCATAAGAAAATCTCTTTCAGAGAGGAAGTGGATGAGTTTATTCAAAAACAAGGATGGGATTTAGTAAAGGGCTAAAGCCCGGGAGTTATTCGGGATCCGCTTTTACCCGTTGACTGAAGTCAACGGTAATAGAAAGTCAATAGATTGGCATCAAGTCAGTTTTCACTAAATTTTTGTGACTCCCTGCGGTATTGTCTGCGGAGATCTGCAAGCAACTTTTTAATATTTGATTAAAATCAACAGGAATTCTAAAACACACAGAGTTTTTATACTCTTCTGCGAACCTCTGCGAAATAATCCGCGAAAATCTGCGAGAGACTTTCTAATACTTAGTTAGACTCTCCAGGAATTATATTAACCAACTTTTGCAATCAGGCTGTTTCATTTCATAAGGCATCCCTTATATTATGAGCCAATACTCTAATCTAAATAGCTCAATATGAAAAGAATCGCTCTCTTTCTCTTTTTTACACTTATAGTTTCTTCTACTTTCGCTCAAAAGCGGGCAATGACAACCGATGATATACTCAATATGGATCGCTTGAGTTCATCGATGATCTCACCGGATGGGAATTCAGTTATTTTCGGCAAGTCTACGTTAGACTGGGACGAAAATAAGAGGGAAACCAAATACTACTACATTCCGGCCGATAGTGGTGCGGTTTACCAATATATCGGTGAAGCGGGTGGCAGCGACATGAAGTATTCTCCGGATGGAAAATACATCTCATTAAAGCGATCGGTGGATGACAAACAGCAGCTTTTCCTTTTATCTACAACCGGCGGTGAAGCGGTTCAGCTGACTGAGCATAAAAATAGTGTAGGTTCGTATGAATGGAGCGCCGACAGTAAGGCGATCTATTTTGTATCGGATGTTCCTAAAAGCTCTGAAGAGGAGAAAGAGTACAAGGCAGGGTATGACCAGCTTTTTGTAGATGAGCCGCCGCACGGGCAAACTGAAGGGAGCTGGAACCATCTCTGGAAGTTTGATGTAGACGAAAAAGAGGAGACTCAGATAACCTCCGGCGATGTTATGATTGGAAGCTTCTCTGTTTCGCAGGATCAAAACCGGGTGGTATACACGGCCAGATTCGAAAATCGTAGAAATCAGCAGTATATGTCAGAGATCTATCTGCTTGAAATGGGTGATTCTACAGCGGTGCAGCTAACGGAAAATGAAGTTCCGGAGGGTGGTCTGAACTGGCTCCCTGACAATCAGCATATTCTTTATTCTGCCGCTCACGACGAGGAGTGGGAGCTACGGCAAAGCAAGCTCTGGAGAATGAATGTAGATTCGAAAGAACATGAAATGATCTCCGGACAGTTTAACGGAAATATCGGTTCTGTACATATTACACCGGAAGGAGATAAGATCTACTTTTCAGGTTCTATCAAAACAGATTCCAACATCTTTTCGATGGATCTTCAGACAGGTAATGTTACACAGCATACCGATCGGGAGGGCTCGATTTCAATTGTTGATATGAACAGGAACAGAGATCACGTGCTGTTCACATACGAAAATGTGCAGACACCTCGCGATCTTTATGCAGCGTCATTGGAAAATCTCGACGATCCGGTTCGCCTGACGGACTTGAATCCATTTGTTCGCGACAGCCTGATTCTGGCAGATTACGAAGTGGTTCAGTGGGAAAGTAATGACGGCCTGGAAATTGAAGGACTGAAGTACACGCCTCAGGAGCTTGATCAGGATAGTTCTGCTCCGTTTTTGCTCCATATTCATGGCGGACCTGCCGGCGTATTTCGAAATTCATTCAGCCCGCAATATCATGTCTGGGCCGGTTTGGGCTATGTTCAGCTGGCTCCGAACGTTCGTGGAAGTACAGCTTACGGGGATGAATTCCTGCGAGGAAATATGAACGACATTGGTGACGGTGACTACGAAGATTTGATGAGCGGAGTGGATATGCTGATCGAAAATAGCTGGATTGATGAGGATAAAATGGCCGTTCGCGGCTGGAGTTATGGTGGAATACTCGGTGGAACCACCATCACCAAAACGGATCGCTTCAAAGCGGCGTCACTTGGTGCAGGTGTGTTTGACTGGACATCTGAATACGCAATGGGTTTCAATCACGACGTAAGACTTTGGTACATTGGCGGGGAACCATGGACCAATCCGGAAGAATATCGGAATCGTTCAGCAGCCATGCATGCCGATAAAGTATCGACACCAACGCTATTTCTGCATGGAAATCGTGACCGGGTGGATACGCCTCAGCAGAGTTTGATCTTCTTCACGTACCTGAAAGATATCGGTAAAGTGGACACCCGCTATATTGAATTTCAACGGGAAGGACATGGATTTCGTGAACCCCGAAACCAAAGGACACGGGATATAGAGGAGATTCGCTGGGTACAAAAATATACACTTGGCCTGGATTGGGAACCTTGGGAACGGGAGAAAAAAGAGGAAGACAGCTCTGAAGAGGAGTAGCAAAAAATTTATCAATCCGCCTGACAATTTTTGTTGTCAGGTGAGGTAATTTATTAGATGCTTCGGGAATTCTGGACATATCGAACCAACTTTTTGATATCGTTTGTCCTGATAGGGATAATCGTTCTTTCCGAATCTGTATACTATCATGAATGGGCTCTTGCAGGAATTGTAGGAGCCCTTCTTTTTTCTGTAGTGGGTATGATTAAGGCAGATAGAGAGATTGAAAAGAAAACGAAGCTTTTTGATGGTGGAATCATCTTTTTGACATCCCTGATCTGCGCTGCTGTTTATTGGTACAGGGCGTGGCTAAATATCCCAACAGATATATTTATTGAACGCATTTTTGATCTTATTACGGGATTTGGCTTTTGGTGGCCGGGTATTTTATATGCGTCTCTCTACAGGCATACTGATGAAAGCTGGAGACCATCAAGCCGTGGGAGGTATCTGCAAAACCTTGCGATTGGTTTTGGAGGAAGTCTGGCAGGTTTACTGATCGCTTATCTCATGTTAGAGATACTTTGAATTACGCTACAGCGTAAAGCTTTTCCTCTTTGAAGTTCAGGAGCAGTTCCAGGATAGGCTTCATCTCTTTCTCATTCATGATTTCACCCCGAAGCTTTTTCCCGTTTCGAATTCCTTTCAGATATTGCCCGTAATGCTTTTTCATGATGATGACGCCGTAACGCTCACCGTGGTGATCGACAGAAAGCCGCAACTGTTCCGCACAGAGTTCAAGCCTCTCTTGGATGGTTGGGTCAGGCAGCAATTCTCCGGTTCCGAAGTAGTGGCGCGTCTGTTCAAAAATCCAGGGGTTTCCGATGGCACCGCGACCAATCATCACACCGTCTACGCCGGTTTCATCAAACATTTTTTTAGCCAGTTCGGGTGAGGTGACATCCCCATTGCCAATGATCGGGATTTCCAGTCCGGGCGTGTCGGTCAGCTTTTTCAGGTAATCCCAACGGGCATCACCTTTGTACTTTTGGCTGCGAGTACGCGCATGAACGGTGAGAGCTTTCACGCCTACACTTTGAAGCATCAAGGCGACTTCCTGAATACGAATGGACTGATCATCCCAACCCAGTCTTGTTTTAACGGTTACAGGATAGTCTCCGGCCGCATCAACCACAGTTCCGGTCATGCGCTCCATCATGTCGAGATCTTTCAAGCAGCCGGCTCCGGCGCCTTTTTTTACGATCTTATAGACCGGGCAGCCAAAGTTGATGTCTACAACATCCGGGTTGTTGGCAACCGCCACTTTTGTGGCACCTTCCATGGCTTCTTCTCGTCCGCCAAAAATCTGAATTCCAAAGGGACGCTCCATTTCTGCGAAATCCATTTTGTGCTGGGCAATGTCTGAATCGCGAATAATCGCTTCAGAGCTGATGAATTCTGTGTAAACGATATCCGCTCCCTTTCTGCGACATATTTGTCTGAAAGGAGAATCGGTTACATCCTCCATGGGTGCAAGCAGTAATGGGCGGTTTCCTAAATCTATCTGATCAATCTTCATAGTTGGGGTATTTAAAATAGAGATGCACAAAATACAGGTTTTTTAAATGTATCTCACCTTTGATCACAAATTAATAGAAAACAAAGCGCTTTCATGGGCGGGAATCCGCTCAGATCAATAGCCATTTGATAAATGAACATGTATATTAATGACTGCATAAAAATAATTTCAACAAATTAACGGGAGTAAAGATCAATGGCACTTGCAATTTCAGGAATTGAAGAGCTATTAGGCGATGATGCCGATAAGCTGCTCAATCACACGTGTACAACTATTCCAAAAGAAAAACTTCACCTTCCTTCCGGTTCATACGTAGACGACGTATGGTACCATTCCGACCGTAACAACAGAGTATTAGGTAATTTAGAGTGGATACTGAACCATGGTCGTTTGGCCGGCACAGGATACCTGTCCATACTTCCTGTAGATCAGGGAGTGGAGCATAGTGGCGGAGCATCTTTTGCAAAAAATCCGGCTTATTTTGATCCGGAAAATATTGTAAAACTGGCTATCGAAGGTGGTTGCAATGCCGTTGCATCCACATTTGGTGTACTGGCATCTGTGTCGAGAAAATACGCACACAAGATTCCATTTTTGGTAAAAATCAACCACAATGAGCTGTTAACGTATCCGAATACTTACGATCAAATCATGTTTGGGTCAGTACAGAAAGCTTACGATATGGGTGCAGCTGCCGTAGGTGCAACTATATATTTCGGTTCCGATGAGTCGTCGCGACAGATTGTTGAAGTGGCGGAAGCTTTTGAATATGCTCATGAATTAGGAATGGCTACCGTTCTGTGGTGCTATACCCGAAATTCAGCATTTAAAGTTGACGGTAAAGATTACCATTCTTCAGCTGACTTAACGGGTCAGGCAAACCATCTTGGTGTAACAATCGGTGCGGATATTGTGAAGCAAAAATTACCAACCAACAACGGCGGTTACAAAGCGCTGAATGCCGGTGATTCCAGTTATGGTAAATTGGATGAGAGAATTTACAGTGAATTGTCTACCGATCACCCAATCGACTTGACTCGCTACCAGGTAGCGAACGGTTACATGGGCCGTGCAGGTTTGATTAACTCAGGCGGGGCATCAGGAAGTGATGACTTTGCTGATGCTGTAAAAACGGCTGTGATTAACAAACGTGCCGGTGGTATGGGGCTCATTAGTGGCCGTAAATCTTTTCAGCGCCCTATGGAAGAGGGAGTAAAACTGCTGAACTTTATTCAGGATGTTTATCTGAATGATGAGATTACGATCGCTTAATTTCCTATTTTTATAAAAAAAGCCATACAGAGTAGATCTGTATGGCTTTACTATTTGTTTTGAGAGTTTAAAAAAAAGGTTTTGAACTAAGCTCTGCCAAGAAACACTTCTATATTGCCTGATTCCGATGTACATACTGAAAAAAATGGGTCATTAATTTCCTTTAGGTATATGGCTCTCTCCATAGCATTGAGTCTCATCAGTATGGGGATTGTGATCTATCTGACTTACAAACCGGGTATTTTAGAACATCTGGCTCCAAAACGTCTGCCCGGTATTTTTGTCGCAATTGGAGTTACTTTTTTAAAGGTCTATTTTTTTGCTGCGAAGATTCGGTTTTTAGCAGATAAGACCATCAACTGGATGGCATCCATTCGAATTGCTTTAACATGGGATTTTGCATCGGCAATAACCCCTTCCACTATTGGAGGCGCTCCGGTGGCGACTTATGCAATGACTAAAGAGGGAATCAAGCTGGGGAAATCCTCAGCCATCGTTCTTTATGGAGTGCTGCTCGATCAATTTTGGTATGCATTAGCGGTTCCAATTTTGTTGGTCTCCAGTATCTATTTTAACGTGATTCCGGATGAAACCGGCATGGTTGGCAATATTACAATGTTTGTGATTTATGCAGGACTTTTGATCTATGGAGGTCTGCTTGCCTACGGTTTACTGATCAACCCGAAAGCGATGAAGCGAATGATTGAGGTTGTATTCAGGCTCCCGCTATTACGAAAGTTTGCAGATAAAGTGAATGCGGAAGCGGATAACATGGTCGATTATTCAAGAGAGCTCAGGCAGAAGCCGATTAGTTTTGTTGTGAAGGCGTTCTTATTGTCTACCCTCAGCTGGCTTTGCCGTGTGGCACTTCCGGTAATTGTTGTTCTGAGTTTACTTCCGGCTCAGGAAGTGCTGCTCGTTTTGAGAAGTCTGGCAATGAATCTGGCATTTCTGATTATTCCAACACCGGGTGGATCAGGAGGGGTGGAAGGCTTATTCGCTGTATTTTTGGGGCCATTGATTGACCGAACCGCGTTTATCGGATTGGCTGTGTTCGTTTGGCGATTAATAACCTACTATTTCAGTATCGGGCTTGGTATTGTTGCCATGCTCTGGTATGTGAATACCTCAGTTACTGAAAAACTGGAAGATATTAATCAAGAATCTGATAAGACTGCAGAGCATGGCAAAACCTAAAATTCAATATGAATGTTCAGCATGTGGACATGTTTCACCGAAATGGCTTGGTTTGTGTCCGGCGTGTGGAGAATGGCATACCTTTGAAGAAAAAATAAGTGAGAAAAAGAAAAGTTCGAAAAAACATAAAGTTGATATTTCGAACAGTGATGAGTCGGATGCCGTAGCACTGAAAGATGTTAAACAATCCAAAGATGAGAAGATTAGTACAAATCTTTCGGAATTTGACCGAGTATTGGGCGGGGGGCTGATTGATGGCTCATTTTTACTATTAGGAGGAGATCCCGGAATTGGGAAAAGTACCCTGATGCTTCAGGTGGCTCAGAAATGTCCAAATTTGAAAATACTTTACATTGCCGGGGAGGAGTCTGCATCGCAGATCAAACAGAGGGCAGACAGAATTGGTATGAATGGCGAGAATTTGCTCATCTATAATAACACAGATGTGCAAAATGTGATATCCCAGGCGCGTAAAATCAAACCCGACCTCCTGGTTGTCGATTCCATTCAAACGGTATTCAGTTCAGAGCTAAGCAGCCTTCCCGGGAGTGTGCAGCAGATCAGGGAGTGTTCGGCTATGTTTCAGCAGATCGCAAAGAAAGAAGGAATTACTACGCTGATGATCGGTCATGTGACCAAGGAAGGAGATATTGCCGGTCCCAGGATACTGGAGCATATGGTTGATACAGTTCTCCATTTCGAGGGGGATCAAAGTCAGCTTCATCGACTATTGAGAGGTGTGAAAAATCGGTTTGGACCTGCGAACGAAGTGGGAGTTTTTGAGATGCGCGATACCGGTTTACATGAGGTGAATAACCCTTCGGATCTCTTTTTGGCAGAGATGAACAGCACCGTTAGTGGAAATTGTGTTACGTGTGTAATGGAGGGATCTCGCCCGATTTTAATTGAAATACAGGCTTTGGTAACCCCGAGTAATTACAGTACTCCTCAGCGTACGGCAAGCGGGTTCGATCAGCGCAGATTATCGCTTCTCATAGCCGTGCTTGAGAAACGGGCTGCCATGAGTTTTGCCGGACAAGATGTTTACCTGAATGTGGCGGGAGGACTGAAAATTAACGACACTGCCGCAGATTTAGCTGTTGTTGCTGCTCTGGCCTCAAGTTTAAAAGACGAACCGGTCCCCGAAAAATCACTCTATATAGGTGAAGTAGGACTTGGCGGTGAAGTGAGAAGAGTGCCATTCTTAAAACAGCGCTTAAATGAGGCAGAAAAGATGGGTTTTAAAAATGCTGTTCTGCCAATCAGCGATACCGCGGGTACATATAATATGACTTTAAACCCCGCGGATCATTTGATGAAGGCTCTAAAATAGCAGCCTGAAAAAGACAACGTTTTTAGTAATTGTCTCTTTGACGTCTTCTCTCTTCCCGAATGCTCTTTTTAAGAGCTTCACGTCGCTCTTCAGATGGCTTAGTGTACTGCTGACGCTCTTTGTATTCGTTCAATACTCTTGAGCGGGTTACCATTTTCTTGAAGCGATTAATCGCGCGGTCAATGCTTTCGTTATCTTTTACTTTTACTCCGATCATACGTGTAATTATGTTTATTGAATTCTTTACAGACTCTAAATATAAAAAGCTTTTTATTAAAAAACAGTTCCATTCATAAAAAACATTCTATCCAAAGATCTTATATTAAGTCTCAAAATAGCGGCATTGACGGCGGTTTTGAAGATGTCGAGTAAGAAATGACAAGAAACGGTATCTATGGTTCAAACATTTATCCAAACATTCAGAGAACTTCTGCAGCATCCCAGGAATGTAATTGATCAGTTTTTAGAGAGTGAAGACAGAAATTACACACATCCGTTTCTTTTTCTGATTATTGGTGCAATAGCGATTACGTTGGTTAATACTCTCGTTGTAGACTTCTCTTTTGAGCCGGCTCTTGGTGAATTTGAAGCCGAGAACGATCAGATGCGAGAAATTGCGGAGTGGATCCAGGTGAGTACAGTTCGGTCAACTACCCAATTCTTACCTCTTTCAGCCTCACTGTTACTGGTACCTATGCTTTCTATAGCGGGTCTTTTCTTTTTCAGGGATTATATTACCGGATTTTTCAGCTTACTGATAATGAACAGTTACGCAATTGGAGCAACCATGTTATTTCAACTGCTGCTGATACCATTCTGGGCATTTTCCGGCGTGAGCTTGATAGATCCTTTTGCCAATGCAACGCTACCTGCTTTAGCCATTGCCATTCCAACTCTTTGGCTTTATAAGTCGTACATTTTAAGCTCTTCCTTTTTGGTCTGGATCCGCATTCTATCCACATTTATTGTAGGATATGTTCTCTATGCCGTTCTGACCGGCTTTGCGGCCTCCATTATTGGCTACATGATTTTTGCCATTCAACGAATCGGTGAGATGTCGGGTTCACTATAATCACAGCTCCCGAACAACTTCCTTAAGTTTTTGTATCGCCTGCTCACACTGCCCGGAAGTGGTGTAGGGGGCAGGGCCAAATCGTATGATATCTCCTCTGGCATCAGTGAAAACCCCTTGTTCAAGAAGTCTGGCTCTTATCTCCCTGGCGTGAGGGGATTCCAAAGCTAGAAATCCGCCGGTTTCCTCAATAGCACGAGTATTGGCGTGTGTAATTAATTCTGGTGAAAAACCTTGTTCATTAAATAAATTACGCAGGTAAGAAACCTGACTTGAATACTGTTTCTGAAGTACTTCAGGAGAAAGCCCCATCTTTTGGAAGAAATTCGCAACCGCTGCTGCTCGAAATTGGGAGACTGGGTCGTAGGTGCCGGTCGCGAATTTTTGGTCCCCATCATCAAATGAAACCGGTTGGTCGTCTCTCGGTTCATCCAGCGTATCAAATGAGGCAAACCATCCGGTAACTGCAGGTCTGAGTGAACAATCTGCCGGATATCTCAAAAAGCAGTTTGCTTCACCCCACTGCAGATACTTGTAGCCTCCAATGAGGATGTAGCAGTGCTCTAAGCCTTCATCGGCAATAGAGAGTGGCACTACATTGGTTCCGTGGTAGTCGTCGATTAGGAGGGGAACTCCGGCTTCTTTTGTTGCAGCCGCAATTTCAGGTAGTTTTGTGTTGACTTCCGAAGTTTCGAAATAGATTCTCGATAACATCACAGCGGCTGTCCGATCGTCTAGCTCTTCTTTTACAGAGGCAAGTAGTTGATCGTCATCTTCGTGTGGCAGAAAGACAATTTCATAACCCTCTTCCCGGTATCGGCGCAGTTGACGATACATGGAATGAAACTCACCGGTAGTTGTGATGATTTTTGGTTTATTCTTCAAGTCAAGGGATGATAACCAGGAGATCATCAACACATGCGTATTCTGTTCGCGGCAATATTTCCCGGTCGGATCGTCATAATATTTTCGAAGGTAAGAGCGCAAAACTTCCGTTTTCTCGAAAGCAGTGGCCCATTTTGTATCTACTTGATCAGCTGCAATCTGCATATACTCCCTCACTCCGTCAAATGCAACATCGGGCCAGGCCTGATGGGAGTGGCCTGTGAAAAGCAACCGGTTGGCTACATTAAAATGGGAATAGTGGGGCTGAAGAGATTGTGCCAGTTTATCAAATTCTTGCATCATCAATGGTTTGGACTGATTATAAAAGACGGAGCTTAATCAAAATCGCCTTTTTGATATCGTTCGATTAATCTTAGTTCATTAACTCTTTTTAAACTGCCAAGGTTCTTTTCATCGATCGATGCCAGAGTCATTTCCCGTTTACCCAGCGCTCCCGGTGCGCGCGAAAGTTTCCAGCCGGCTACGGCCATTGCGGCTCTTGCTGAAGAAGCTGCGCAGTAGGTGGCGAGGACGGCTGACTTGTCAGCATATGCCTTCAATTTTCGAAAAACATCCGGTGTCCACAGCTCTGCATTCACATCAGGAGAAAAGGGATCGTGAAAAAAGTAGTCGATGGGTTGGTCGGGCTTAGGAGATTCATCAAATGTACCGATAAACAGATTCAGCGTCAGATATTTCGATATTTGAAAACTATTGGTTCCCGGTTTAGCATCCGAAAAAATCGAACGCAGAAGTTCTCCCGGATGCTGCTGATTCAACTCCTCACCAAAATCAAATTGAGAAGCTGTATCGGGATCAACGGGAAAGGCTTCAACTGAATAGAAATCCACAATTGGCGGATGATCCAACTTGTCTAAATAATCTTTCAGAAGGATAAAGTTAAGCCCGGTACCAAAACCCATTTCAAAGATAGCGAAATGGTCTCTGTTCTGAAGTGACTGAAGAAGTCCCGAGGTTTCAAAAAACACGATTTTACTTTCAGAGACGGCACCGTTTGGGTTGTGATAGTACTGATCAAAAACAGGAGAGTAAAGTGTGGTTGAACCGTCTTTGGTTTCCGATATTGTCGGTTTTTGATCTTCGGGACTCATCGCTTAAGCCGTTGCCACTTCATCCAGTTTTACACCAACCAATCGGCTCACACCGGTTTCCGGCATAGTAACGCCGTACATCATTTCCGCTTTCGACATGGTCTTCTTGTTGTGCGTAATGATGATAAACTGAGTATCGTGGCTGAATTTTTTAATCATTGCTGAGAATCGCTCAATGTTTGCATCATCCAATGGAGCGTCTACCTCATCCAACACACAAAATGGAGACGGCTTTACGAGATAAATCGCAAATAGCAACGCAATAGCTGTAAGTGTTTTCTCGCCTCCCGAAAGCTGATTGATACTCGATGGGCGTTTTCCTTTTGGATTTGCCTTGATATCAATTTTGGCCTCCAGCGGATCCTCGGCATCGTCTTCAATCAGAAGATCACAGTAATCATCTTCGTGGAAGAGTGTGTTAAACACGTTCTTAAAATTAGACCGGATCTTTTCAAATGTCTCATTAAATCGCTGGGTAGCGG
The DNA here is from genome assembly GCF_002834295.1 of Rhodohalobacter barkolensis. Classification (NCBI taxonomy): domain Bacteria; kingdom Pseudomonadati; phylum Balneolota; class Balneolia; order Balneolales; family Balneolaceae; genus Rhodohalobacter; species Rhodohalobacter barkolensis. Next base: position 34,119 of record NZ_PISP01000004.1, on the reverse strand, counting down.
TTTGATTGATCTCATCAATGGTTTCACGCATTTCAACCTCAGCTTTCTGGAGATCCTCGATCTGTTCTTCGTAGAAATCGAGCCGCTCTTTCTCCTCTTTGAACTCCTCGATCGCCAGCGGGTTCACATCCCCGATTCGATTCAGCTTCTGCTTCAGCCAGGCGATCCGCTCCTTTGCATCCTCGGCCGGCATCTCTTCAGGCAGGGTTTCTTCCACCTGATCCATCAAAATTCCATATGTTTCCCAAATGTGATCAGAAAGCGCCTGAGATTTCATCTCCAGCTTTTCGTGCGCCATGGATAGATGGTGAACAAGCTCGAGATTAACCTCTTTGCGTCGGCGAAGCTCCTTTAACTCTTTCTCAATTTCGTTGATGATACCGCGTTGCCGGCTGCTTGCCTCCTCGGCAGCGGCAAGTTTCTGATCCGCTTCCTCTTTATTCTCTTTCTTAATCGAGAGCTGCTTTTCGGTCTGTTCTATGGCGTATTTATACTTCTCAATCTTCTCCTTGCTTTCAGCCATCAGCTCTTTACGTGAACTTAGACGGGTTTTGATATTTTTGATGCCTGTTTCGGCACGTTCGATATCCCGTTCAAGGTTTTGAGCTTTATTCTTCACATCCTGATGCTTGAGCTGTGCATCATTATAGCGGTTTTGGGCAATCGCACGCTCGTCTTCCAGCTTTTGGAGAACATCCTTCTTCTGATTTTGCTGTTTGCTCAGTTCTGTAATTTTCTGTTGCAGCTCTTTCTGTTTAGGGTGCAGTGAGTCGAGCTCTTCCTGGGCCGAATCCAGGTTGGACTGTAAGTTCGTCTTTCGGTTTTTTAGCTCGTTAACATTCTTTTCATACACCTGAATGTTCGACTGCCAGCGACTCGACTGCTGTTCGAGATTCCGTAAGGACTTCTGAATCTCTTTAATATTTCGGCGAATCGCTTCGGCATTCAGCTGATCAAGCTCTTTATTCAGTTCACCCAGTTCTTCTTCCTCATTTGAAAGAGAAGCGGATGTCTCATTCAGCTTATCCGTAAGCTTGTCGAGCTTATCCTTCAATCCAAGCCGAACACCGGCCTGCTTGTTTTTACTGCCGCTTTTCAAAAACTGATCTGACGTGATCAAATCTCCATCAGTAGTAACTGCTGCTGAAGCGCCACTTTTTAAAGCTGATGATGCCTGTTCAATAGTCTTCACAATGTGAGTTGACCCGAGCAGAAGGCGGGCGATATTATCGTACTTCGATTCGCAACGTATCTTGTTGTAGATCGATTGCTCCTGAACCGGGTAGCTACTCTTCAATTCATTTAACGGAATGAATGTTGCCCGGCCTTTCTTATTCTCTTTTAGAATTTTCGATGCGCGAATGGCATCGTCCATAGATTGAACAATCATAAAGTTGATTGCCTCACCCAGCGCCATTTCAAGGGCTGGGGCTGTATCCTCAGAAGTGTTCAGAACTTCACCTACCGGCTGCAAAATGGAAAATGCATCCGCATGATTTTCTGTTAAGTAGGAGATCGAAGCAGGCAGGGCGTCGTTCGATTCGGCAAGGCTCTCCATTAAGGAAATTTCGGATTGAACGGCATCCCTTCGGCTTTTAAGTGAACGAATGGATTCCCGGAGTTTTTCCCGTTTCTCCTCAAGCTCTTTGCGTTTATCAACGGTGCTACTTAAAAGAGCTTCTTTATTTTCAAGCTCTTTATTGGTTTCATCAAGCTTCTTCTTAACCAGGTTCAGTTCACCTTTTGCATTGATAATTTCATCTTCAAGATCTTCAATATCGCGGTCGATCCTAAGCTGATCATCCTCACTGTTTTCCAGTTTAGACTCAAGCTTGATGCGGTTAGATTGAAGTCCGGAGAGTTTCTTATTAACATCACTGAGTTCAATTTCCAGCTCATAGAGTTCGTGCCGCACCTTGGTAAATTTCTGCTGAACTTCATTGAATCGCTCTTTAGAGCCCTTCAGACTTTGCTCAGACTTCTCTTTTTCATCAGAAAAGTTCTCAAGCTTGTTGATGCTCTCCTTTTTAAGCTGTTCCAGTTCAGTAAGATCTTTACTGCTCTGTTTGATGTCGTTTTGATGCTGCTCAATAACTCCTTCTTCGTTCACAATTTTTTCTTTTGTAATACGAAGGTTGGTCTCCATTTCCCTGATGGATGAATGCAGCTGACTTACCCGACGCTGAGCTTCCGATTGATTTCTCTCTTTCTCTAAAAGGTGATTACGGGCTTTTTCCTCGTTACTTTCAAGCTCTTCAACTTTTTGAGCGATCTCCTTTTTCTCTTTATCGGCATTGTCAATTCGCTCCTGGAGCGGTTCCAGCTCCTTTTTTACGGCATTGTACTGATGCAGCGTGTACCCTTGATCCAAAGTCTTCAGCTCTTTTTGATACGCTTTGGCTTTTGCTGCTTTATCTGCCTGAATCTCAAGGGACCGGGCTTTTTTTCTCACCTCAACTAAAATGTCCTCGAGTCGCTGGAGATCTTTCAGGGTCTCATCCAGCTTTCTGAACGTTTTTTTACGCTGATCTTTATAACGGGTAACTCCGGCCGCTTCTTCAAAAAGCCGACGGCGGTCGTTGTTACGGTCGTTGAGAATCTCCTCCACCATTTTAAGCTCAATCACGGAATAGGCGTCGGAACTCATTCCGGTATCCATAAAGAGCTCCATGATATCCTTTAATCGGCAGGGAGTGTTATTGATCAGGTATTCACTGTCGCCTGAGCGATAGAGTCTGCGGGTAATGGTCAACTCACTGTATTCAACCGGGAGAATCCCCTTGTTGTTGACAAAGGTGAGAGAAACATCGGCCATTCCCAGGGCTTTCTTCTTAGCAGTACCATTGAAAATCACGTTACTCATGGCACTGGAGCGGAGAAGGGTAGGGCGTTGTTCACCTAACACCCAACGGAGGGCGTCTACAATATTGGATTTTCCGCACCCGTTCGGTCCAACAATTGCTGTAATGCCACTGTCGAACTTAACATGCGTTTTATGCGCAAAACTTTTAAACCCGTGAAGTTCTAAATCAGAAATGTACATGCTTTAAAATGTATAAAAAGGGAACGGCAAAAAATAAAAAAACATGGTATTTAAACCATCTTTATTCCGAATAAGGAGTAAAGATGAAATACCATGTTTCAGGAAAAGTTTCGAGATGTTAAACAGTCATGATCTCTTTTTCTTTGGTCTCGAGCATTTCATCGACCAGACCAATAAATTTATCTGTCAGCTTTTGAATCTCTTCTTCGGCTTCGAATCTGCTGTCTTCGGGAAGTGATTCGTCCTGCACAGTTTTCTTCACTTCGTCATTGGCGTCACGCCGAGTATTTCGAATACTGATTCGTGCTTTTTCGCCAACTTCCTTTGCATGTTTTACGAGTTCTATCCTGCGCTCTTCCGACAGCATTGGCAGAGGAATACGAATGATCGAACCGTCATTATTTGGGTTTAAGCCCAATCCGGACGACATAATTGCCTTCTCTATATCTTCCATGGCCGATTTGTCAAAAGGCTGAACAACCAACAATCGTGCCTCGGGAGCTGCAACAGAAGCCAGCTGATTAAGGGGTGTTTGAGAACCGTAATAGTTCACCTTAATTCCGTCTAAAAGTGAAGTGGTAGCTTTACCGGCACGAATATGCGAGAGCTCCTTTTTACAAAAGCCCGCAGCTTCTTTCATTTTTTCTTCGGCGTCATCGATAATTAACTGAATTTCTTCTGGTATCATGGCAGTCTGTACAAATTAATTGAAAAGATATGCTGAAATGAACTATCCGGATCAAAATCAGCGACTTTTATTGCAAGGCTTGAATTTAATAAAATGGTTATTCATCCCAAACAACTGTTGTGCCTACAGATTCTTCTGAGCAGACAACTTTTTTGAGATTCCCTTTCTCATTCATATTAAATACGATGATGGGCGTCTCATTATCGCGGCAAAGAGTGAAGGCAGTAAGATCCATTACGTTCAGTCTTCTTTTTAGAATTTCATCCCCGGTAATGGTATCAAATTTAACGGCATTACTATTTTTTTCGGGATCGGAGTCGTAGATGCCATTTACACGGGTGCCTTTTAAAATAACGTCGGCTTCGATCTCAATGGCTCGAAGCGAGGCGGCTGTGTCTGTAGTGAAGTAAGGATTTCCTGTGCCGGCACCGAAGATGACTACACGTCCTTTTTCGAGGTGACGAATGGCCCGACGTCTGATGTAGGGTTCGGCAATTTCTTCCATACGAATGGCGCTCATCAGCCGGGTGTGTACGCCTTTTCTTTCCAAGGCATCCTGAAAAGCCATGCTGTTGATCATGGTTGCAAGCATACCCATATAATCGCCCTGCACGCGGTCCATTCCTTCGGTGGCTCCTTTTACGCCACGGAATATATTTCCACCGCCAATTACAACGGAAACTTCAACACCCTCTTCCTGAACTGCTTTTACCTCATCTGCGTATTGCGTTAGGATATCTGCATCGATACCGTGTCCTTGCTCTCCTAAAAGTGCTTCACCGCTTAGCTTGAGAAGTATTCTTTTATATTGATTTGCCACTGGTTATTTGATTAGAAGTTCGTAGATATAAAAAAGGCCACCGTTTTAAAGGTAGCCTTTTTTGAAGATAAAAATTTAAGCTTCGCCAAGTTGCATTCGATAGAATGATTTGACGAGTGGAGCATCATTCTGCTCCAGATACTCTTTAACGGTAATACCGTTGTCTTTAACGAATTTCTGTTCGTGAAGAACGCGCTCTTCGTAAAAACGTCGGAGTTTTCCTTTCGCAGCTTTTTCAGCGATCTCCTCAGGCTTTCCTTCGTTGATCAACTGCTCTTTAGCAATCTCAAGCTCTTTCTCAACAACGGATGCGTCTACGCCATCACGTGTAGCGGCAAGCGGATTCATTGCGGCAATTTGCATAGCCACATCTTTTCCTACGGTGTCGTCAGATAGGTCGCCGTCAAAATCTACGAGTACACCAAGCTGGTTTCCGGGATGGATGTAATCAACCAGTGTTCCTTCTGTTTTAACCAGAACTACACGGGCGATCTCAATTTTCTCGCCGATTTTACCAACCATTTGTTCCAGGTGTTTTTCAACAGATAAGCCATCAACCTCAACTTTCATTAAGTCTTCTGCGCTTTCAATATCATTATCGAAGGCTGCATCAAGGAAAGTATTGGCTTGCTTCTGGAAATCATCGTTACGGGCAACAAAGTCGGTTTCGCAGTTGATTTCGATAGCGGAAGCTTTTTTATGATCGTCGCTGATTCGAGTCAGGATCAATCCTTCGTTTGCATCTCTTTCAGCTCGTTTTTCAGAAACTTTTTGTCCTTTTTTACGGAGAATTTCAATGGCTTTATCCATATCGCCATCAGCTTCGCTTAGGGCTTTTTTACAGTCCATCATACCCGCTCCGGTAACGTCGCGAAGTTTTTTTACATCTTTTGCACTAATGCTCATGAGTTTAGAAAAATTTTCAGTTCAGGTTTACTCTTTGTCAGATTTGTCAGACTCAGATTCTTTCTCTTTTTTCTTCTTATCATCATCATCATCTTTATCTGTGGCGCTCTCATCAGCTTGATCTTTTGCACTTTCTTCTGCTTGATCACTGCTGTCGGAGTCTGAAGCCTTTCGCCGTCTTTTTCTTCGCTTCGTAGTTTTTCCGGCTTTAACTTCTTTCTTCTCTTCTTCTTCGTCCGAGCCTGTATCTTTTTTAGCTTCAGCCGCGGCTTCTTCCATCAACTCTTCTTCTTTGATCGCTTCTCTTTCAGCATTTCCTTCAATAATAGCGTCAGCGATTTGAGCTGTAACCAATTGAATGGTTCGTGCAGAGTCGTCATTTGCCGGAATGATATGATCCGGAATATCCGGGTCACTGTTTGTATCAACCATAGAGATGATCGGGATATTTAGCTTCACAGCTTCATTAATCGCGATGTGTTCTTTAATAGTATCAACAACAAAAATGGCACCGGGTATACGTGTCATGTTCGCAATACCGCCAAGTGTGAGTTCAAGCTTTTCACGCTCTCTGTCGAGCATCAATCCCTCTTTCTTGGTCAATTCTTCGAACGTACCGTCTTTCTTCATTTTTTCAATCTCTTCCATACGGGAGATGCTTTTACGAACGGTGCTAAAGTTCGTAAGCATACCGCCAAGCCATCTGTGAGTTACAAAAGGCATTCCACAACGGATAGCTTCTGTTTTAACAATCTCCTGAGCCTGCTTTTTGGTACCTACAAAGAGAATCGTTTTGCCGGCACGGGCAAGTTTGGTAACCTCATCAAGTGCTTCCTGGAGATATTTTTGAGATTTCTTGAGGTCGATGATGTGAATGCCGTTTCTCTGCATAAAGATGAATTCTTTCATCTTTGGATTCCAACGGCGGGTCAGGTGACCAAAATGCGCACCTGATTTTAATAGTTCTTCTACGTTTGCTGCTTTAGGCATGATTTGTATGTCTGTTTTGAGTTTTTCCTCTACACAGGTCATTCCCAAGGCGCTAATCCCGATTTAGTTATCGGAACACTCGGCGAAGGGTCGCTGTGTATGTGTATTTCAGTTTTCCGGCTTTTTGCCGAAGCCTGATTGAGAGTTAAAAAGTTTCTTAAGTAAGAATCTGAAGCAGGGGCAAGTGGTTCATTGAAAACCTGAAACTTGCAACCTGAAGCTTGGATCTCTTATCGTTTAGAGAACTGGAATTTCTTACGAGCTTTTGGCTGACCGTATTTTTTACGTTCTACCATTCTGTCGTCTCTTGTGAGAAGTCCGTGCTCTTTCAATACTCCGTGAACACCTTCATTCAGATCGTCGAGTGCACGTGCAAGTGCTAAAGATATTGCACCGGCATGACCTGTAACTCCGCCGCCTTTTACAGTTACTTTGATGTCGTACTTGCCATCAAGTTCAGTAACTTCGATTGGGAGACGGGCAATGTTAATTCTTGCCTGAGTATTGAAGTGCTCATCAATGGTTTTACCATTCACGATAAAGTTTCCACTTCCTTCTTTGATGTATAAACGAGCTGTGGACGTTTTACGACGTCCGATGTAATTTTCTTGTGCCATTATGAGAATTTAGATCTCTAAAATTTCCGGTTGTTGTGCAGTATGTGGATGAACTGACCCAGCATATACCCGCAGATTCTTCATGATCTGTCGGCTAAGCTTATTTTTAGGCAGCATTCCTTTCACGGCAATAGTGATCAGGGATGACGGATCTTTCTTCTGCAAATCGAGGGCAGAAGTAAAAGTTTCAGAACCGATGTAGCCTGTGTGCTTAAAGTATTTCTTGTTTGTCAGTTTTTTACCGGTCAGTTGAACCTTCTCTGCATTGATGACGATCACATTGTCGCCGGTATCTGCATGCGGTGTAAATTCCGGTTTGTGTTTTCCACGAAGGATAGTTGCAACCTTGGACGATAAACGGCCTAACGGTTGATCTTCTGCATCAATAATTACCCACTTTTTGTCTACAGTGGCTGATGTTGCGTTGTATGTTTTGTTACTGATCGTATTCACGATATTCTCTTTGTTTTCTTGCAAAATTGGAAAGTTGAAAAAGATAAAGGGATTTATTGTGTATTGCAATACTGAATTGATTCAAAAAAAACATTCAGAAACTTTATTTCTGTTTACTCCTCCCAAACCGTCGGGTCCCAGCCCTGAATACCGCGGCTATTTACTGCTACGACGGTTACCGGTTTGGTCAGGTCTGCACGATTCAGTGAAGTCTCAGTTCCGCTAACAGTTTGCTCATGGGAGTTGCCCATCTGATCGGTATATCCAACAATATAGTTCTCGATATCGCTTTCCGGAGATGCATTCCACCTTACATCGGTTTGATTGCCTCCCAGATCCAACACGTCCAAACCGGTTACTTTTGATGGTGCATTGGCCAACATCATCAGCGTAGCAGTTGTCGATCGGGAGACCTCCTGAACCAGTCGGTGATTGATCGTCTCAAGCTGGTCGGTGGTTTGATGGTAATTTGGGTTTCCAAGAATAGGGTAGGATCCGATTCCTCCAAGTACATCACCAAATGCATCAAAGAATGCGTGCGCATCAGTGAAACGATAGTAGCGCGAATCGTAGGTGATCAAATCTGTAAAAAGAATAGCACCGGAATGCTGCACATCTTTGATACCGTGATTTGAAAACCGGATGGTGTTGTCGAGGCGGTGATGGCGGGTCCAACCCATCATGTCGTTATTTACCACTCCGTGTGCCCAAAGATCTTCCTCTTCAGCGACGCGAACAAACTCACGGGCCCCAAGCAGGCCGGATTCCTCAGCTGTTAATGAAGCAAATATAATAGTTGCAGGCTGCGGGTTATTTGCGAGAACACGGGCGGCTTCCAACAGAACAGCTGTTCCGGAAGTGTTGTCGTCTGCGCCGGGACTATGCTGAACCGAGTCGAAGTGAGAACTTAAAACGTAAACCACTTCAGGATGCTCGGTTCCCTCAAGGCGCGCCACAACATTGGCTGTTTCAATATCGCCGGACGGATTGAACCACTGCAGTTCCGGTTCGTAACCGAAAGATTCCAGCGTTTCGTAAATGTAGTCGATCGCTTTTTGATTGCCGGGCTGACTGATATGCTTCGATCCAAAATCATAAAGATCTTTTTGATAGTGATAGATTCGCGTCAGGTTGATCTGCTCTGTCAGATCTTTAACCGAGTTGTGAATCGGTTCAAACATTTTCTCTGCCTTGGCCAGCAGTTCCTGTTCACTTTTCAGGTTAGCCTGAAGACGATCGATCAGAGTCTGTTTAGAGATTTTATCCCCAATGCGGACGAGGAATACTCCCTGTTCCGGAGCGATGGTATCACCACCGCGCTGAGCAATAACCAGCAGTTTGGTGCCGTCGGGACTGGGTTCCCACTCATTCTCCATCGATACGGTTCGGATGCTGTTGTTATGGAACAGCCTGTAAAAATCTTTTGTGTTCACATCATAAATATGTGATCGGCGATGGCGGGATTCACCCATCATGCCCAAAACTTTCTCATCGTTCAAAAAGTGTGGAAAGAGTTCATGCTGAATATCATAAGAGAGGCGCTCAAGTGTGCCGTCGGAAGTGTGAACCATGTGGAGATCCCAGCTGATTCCTTCTCTTAGCATGTAAGCCAGCTTACTGCCGTCCGGTGAGAGCGCAGGATTCTGAATCGGATCGGTTGACGAGACGAACTCAACAGCTTCGAGTGAACTGTCGTTTAAGTTTACGCTGTGAATTTTAGTTTCATCATCTTGGATAGTCATAAAGGCCAATCGATTTCCGTTTTTTGAAAGAATCGGAGCCTGACCGTTCCATTTTTGAATCTCACCTTGTTCCTGACTGAAAAGGACAATTCCGTCTTCTATATCGTAACTGTTTCGTTCGCTATTTGCGGGTGATGGAAAAGGTGATGAGGAGTAGGAGTTGAAAATGACACGATCGCTTCCGGGTACAGACATTGGCGCATCGTAAAATCCGGGATCTTTTGTGATTTGATTCAGTGATCCATCAGTCAGATTTAGAGTGTAAATATCACTCCGGTCCGGTTGATTGGGATCAGAGCCGGCAAACCAAACAGTGCCGTTTTCATCAAAAGCTGGGGTTCGAACCAGAAGGTTTCCGGTGTCGAGCTTTTCTGTTGAACCGGATTGAAGATCAAAAATATACAGAGATGTATTCAGCAATGCTTCGTATTGCATCTCTCCGCGCAGGCGATTGATTGCGGCCCGATCCCTGGCATTAAAAGCTTCTGATAACTCCTCCTGAAGCTGCTCCAGTTTTTGAGTGGCTTCCGTCCCGAAAAATATGGTGTGCCTGCCATCAGGAGAAAATTGCAGGTCAGAACCCTCAACAGTGTGAAGATGTTCCACTCCCGATTCTGTGATTTTACCAATTTTCATTACAGGACCGTCACCCGTTAGGTCGTTCCACATAAAATGGGTGTTATCCGGGCTGAAAACCGGACTTCGTCCGTCCTCAGTGATTTCATCTACTTTATAGATTTCACCCGTCAGCTTGGCGATGTCATCGAAATAGAGATCTGCATCCGGTCCGTTCAGGATCTCCAGGAAATCCTCAATAGCTCCAATGTAGTTACCGGCATCCCACTTCAGATAGCCTTCCATGTAAGGACTGTTTGGAGATTGAACCTGGGCCTGAGTCGTATGAATAAATAGAAATGTAAAAAGGAGAGACAGTGTAGTAAATGCTCGGATCATCTATTCGGAAATATTGATTAAGGGTTAAGCGAATATATCCGAGTGAGTTGTAAAATCCTTAAAAGAAATTTAGAGCGGTTCGGTTTTCCGATTATAAATCCGGAAAAGTGAAGCTGAAGGAGGCGCCGCCTTCTTCGGGTTCCGAAATCTTGATCTCAGCATTGAGGTTTTCAGCAAATGAGTTGATCAGCATAGAGCCCAGTCCATGTTCGTGATTGGGATTGAAATTGTGTGGCAGGCCGGGGCCGTTGTCTGATACAGTCAATACAGTATGATTCTTGTTCTTTTTTAAAGTCACACTAAGTTTCCCGTCGCTGTTGCCGTTGAAAGCGTGTTTAAAAGAGTTTACAACCAGCTCGTTGATCAATAGGCCACAGTAGATTACCCGGGATGAATCGATTTGAACAGGGTCGAGGTCAAAAAAGAGAGATACACTATCATTCAGTTCGGTAAATGTTCTGTGAACAGACTCAACAAGATCTTTGATATAGACGTCAAGATCGATGTCGGAAAGGGACTCTGTTTTATAAAGTTTGTCGTGAATGAGGGCAATAGACTGAATGCGGGTTTGGCTGTTTTGCAGCATTCTGATGGTCTCCTCATTTTCCGCACTCGAGGACTGGATCTCCAACAGACCTGAAACAATAGAAAGTGAGTTTTTTACCCTGTGGTGAATCTCTTTTAACAGGAGCTCTTTCTGTTGAAGTGAAAATCGAATCTCTTTTGTTTTGGATTCCACACGGTAACGTAAAATCAGGTACCAGATTAATGCAATGATGATTAATCCGATTATGCTCCAAAAAATCAAATTTTTATAGTATGCCGGTAATCCGATGTAAGATAAATCTTGAGGAGTTCTAAGAAAGAGCTTGTAATTTTTTTGCCCGGGAAATTCCGGATTGTACTCAGTAATCACACCCTGTACTGCAATTTCATCTCCTACACTTAGAATATCAAAATTGAACTCGGAGAAGCTGACGTGAAAGTTTGAAACATAAACCATGATGCTGTCAGGGCTTTCATCCGGCGAAATGATAACGTATTTACCATTATAGGTACTTCCTTTCTCTGTGATAACACCATCTCCTTTGGCAAGCACGCCCAAATAATCTGCAGGGTTGGAGATCAGATCCGTTAAATTTATCGGTCTTGGAACAGATCGGTTCTGATATACACGGTAGGAGTCAGCCTCCACTTCAACCAAACCGTTATAGGAGTCGACGGCTCCCCAAACAACGAGGCTATCGCCGGGTACAATTGGATCATCAATATTGTAAGAGAAAATGGAAATTCCGGAAGAATCATCCTGAATGAACATTTGCAAATACTGCTCATGAAATACGCCACTGGGAGAATTAGCAATTCCGGTTGTAATAACTTTTTTGCCAAACAAATCGGGTTGGCCATCTCCATTATTGTTTGATCTTATCTGAGAGTAGGTGCTGATGGAGTCAGTTTCAGATTGAGCAAAGACCGTTGAGTTGAGCAGGAAAAGCAGTAGGAGTGTGGTAAGAGTCAAAAATTTATCAGCCTGATAATTCAGAAAAAGCATTTAAGGTCTGTAGATATATGGGTTATTAGTCGTCAGATTTTTGAATTTCTCAATTAAATGTTTGGGTACAACTGAAGTTATCGTCAATCAGCTGAACAAGTTTAAACATAAAGGTTATGGGTTACAATAATTTTTAAACTTACATATTTCAGGAGATCTCCCATCGGGATTTGGCAAAGATATTATCTCAAAAAAACCATATTTTAAGATGATAAGACAAGTAGGACTTTTAACATCTTGAAAGCACAGAGGATTTATGACAACTGACAACCCAATCAAAAATACCAAGATTCCGTTTAACACGGGTTCAGGTGAGGCGCATCTCTATAGCCTGAAAAAACTCGGAGAGCTTGGTTATGGAAACATCAGTAAGCTTCCGTTTACCATAAAAATTTTGCTCGAAGCTGTTTTGAGAGAGTACGATGGCTTTGCAATTACTGAAGACGATATTAAACTGCTGGCAAACTATAATGCCAAAAGCCCTTCCGGAGAAATTCCTTTTAAGCCATCACGTGTAGTTCTGCAGGATTTTACCGGAGTACCGGCTGTTGTTGACCTTGCGGCTCTCCGTTCTGCCATGGAAAGAATGGGTGGAAATCCAACCTCCATCAACCCGCAGGTACCGGTTGATTTGGTGATTGACCACTCCGTTCAGGTGGATATGTTTGGACAGGAGTACGCGTTTATGTTCAACGTTGAGAAAGAGATGGAGCGTAACCGTGAGCGGTATGAATTTTTGAAGTGGGGTAAAGAGGCGTTCGATAATTTCCGTGTGGTTCCTCCTGGACGCGGAATTGTTCACCAGGTAAATCTGGAATACCTCGCAAAAGGAGTATTTACCCGAAAAGAAGATGATGGTTCAACGGTAGCTTATCCGGATACTTTGGTGGGAACCGACTCTCACACAACCATGATCAACGGTCTTGGAATTCTTGGCTGGGGTGTTGGCGGTATTGAAGCAGAAGCAGCTATGTTGGGGCAGCCAATCTCCATGCTGGTTCCCGAAGTTGTGGGTATGAAATTGACCGGCAAGCTTCGCGAGGGAATTACCGCAACGGATTTAACACTTACGGTTACTCAAATGCTTCGTCAGCATGGCGTAGTTGGTAAGTTTGTAGAATTTTACGGTGACGGAATCAGCAATATGAGTCTGCCGGATCGAGCCACTATTGCGAATATGTCTCCCGAATACGGAGCAACAATGGGCTTCTTCCCGGTTGATGAGGAGTCACTCCGTTATATGAGCAGAACCGGCCGTTCGGACGAGCTCGTGAAATTGGTTGAAGCTTACACCAAAGAGCAGGGACTTTTCAGAACAGATGATACGCCTGATCCGGAATTTACCTCCACACTTGAGTTGGATCTGGGTACAGTTGAAACCTCACTTGCAGGGCCAAAACTGCCTCACGACCGAATCAAGTTGAGCAATATGAAGAAGGCCTTTGAGAATTCGTTGACCAGCGATAATCCAACGATGGGTTTCAATCTCACTCAGGAAAAACTGGCCAATAAGGGTACCTACAGAAATGGACAGGAAATTGAAATGAAGCATGGCGATGTAGTGATCGCAGCTATCACTTCCTGTACTAATACGTCGAATCCAAGTGTAATGCTGGGTGCAGGTATTGTTGCGAAGAAAGCGTATGAAAAAGGACTCAAAGTTCCGGCATATGTGAAGACATCTCTGGCCCCCGGTTCAAGAGTGGTAACCGAATACCTGAAAGAAGCCGGACTGACAGAGTACATGGATAATCTTGGTTTTAATCTGGTGGGTTACGGATGTACAACCTGTATCGGAAACTCAGGTCCGCTTCCCGAAGCTGTTGAAAGAGCCATTAAGGAGGGCGATTTGATTGCTGCCGGTGTTCTTTCCGGAAACCGAAACTTTGAGGGACGAATCCACCCATGGGTGAAAGCAAACTACTTGGCATCACCGCCACTGGTTGTAGCATATGCTCTTGCAGGTACTGTAGATATTGACCTCGAACACGAGCCCATCGGAAAAGATAAAGATGGAAACGATGTTTATCTGAAAGAGATCTGGCCTACATCTGCTGAAATTAAGGAGTTCCTCGACCAGGCTATTCGTCCGGAGCTTTTTGAGAAAATGTATGGCGACATTTTTGAGTCCGAAACATGGGATAAAATTCCTGTGGGCGGAGGAGATCTGTATGAGTGGAAAGAAGATTCTACCTACATTCAGGAACCACCTTTCTTCCTTGGAATGGGTGAAGAAACCGAGCCGATCAAGCCGATTAAAGGTGCTAAAGTATTGGTGAAAGTGGGTGACTCTATTACTACCGATCACATTTCTCCTGCCGGGAACATCAAAAAAGAGAGTCCTGCAGGTAAGTATCTGATCGAAAATGGAGTGGAAGAGAAAGACTTCAACTCGTACGGATCCCGACGTGGTAACGATCGTGTAATGACGCGCGGAACCTTTGCCAACGTCCGGTTCAAGAATCAGCTTGCCCCCGGAAAAGAGGGTGGTTTTACTAAGTATTTCCCGGATGATGAGATCACAACGATTTATGAAGCATCCATGAAATATAAAGAGTCCGGTACACCGCTGGTAGCGTTGGCGGGAACTCAGTACGGTACGGGTTCTTCACGCGACTGGGCTGCAAAAGGAACCAACCTTCTTGGAGTGAAATCGGTCATTGCGGTTTCTTATGAGCGTATTCACCGTTCAAACCTGATCCAGATGGGCGTGTTGCCGCTTCAGTTCAAAGAGGGTGACAGTGCCGATTCACTTGGATTGGATGGAACCGAAACGTTTGATATTCAAGTGGATGACAACGTAAAAGCCCGCGATGAGATCAAAGTAACGGCCACCAAAGATAATGGTGAGGTGATCGAGTTTATGACCGATTGCCGAATTGATACTCCGATTGAGGTAGATTACTACCGAAATGGCGGAATCCTCCACAAAGTACTTCGCGACTATGTGGAAGAGGATAAAAAACAGAACAGCTAAATTCTGACTGTTTGAATCCGCTCGGATTCAACTAATATTTTAAAACCTCCGTGGTGTTAAAAACCGCGGAGGTTTTTTATTTTCATCCCATGAAATCATTTAATACTCGCACGGCACAGCTCTCACTCCTTCCATTTCTACTCTTTATCGTATTGTTTTTGGGCTCCGGCTTGATATTACAGGCTCAGGGCGTTGAACGGGCCTTTCAGCAGCTTCCCGGTCACGTGGCCATTATCCCTTCATTAATCCTTGCCGCATGGCTTCACAGAGGGAAACTAACCGAGTCGATAGCACTTCTTGTAAAAGGAATCGGCAATAGCAATATTATTACGATGTGCTTGATTTTTCTGCTTGCAGGTGCGTTTTCGAGTGTAGCTTCTGCAACCGGCGGCGTAGATGCCGTGGTCAATGCAGGACTCCAGCTGATCCCTGCCGGTTTTGTTCTTCCGGGGCTCTTCATCATTGCGGCATTGGTTTCCCTGGCTATGGGAACCTCCGTGGGAACCATTGGCGCACTTGCGCCGGTGGCAGTTGGTTTTGCCGATCAAACGGGAACCGACCCGGCGCTGATTGCAGGTGCACTGTTTGGCGGGGCCATGTTCGGTGACAATCTTTCCATTATTTCTGATACAACGATTGCAGCTACTCGAACTCAAGGTGTTCCGATGAAGGACAAATTCCGGGAGAATATTAAAATTGCCCTGCCGGCTGCAATCATCAAAGCTTTACTGTTAGTTGTTTTGGCAACTGATGCCGGAACTGTATCCAATGAACCCCCGCAATGGCTGGCTACCATTCCGTACCTGGCCATTCTTATTTTGGCTGTTGCAGGGATGAATGTGTTTCTGGTTTTGATTCTGGGGGTTTTAATGGCAGCCTTTCAGGGTATGCTTTTATCAGGGTATGAACTATCGGCATTGGGAGGAGATATTGCATCCGGTTTTGCGGATATGCATGGTATCATGATTCTAGCCATGTTTGTGGGAGGCTTGGGAGAGTTTATCAAACAGCAGGGTGGATTACAGTGGATTTCCGGTGTGATTACCCGGATGGCCGAAAAAGCTTCCAGAAAGGGTAACAGGGCTCAACAACTGGCGATAGGGTGGCTTGTATTTATTACAGATATCTGCATTGCCAATAATACGGTCTCCATTGTTGTAACCGGTGAAATAAGTAAATCTATCGCCGAAAAGCATAACATTTCTCCCAGACGAACTGCCAGTTTATTAGACATTTTTGCCTGCTCTGCTCAGAGTTTTATTCCTTACGGTAACCAGGCACTACTGCTCAGTGCTACATTTGCCATTTCACCTTGGGATGCAGTTACACACAATTACTATGGATTTGTGTTGCTGTTTTTTGCAATCGGATTTATACTTTTTGGCAAGAGTCTAAAATGGGATAGTTCATAATCCCGTTTTTTTGGACTTAGAATGGAGTATTAACTAAGTTGGTTTTGTTTTTTTGATGTAAAAGTGCTTATTAATTTGTTAATTGTGCTTGATGTATCTCAATTGGAACATATAGTTGAAATAAATATGAGTAAGGGTAAAAATAAAGATGATAAAAGTGAGAATGTTCACGACAACTTAGAGAAAGAGAATCTCTCACTTATACTTGAAACCCTGGAGGGGATCAACAATACAAATGAGTTTAAAACTGTGTTGTTCGAAAGTATGGAGGCAACCAGATTGGTGATGAACTCTGAAGCCAGTTCACTGCTGCTTGTAGATGATGAAAAGGGTGAGCTCTTCATAAGTGTTCCAACCGGGCCGGCCAAAAATGAGGTAGCCGGAAAAAGTATCCCAAAAGAGAAGGGAATTGCCGGTTGGGTGTTGGAAAATAAAAAACCTTATTTCACCAATGATGTGACCAAGTCGGACTATTTCTATGGTGATTTGGTTGAGAATTTTACAACTACAAATTTGATATGCGTTCCGCTGATCAACCGTAATGATGAGGTTGTGGGGGTTATTCAGGCCTTAAACCGAAGGAATAATGAAGAGTATCATGAAGAGGATGTGCCGGTTTTTGAGGCACTGGCTACTCATATCACCATAGCAATTGAGAGAACCAGAAAAATTGATGCGATGCGGGAAACCATTCATCAAAAAGATGTAATGATTGCAGAGATACATCACCGGGTAAAAAATAACCTGCAAGCACTTTCAGACCAGATACAAAAAGACACCAAAGAAATTTCCGATCAGAAGGCTAAAGACCTGTTTAAAAAGGTTGAGGTCAGAATGAAGTCGATGTCTAAGTTGCACGACATGCTGGTAGAGAAAAAAGTAAATGAGAATATCGATCTGCACTCTTACATCAAAAACCTGGTTGATAAAATTGAAGATTCCATGAGTTTCCACCAGCTGGATATTGATGTAGATGTATCAGGCAGTCAGTTTAAGATCTCTCAAACAAAAGCACTTCTTTGCGGGCTGATTCTAAACGAGCTTCTCATAAATGTATACAAACATGCCTACATCGAGGGGACAAAGAATGTGAATAAAATAGAAGTCAATGTAGCGAATGATGAGGGGCTGGCTATTTTAAGTGTAGCCGATAATGGTATAGGACTGCCCGACAACTTCACCCTAGAGTCGAAGCAAAACATCGGTATGTGGATTGTACACGAACTGCTTCAAAAGTTGAACGCTGAGATGACCATTTTAAATGACCCGGGAGCTAGATTTACCATTACATTTAAATCATAGAAGAGATTTTTACAACACGGTTTATTACTGAGTATTATAATCCTTCCCCTTAATATTATTAAGGGTTAGCCTTTATCCTGAAAATTAATTATACATTAAAGAGATAAATTAATTCAGGTTACTATGGAATCTTCAGAACTAAGCAATATCAATCCGGATGACGGTTTGCAGGAACTGCCGGATAAAAACCTGCGTCTGTTACTTGATACGATAGAAGGGATCAATCAAACCAAAGAGTTTAAATCGGTCTTGATTGAAAGTATGGAGGCTATTCGGCTTGTCATGAATTCAGAGGCAAGCACCCTTATTCTGGAAGATAAGGAAACCGGAGAGTTGCACGTAAGTATGCCAACCGGTCCGGTAAAATATGATATTGCAGGAAAACGCATTCCAAAAGATCAGGGGATTGCGGGATGGGTTGTATCGCAAAAAAGGCCTTATCTGACGAATAACCCCGCCGAATCCGAACATTTTTACGGTGAACTGGCCGAAGGTTTTAAAACACGGAATATTATCTGCGTGCCTTTAATAAACCGTGAGAACAAAGTGATTGGGGTGATGCAGGCACTGAACCGCCGGGATAATCATGAATTTACATCCCGGGATATCCCTGTGATGCAGGCATTGGCCTCTCATGTTACGTGTGCAATTGAACGGACCCGGCTCATCGACAGACTCCATGAACGATTGAAACAGAAGGACACCTTGATCGCCGAGATTCATCATCGAATCAAAAATAACCTACAGGTAATTCTTTCAATTGTTGAGAACGAGTCGTTGGATCTTGAAAAGAGCAAGGCAAAAGATGTTTTGGATGATGTTGGCCACAGAATTCGTTCGATGGCAAAGCTTCACGAAATGCTTAGTGAGAAAAATCTGAGCAACAGAGTCGAACTTGGAAAATATCTGAAGCAGCTATCGCAGACGATAGAAGAGACGATGAGTTCTATTCTATACAATGTTAAACTCGAACTGAAGAGCGAAAAAATTGAAGTAAGGCAAGATCAGGCACTCCTTTGCGGTCTGATTCTGAATGAGCTTCTAATCAATATCTACAAACATGCCTTTATTGAAGATGATGGAGAGGGGCAAATTGAGATAACCTTAAAGAAACTGAATGGTGAAGCACTCCTCGAAGTGTCTGATAATGGTGTCGGATTACCGGAAGATTTCCAGTTTGAAAAGAGAGAGTCGATTGGAATGTGGATTGTTGAAGAACTATTGAAAAAATTGAAGGCAACAGTCAATACCGAAAGTACTGAGGGAACAAGATTTAGAATCACGTTTCCCGTTTAATAAATCAGATTGGCCATCTCCCTAAACCCCTCATTGTGAATAAATTGGCCAATAGCCGATTAAAAGGAGAGTTGATTATCAAATTCATCCCGGTTTTGTAAGACAGGTTTTTTGTTTCCGCACGGCCAAGATGCATATTCATTTCGGCTCGCTTGGCAACCTGTTTAGCAATTTTACGCTGAGTATCAGAATATTGATTTAAGAAAAACTCTTTTTTTACAGGTTGCTTCTTTATTTTCATGAGTGTGTTCAGACACTCCTCTGCATCGAGCCAGCCCAGGTTCATTCCTTGCCCGCCAATTGGGCTGACAACATGCGCAGCGTCGCCGGCAAGAAGTATCCTGTTTTTATGAAAGGATTTGGCTAAAAGATGCTGTACGCCAAAGCTGCTCAACATATAATGATCTGTTTCGGATAAGTGAAAACCGGTTCGTTTAAAAACAAGCTCAGTGATCAGATCCGGATTCGACGTTTCAATGTACCGATCGGTTTTCACAACCCAGCGACGATGTCCGTTTGGAAGAGGAAAAGATTCAACCAGTCCGCCTTTGTGGAGATAGACGGCAGCTTTTTCGCCAAAATCGGTATTATCGTCAAAATCGCCCATGATGTATGTATCCGGATAGGAACTGCCCTCAAAAGGAATTTGAGCACTTTTCCGGGTGTGGCTTTGAATACCGTCACAGCCGATCACGTAAGAAGCTGTTATTTTGTTGGTTTCGCCATTCTTAAGGTAATCAACTTCAACCCTATACCGGTCTTGATTGACCTGTTTAACATCGGCACCTCGGATGAGGCACTCTTCATTGAGACTCCTGATCCATTCCTCCAATATTTCTTCCGTCTTCCACTGCGGAATGGCTAAGATGTAATTGTGAGGCGGAGGACAATATTCAAATGAGACCTCTCCAATTTCCTCCCGGTTCCAGAAAGCAACACCTGATTTAATTTTCAGCCCATGCTCAAGAAAAGATTTTGAGATTCCTGCTTTATCAAAAATATCGAGAGAAACAGGGTGGATGCCGAGAGATTTAGAATGGTGATCAATGGTGGATCTCTTTTCCAATACTTTACAATGAAAACCACTTTGTAGCAGTCTACCGGCAAGATAAAGACCTACCGGTCCGCCACCGACAATTACAATATCTAATTCAGAATTACTCATTCAGTACTTGTTTGAACCATTGCCAGTAAACGAAATGGGAACTTTCTTTCCACTTTCCAGGGCTCGGGTAAAATTGACTGCAGTTCGCTTTTTCTGAAACTTCGGCGAATAGATAGTTTTCCATCCCGGCTGATAAAACTGTTACGGAATATCAAGGGGGCTGAGATTGAGAACAGTCCATAGCCTATATCACTTCGTTCAATGTCGTTAAATATCACGAGACGGTGGCTTAATTTTTCTGCGTCTCGGCTAATGTTGACTAGCTCATCAATACTCAAATGATGCATCAAATGGTTTGAGATAACGATATCATAAGATTCTCCATTCTGAATCAGCGTATCTGTTCGAGCTGACAATAGCTGAATATTATCATCCCAGTCCATCTTTTTTGAATATTCATGCGCTCTGGAGTCCGGATCGATACCTGTAAATTGAACATCAAGATTCTCTTCTTTGCAGAGTTGATTTAGAAACCAGATTACATCACCTCCGCCACACCCGATATCAAGGACTGTTGTCGTGCCGTCAATATCCTGAATTACCGGTTTCAGGAAGGAGTAAAAAATATCTTTCCAACCGGACAGTAATCGGTTCAAGGGGCCAAATTGGCGATAGGTATTGAAAAGCAGTTGCTTATCGCAGTCCGGGTGATCCATCCACTCGGTTAATTGTTCATTTCGATGCTTTAGAAAAATTGGCATCAGTGGCTGGTAACTTTTGTAAGGAGTGCGGACTCAAGCGTTAAGCCCGGACCAAAGGCCATTGCCAATGTCCGTTGGTTTTTAGCTTCCAAGTTCTGATCCAGAAGCTCTTTTAGTACATAGAGAA
The DNA here is from genome assembly GCF_002834295.1 of Rhodohalobacter barkolensis. Taxonomy (NCBI): domain Bacteria; kingdom Pseudomonadati; phylum Balneolota; class Balneolia; order Balneolales; family Balneolaceae; genus Rhodohalobacter; species Rhodohalobacter barkolensis. The sequence goes on along the minus strand of NZ_PISP01000004.1, from coordinate 13,374 downwards.
CCGTAGCACTGCTCATATTTCCATAATTAGACAGCACGTTTCTGGATGCTGCAAGTGAGTCAGACGGCAGTGAAAAAGTTTTTTCAACTTTGTCCAAAATGGCTCGCCCGCCCGGATGAACTCCCCACAAGTCGATATCACTTAGAGTTAATTCGTATTGCTCAAGAACCGGGTCTAAAAAGGGATGCAGTCCTTCCTCCAAAAGGTCCGGAATGTAGCTTGAAAGAACCATATTAAATCCTGTGTCGCCAATAGACCACGCCATATCCTCTTTGCCCTTTTCAGTGACTGCAGAAGCAAAACCGTCGACTTGATATGCAGTATTTTCAGGTTTACGGCTACTTACAATCGCTCCGGCCCCTCCGTCTGCAAATACGGAGGCCGATAGCAGATCATCCATTTTGGGATTGGCTTGAAAATGTAGTGTACAGAGTTCTACAGAAACAACCATTACGTTAGCCTCAGGATTTGCCTGACAGAACTGATCAGCCATTTTAAGAGCAGGAATTGCGGCATAACAGCCCATAAAACCAAGATGGTATCTCTCTGTTTTTGGGGACAATCCTAACGATTTAATGATGTCATAATCCGGTCCAGGCGCGTAGAATCCGGTGCAGGATACGGTGATCAGATGTGTAATGTCGTCTGCATCAAATTCTGATTGATCTAAAAGTTTATGAGCGACTTCAATAAACAGTTTTCGTCCTTCACGAGTGTAAGTGTCATTTCGGCTGGCAGTACCGGGAGATGCTCCCTGACCATTAAAAAAAAGCCGGTGATTCGCCGTTTTGCGGAAATCGTCTACAACAGAGTAACGTGTGCTGATGCCTGACCGACTGTAGATGTGATGAATGATCCGTTCATCCCGCTCACTGCCAGGCACAATCTCTTTCATCCTATCTCGCAGTTCATTTTGCTGATAAGAAAATTGTGGTACTGCGGTTTGAATAGTTTGGATGTAAGCAGACATACAGTGAGTTTTTATGGAATCGTGTTAGTACTATCAACCTGATGCCGTGTGTAATTCGTTCACTCGCATCACCATGTGATGTTTGAAATTTGTAAAATCACTATTTTAAATTGTTATAATCAGTAGAAAAAAATGTGGAGTGTATGATTATGAAAATCCGATTCCTCACACTTTTTATTTTGTTGATTTCCGTCTTACCGTTTGCGGGTACAGCGCAGAGTCAGTCAGACCACGCAGATGATGAAAAATCAGAAGAATCAATCATCCTTAGTCCGGCAGCAGGTGTACAGGCTTATCAAATGACTGATCGTGGAAATTATCATTCACTGAATGGTTTGGTTATAGGGAAGGGAATGTTGGGTTTTGAATCAATATACAGACAGCCGGGAGCGCGTGCCGATCTCGGCTTTTCCCTTTCAGCCTATTATGAGGCTGGCAATTCCGAATTCCGAGATGATAATCTGCTGATTGGCGCCCTTAACGTTGGCCGAAATTTTTCGATATCAGAGTTCACCAATTTATCCGGAAGTACAAAGTTGGAGATCTATTTTAGAATATCACCGGGTTTTGGTGTGGCCGGACGTGGTATTTTTGATAATGTAAGCACACAATTTTTTCCGGGAGTGACTGCCACAACAGAATTTGGAGCGATCTATCACTTTACCGAGAGGGTATCTCTTTTTACCAACGCAGGTGGCAGGTATTACTGGTTCCCCGGGCTAGATGAAATGGGGGTATTGGGAAGACCGGCAGTAATGTTTGGTTTACAGTTTAATCTTACCGGTGGATTCTCTCCGGTTAGATTTTAACTGCACTGTTTTCCAACGCCTTTGTCTTTCTGTAGAAACGGATGTTGTGCAAAATTCCAGCCACGGTTAGTCCGGCAATCAAGCCTCCCCACAGTCCTTGGGCGCCGTACTCTGCAATAAATCCGAGATAGTATGCTAGTGGAATACCGATTACCCAGTATGCAATTAAATTGACATACATAGGCACTTTGGTATCTTTTAAACCGCGCAGTGCTCCAAAACCGCTTACCTGTAGTCCATCCGACAACTGAAAAATGGCCGCCATAAAGAGTAGCTGAACGGCAACATCTGTTACAGCTCTGTCATCGGTGTAGATTCCGGTAATATATTCCGGAAACAGAAACATAGTCATGGCAGTGAATGCCATAATAGTACTGGCCAGCCCCACTCCAACATATCCTCTGAATCGCGCTTCATTGGGACGTTTTCGTCCAATGGACTGGCCGACTCTTGCCGAGATAGCAACGGAAAGTCCGAAGGGTATCATAAAGGTCATGGAGGCAAAATTGATCGCCACCTGGTGTCCGGCAACGGCTACCGTACTGATGGTTCCAACCAACAGGCTCACCACAGCAAACATGGTGACCTCCATCGTTGAACTGATACCGATGGGGACTCCAATGCTGAGGAGCTCTTTCAAATATTTCTTTTCAGGCCAGCGGAACTTGCCGAAAATATCGAACCGTTTGTACGCTTCAAACCCTACAGTAAACCACAACATGGCGATGAACATGACTGTAAAAACAATGGCCGAAGCGTAGCCGGTTCCTATCGCTCCAAGCTGAGGGAAGCCGAATTTTCCAAACATCAGCACATAGTTTGCCGGAATGTTAACCAACAGTCCGATTACGGCAATAAACATGGCCGGACGGGTTACACTTAACCCTTCATTAAAATACCTGAGAGCTCCAAACGCATAAGCAGGAAAAATTCCCCAGGCGATCGCTTTCAGATAACCGGATGCGATGGGGATAATTTCATCCGTGATACCAATTAATACGAGAATAAAATCAAGATTTCGCAAAAGGAAAAAGCTGGGAATAGCCAGGATCAGGCTCAGCCAGAGAACCTGCCTGGCATTTTTGCCGATCAGCTTAAAATTACGTCCGCCAACATTTTGTGCAACGATGGGAGTGACCGCCATCATGCAGCCAAGACAGAGAACAACAAATGGCATTAAGGTACTGGACCCTACGGCAACAGCGGCAAGATCTTCCGGAGAGAGTCGTCCTGCCATCACGGTATCCACAAAACTCATGCTCATTTGAAGAAGCTGTGTGATGATGACAGGCACACCAATTTTTAGCAAAGACGAAAGCTCCTGGCGTATGTCTGTTCGATATGTTGGTTGATTCGTATCCATTAATTTGAGAGGGCAAATGGTACGAAGATTTAGAGAGAGTTGTTACTTTTTGATCGCCCGAAAGTCAACGATATTAATATGCGGGAAAAGTAAGGGTGAATGTTGTGCCTTTGCCCGACTCAGAATCAAAAGTGATGTCCCCTTTATGGGCTTCAACAATTTTTTTGGTAATTGCTAAACCGAGTCCCGTTCCGCTCGATTTCGTAGAAAAGTTGGGCACAAATATTCGGTCTCGGTCTTCAAGGTCAATGCCTTCCCCGTTGTCAGAAATCTGAACTTTGATGAATCGATTCATTTTATTTGCACTGATCTGAATTTTGGCATGACCATTTGAGTGTGCTTCAATTCCATTTTTAACCAAGTTGACGAAAACCCTTCGAAGTTCACCTTCTACTCCGCTAATGATTAAATCACTACCATTTAATTCATGTTCGATTTTAACAGATTCATCATGACTGTAGAGTTCAACAATGGAGGCTAATAGTTTTTTCAGGTCAACCGGTTCAAATGGATCCTGTACGGGTTTGGCAAACTTGGAAAAGTCTGATGCAATTTTATTTAATGATTCAATCTGCTCTATAATATTCCGGGCTGTTTTTTCGATGACAGGCTTCAGCTCCATCACATTTTCAGGATTAGCTTCCAATCTCTGCTGAAGGTGCTGGAGATTAAGTTTCATCGGAGTGAGCGGATTTTTAATCTCATGAGCAACCTGCTGGGCCATCTCTTTCCAGGCGGCTTCGCGTTCGGCTTTGACAAGCTCTTTTCGGGCTGTTTCAAGCCGTTCGGCCATTTCATTATATGCTTTAGCTAACGTGCCAATCTCATCTTTGCCGGTTACGGCTACCCGGGTATTCATTTCACCTCTTGAAATTTTATTCAAACCACCCTGAATAATTTGAAGTGGTTTGGTCAGGCGATTTGATAAGATTACAGTACCGATGATAAAGACTCCAAAGATGGCTAAATAGATCACGAATAGTGAGCTTGTAGCTTCTAAAAGCTGTTCCCTGTAAACCGGAGACTCTACAAATGTTGGAATGGCTACAGCACCTGCCGGCTGATTATCTTCATCTAAAAGAGTTCGGTAGCCAATTAAAAGTTGTTGATTGGCTACTTCTGTAGTGGTCGTATAGTGTCTCCGTTCTCTGTTGTATAAAAAATCGAAGACATCAAATGGCATCGTTCGAGGGATCACATACTGCTGAAAAATTTGAGGTGTTGTAGAATCTAATACATTGGCCTGGCTGTAAAGAATAGCATCTACATTAAGGGGTGATGCAAACTCAGCCAGACGCGAATTTCTGGATCTCGACTCCTGAAATTCTCCCCGCATGGATTCCCCGAGGCTATTTAGTTTAGTAATCAATTCCCGTTCAACATTCTTCTCATTTTGCAGGCTTACAGAATGCTGGGTTGCAAAAATTAAAACAGTCAAAAATAAGATGGTTGCTAAAGTAAGTCCGTCCAGAAGCCGGTGCTTAAACTTTCGACTCTGTCCAAAAAGCCTGAAAATTCTAAACCCTACAGTAGAGAAAATTGCAAATAAGAAGAGTCCAAAAAAGATCAAAACGATCTGATATCTGAAGAATGAAAACAAATGCTGATTGAAACCGGGCAAGGGAGAGCTGGCTTTAATAACCGTGTTGTCATTCTGTTTGATTAAGATTTCGCGAAACTGTCCCTGTGGGGTTACATTGGTAATGAAGGCCACAGAGTCACGATTTGAGATTTCAGCTTCTCTCGTGGGTAAACGGTTATACTGTGGCTGATTATCGTAAATTCCCTCCATTGCAGTACGATTAACCTTACCATCAATAAATTCGGCAATATAGAGACTCTGTTTCCAATTCTGTTCAGTATCGGCGGATAAAACGGCTCTCATCGGCCGGTTAAAATCTGGACGCTCGAGATATGCAGCTGCAAAAATCCATGCGATGATTTCATTAGAACTGACCTCATCGTAAATGGGGATCCAACCGCGGTAGAATGAGATAAATTCTTCTCCAAGATCTGTGGGTCGGTTGCTCCATATGATAGGTTGATTTGTTACCCTCCGAAGTTGTTCTCCTTCGTAAGAAGTTCTCATTAACGTCATATTGACCAGAGATCGCCAACCCGGTGAATCAAGATTGGTTGAATAATCGCTGATTAGATTTCCATCCGTAGTGAGAAGTTGAATTTCAAATGAGTGTTCCCTCCACTCCGGACGGATACTGTTTTGAATGGCACGCTGAAATTGTGCCTGAAGTATAGCCCTGCGTTCGGCAATATCTTCTGATGTAAGAAAGATCAGAGAGCTTTCCAGATCAGAGAGGAGTATTTCAAGTATTTCCTGAGTATTGGCGATCTCTTCATTTGCAAAATTATTTGCAGATTCGGTCAGCTGCCGATCCAATATCCTACTGGATGAACTCCATATTAAGAAATAGAATGTAGCTGTTATCAAAAAAACAGATAGCAACACTTTTCTGAATCCGGACATGTCGAGGAAATGATCGGTTCGCTCATGAATGAAATGAATCAGGAAAAGCAGAGTGATAAAGAGCACAAATCCGGCTATAAAAATGGGTGTAAATAGTGATTGCAAATCTAACAGAAGATCAAGTAAAAAATAGAAAAGCAGGAAACTAAAAAGGGAAGTGGTTCCAATAACGACAGATTTATCCACTTCAAAACGATAGAGGTAAAGTCCGGCGCTGATTATTATGCCGGATATTGCCGTAAAGAAAATGGCAGATGAGATATAGAATATAAATACGGAAATCTCCGGAGCCAGTTCCAGGTCAAGTAGTGAAAGAGGCGTTTCAATAAGAACCTTTTCGGTTTGATCGAATAAAAAAAGAATAAGCACGGCTGACCCCGCGCCAAAAAGTGAAGCCAGCAACAGCGTTTTTAAATGCGAATCCTCGCTCGATTTTATATTTGTTAATAAAACGTATCGAGATAGCGGGATCAGCGTCAGAGACAGAAAAAAGGCATGCACTATATATTCAGCCAGTATTCGATAGGAATCGGCCTGCCAAAGCTTTGGCAATAACTCCGGATAGATCCAATCGGAAAGAAGATTGAACTCAAAAAACAGAATCCAAAGCAGAAGGGGTAGCAGAATAAGAATGCGGATGATTGCAAGTCTGTTTGAATGGATACAGAATGCGGTGAATACCATGACCAGCGAAAGAGCTAATAGCAGAAGGATCGAAGCTCTCCATTCAGTTAGATTCTCAGTCAAATTCTGCCGGTAATTGCCGTAGTCAGCAGGGTTCGCATAGACGGTACCTACAGAATCAGACATTTCCGTAGCCAGGTTTATGTAGGGAAGATGATCAGGAAATGGGGAGAAAAAATTAAAAGTTACCGGAAAATTATTCTCTAATTCCGGCGAATCTGAAAGGTGATAAGATACTTTATCAGCAAAAGGCAGGTTTGTGGTTTGTTCAATTTTTTCGGCAGTGAGAAGTAGGTATCTGCCCTCGTTAACAGAAAATGCCCTTTGCCCAAACAGGTACACAACATTGTTTCGTTTGAGCAATGTTACCAAAAGTGAATCAGATGTTCCGTTTGTTAGTGTAGGGGATGGCGTTAAGCTAAATCCATCCCAAACCCATTTGTCATTCTCTTTATGAAGTGCAGAACCCCAAAATGTGTGACTTTTCAACCGGTTAAAGATGGCCGGTTTATTTTGTTCGGTTAAGGGGAGCTGGGAAATTTCACTGTAAAGTTCATCAGAGCGGTTCCGGAACTCCCGATAGGTATTGTCAAAATGTTGCTCTGCCTGATCTAAACTGAGTTGGATTTGATCGGTAAGTTCATCCTCTTGAATGGTTTGACCCGGCCATAGAGTCACTTCGAACAGAACTAAAAATGCAAGTAGAAGTACAAAGCTAAATAAGCTGAACTTCAGGAAGTATTTTTTTTGGCTGCTCAAATTTATGGGATATTAATCAGTTCATATACTGCTCGGCCTAATGTTCTGGCATTATGCAAAGCGATTATGATACAGTATCCTCAATCTGAGTGACTTTTGCATCATTCCACATTCTTTCGATACCATAGTAATCCCGTTTCTCTTCGGTAAAGATATGTACTACTACATTCACGTAGTCCAGGATCACCCAGCGTCTAGAATCTTTTCCTTCCTGCTGCCATACATTCTCTCCGAGTTCTTCTTTCACTTTTTTCTCCACACTGTTTGCAAGCGCTCTGATTTGAGTGTCGGAGGTTCCGTGGCATACAACAAAATAGTCTGCCAAAGTTGTCAGTTCCCGTACGTCGAGTAAGACAATATCCTTAGCTTTTTTTTCGAGTAACCCTTCCGTGATGGCATCGATAAGTTTAGACGTATCGTACGGTTTCTCAGTTTTCGGCTTTGTGAATTGTGATTTTGTTGATTCTGTGGTATCTGTCATAGGCGTATGATTATAAATTTAGTTTTTCAAAATCTGATCCAATGATCAGTGTTACATCAAGATAATATTCGGGAGATTCTTCTCGTAGAATAAATTGATCCTGAACGCCAATAGCCCTTGCTACCCTGCGTGCATTTTCAATTTGTCCGTTTCGTGAAATTACAAGCGTGTTAGGTACTTCGAAATGATCAAAGTTTCCTGTTTCAACCACATCAAACCCAAAGTTTCTGAGAGTACCGGTAAATTGATTGGCAAGTCCCGGAATTCCAACTCCGTTTAAAACTTCCATCTGAATTACTGTACTGATAAGTGCGGGATCTTGTACCGCCCGTTCATTAACAATACGGGGATAGAGTAACCGGGTTCCCAAAGCAAAAAGCAGAATCAATAAGAGGACACTTAAGAACCCAATTACGGCATTTAGAATTAAATTATTGGTCTGTTCGCTTCGGTTTTCCTGATTCATGAACCGTAATTAGTAACCGATAGGTCTTCTGCTAAATGGAGAATAGTAATTGCCGAACGAGTTGCGGTATGGGTTTTGAGAGAATTCAAGAGAAATTCGGGTGTTCTCTGAAAACTTGTAATCAATTCGTGCACTGTCAATAATGATCTGAGTACCCAGGTTGTCATTATTCATAAAACTGTTGCCAAATGGGGAGTGAAGAAGTGAAACGTTCAATTGAGCATCCAGTTTGTCACTCACATCAAAAAACATGGAATTAGTATAGGCATTCAGGTTTTGAGTTTGACCGCCAAAATTGGTGAATGACATACTGTAGGAGTGACTCATAGTCATATTTAGCATATTCATCCAGTTACCCAGGGAAGAGCCGTTTTGTGTGTGAGTCACTGTCCCTGTGTACTCCTCCGGTTGAAAACGAAGATCTTCTCTGAGTTGTGCTTCAGCAACCAGGGCCGTAAACGTAAATATCAGAATCAGTGTGGTAAAAAATTTCATGGCAGTCAATTAATCTGAGAAAGTGATTAAACCGATAAACGATCGCAAGCATAATTAATTATACAGAAACGGCAGCAGTTAGTAAATAAAAATGAAAAAAATAAAACAGGCTGCTTTTCGCTCTAAAATTGTAGACTCATTCCAGGCCTATTTGTTAAATGAAACAAAACAGCCTATATTTGAAAGCTTCAATAATAATGAATTTATTAACAAAAAATTCCTACCGTTTTGAAAATGAAACTTACGGATTTCAAATTTGAAATCGAAGATTTTAATGTACCTGAAGAGCCACTTGATCCAAGAGATTCTTCAAAATTAATGGTTCTGAACAGAGAGGATGAATCAATCAAGCACGAGACGTTTTCTGATATCCACAAATATTTGAAAAAAGGCGATGTTGTTGTTTACAACAATACGAAAGTTTTTCCGGCTAAGCTCAAAGGCAAAAAGGAAAAAACAGATGCCGATATTGAAGTGTTTCTATTAAGGGAGTTAATGCCCGAAAATATGCTCTGGGATGTATTGGTTGAGCCGGCTCGTAAGATCAGAATTGGAAATAAGCTCTATTTCGGTGAAGATCTGATCGCAGAGGTGGTAGATAACACCACTTCACGTGGCCGAACTATCCGATTCCTTTATGATGGTCCCAACCAGGATCTCTACGATCGTTTGGATGAAATAGGTGATATGCCTCTTCCTCCATACATCGAAAGAGAGCCAAAAGAGAGTGATAAAGAGAAGTATCAAACCATTTTTGCTAAAGAGCGCGGTGCGGTTGCTGCACCTACAGCCGGCATGCATTTTACTCCGGAACTTGTTGAAAAGCTCGAGAAAAAAGGCGTAGACTTTGTTCCTGTTACTTTGCATATCGGCTGGGGTACATTCCGAAATGTGGAAGTGGAAGATTTAACCAAGCATTGAATGGATTCTGAGAACTTTTTTATATCCCAGGAATCATCCGACAGGATAAATGAAGCTTTGAAGAGTAAAAAGAACAGGGTTATTGCCTGCGGCACATCTGCAGTTCGGGTTATCGAAACAAGCGTGATGGCGAGCGGCATGTCTAAGCCCGGAACAGGCTGGACTGATAAGTTCATCTATCCTGATTACGAGTTCAAAATTACTGAAGGGGTTATTACAAATTTCCACAGACCTGAATCTACATTATTGATGCTGGCATCTGCATTCGGTGGTTTCGAATTTGTTAAAAAAGCTTACAAAGAAGCCGTAGCAAATGATTACCGGTTCTTCTCTTTTGGGGATGCGATGTTAATACTTTAATGTTTTGGGGCTCGATTCAAAACATTTGACACTTGTAGTGCCGGCAGCAGGGTCGGGGAGCAGGCTTGGGGAAGATATTCCTAAACCGTACCTGACTATTGCCGGTAAAACAATTCTTGAGCATACATTATTGAAGTTCAGGGACATAAATCAACTCAGAGAGATTGTAATTTCTACATCTGACCAATACTTGGATCAAACTCGAGAAATTGCAGATGCTGTTTTTAATACTCAATCCGTAAAAGTAATTCGAGGTGGGGATGAGCGGCAGAATTCTGTAATGAACGCCCTTCATTCTGCATCCGGGTCGACCGATTTTGTGGCGATTCATGACGCTGTCCGTCCATTTGTAAAGAAAACTCAAATAGAGAATTGTTTAGTAAAGCTGGATTCAGAAGACGTTGATGGAGTTGTTTTAGCCGTTCCTGCTAAAGATACGATCAAGGAAATCGGCAGTGACAATCTTATAGAGAGAACACCGGATCGAAGTAAGGTTTGGCTTGCTCAAACTCCACAAATCTTTAAAAAGGAAGTGTTGATGAAAGCTTATCAAAACGCAGCTGAATCTGGAGTTAAAGGAACGGACGACTCTTCCCTGGTTGAAAGGATCGGAGGCAGAGTGTTGGTTGTTGAGGGGGATGGAGATAATTTTAAGATTACCTTTCCGTTGGATTTGCGGCTGGCAAACATAATGCTTTCAGGAAGATAAGATGGATATAAGAATTGGATATGGATACGACGTTCATGCCTTTGAGGCAGGAGAAGAACTGGTATTGGGCGGAGTTAAGATTCCTTTTCAAAAAAAATTAAAAGGTCATTCAGACGCAGATGTTCTATTGCACGCCATTACAGATGCCCTGTTGGGTGCATTGGCATTGGGTGATATAGGAGTGCATTTTCCGGATACGGATCCTGAATATAAAGGTGCGGATAGCTTAGGGTTGCTGGAAAAAGCCTACGATATGGTATTGGGTAAAGGTTACTCTTTATCAAATTTAGACGCTACAATTATTGCAGAAGCGCCCAAGTTGAATCCGTTTATACCGGATATGGCTAAGAACATTTCGAGTGTATTGAAGTGTAATGAAGATCTGGTATCCATTAAAGCAACGACAGGAGAGAAAATGGGATTTGTGGGAAGAGGAGAAGGGATTGCTGTTCAATCGGTAGTGCTTGTGAAAAGGGATTAGTACAATTTGATATGGTATTCGAACTCTATATAAATCAAATTGTAGATTGGGTAATTACACTCTCTCCGGCAGAGATTTACCTGGTTTTTGCAGTGGTAGCCTATGTTGAGAATGTTTTGCCTCCTATTCCGGGTGACCTGTTGGTTGCATTTGGAGGGTATCTGGCGGCAGAGCAGGTTGTTGGATTTTTCCCTCTGCTTATAATAACTACAGTTGCTTCAGTTGTGGGTTTTATGACTATGTATATGATCGGTGCACATTTTGGTCATAAAATTGAAGAGCAAAGGAGCAGGTTTTGGTTGATGCGAATCGTAGATGTAAAGTATTACGATAAAGTAAAGAGATGGATGCAGCGATGGGGGCAGGGGGTTGTTTTTGCAAACCGATTTTTGGCCGGGACCAGATCTGTGATATCGTTGGCTTCCGGTGTGTCAAAAACAAAAGTTAGTACAACTTTGTTGAGCTCAACGGGAAGCTCGTTGATTTGGAACTTTTTGCTGCTATTGATGGGTTGGGTCGTGCATGAGAATTGGCAAATCATCGGCCACTATTTAAATATTTACGGCAGGGTGATTTTAGTAATTATTATACTTGCTGTGGCCGGCAGAATTATCTTTAAAAGACGACTTAAGAGTAAAAGTAGAAAGGCTAAAAAAAATTAACAGAAAGGGTTGATTAATATCAGAGATGTTTTTAGCTTTTAAGTCTTTCGCGGGTGGGAAGTGATTTCCATCTTTAAAAAGAAATTGAGGGTTTCAGAAGAGTGATCTCTGTAGTTGTATCGGCTCTCATATACATATTGAAAATTTGACCAGCCAGTGTAGCTCAGGGGTAGAGCAGCTGTTTTGTAAACAGCCGGTCATCGGTTCGAATCCGGTCACTGGCTCTTTGGGAGCCTATTTTGTGAGGGGGGATACCAAAGTGGCCAACTGGGGCAGACTGTAAATCTGTTGTCGTAAGACTTCGCAGGTTCGAATCCTGCTCCCCCCACTTTTGCGGGCGTAGCTCAATTGGTAGAGCATCACCCTTCCAAGGTGAATGTTGCCGGTTCGACTCCGGTCGCCCGCTCTCTGAAAAAAGCCGATATAGCTCAGGGGTAGAGCACTTCCATGGTAAGGAAGGGGTCGTCGGTTCAATTCCGACTATCGGCTCTTCAGGTTGAATGTTCAAGAAAAATAAATCATAAATAATCTTTTTTACCATGGCAAAAGAGAAGTTTGAGCGGAGTAAGCCGCACGTAAACATAGGGACGATTGGTCACGTAGATCACGGTAAGACGACATTAACGGCAGCGATTACCACGGTAATGGCGAAGACCTACGGTGGAGTTGCCAAGCAGTTTGCGGATATTGACAATGCACCTGAGGAGCGCGAGCGTGGGATTACCATTGCGACGGCTCACGTGGAGTATGAAACCGAAGATCGTCACTACGCTCACGTAGATTGCCCGGGTCACGCCGACTATGTGAAGAACATGGTGACCGGAGCGGCTCAGATGGACGGAGCGATTTTGGTGGTTGCCGCTACCGACGGTCCGATGCCACAGACCCGCGAGCACATTCTGCTTGCCCGTCAGGTAGGTGTACCACAGATTGTTGTCTTTATGAACAAGGTAGACCTGGTGGACGACGAAGAACTTCTGGAGCTGGTAGAGCTTGAAGTTCGTGAACTCTTGTCATCCTATGAATTTGACGGGGACAACATTCCTGTGATTCAGGGAAGTGCCCTTGGCGCGCTGAACGGCGAGTCGGAGTGGGAAGAGAAGATTGTGGAGCTGATGGATGCTGTGGATGACACGATCCCAACACCGGAGCGAGATGTAGACAAACCATTTTTGATGCCTGTTGAGGATGTATTTTCCATTACAGGTCGTGGTACAGTAGCAACCGGACGTATTGAGCGTGGGGTTGTGGAGCTGAACGACGAGATTGAGATTGTAGGAATTGTAGAGCAGCCGATGAAGAGTGTGGTTACCGGAATTGAAATGTTCCGTCGCCTGCTTGACAGAGGAGAGGCCGGAGACAACGCCGGTATTCTGCTTCGTGGAATTAACAAGGAACAGCTCGAGCGCGGAATGGTTCTTTGCAAGCCCGGTTCGATTACTCCACACAAAGAGTTTGAGTGTGAGGTATACGTACTGAGCAAGGATGAAGGTGGACGACATACTCCATTCTTCAAGGGATACCGTCCGCAGTTCTATTTCCGTACAACGGATGTAACCGGAGCGTGTGAGCTTCCTGACGGAGTGGAGATGGTCATGCCTGGCGACAACGTGAAGCTGAATGTGAAGTTGATTCAGCCGGTAGCGATGGAATCAGGGTTGAGATTTGCGATCCGAGAGGGTGGCCGTACCGTAGGCGCCGGAGTAGTAACTAAAATACTTGACTAAAG
>NZ_PISP01000003.1:300000-585607 GCF_002834295.1 Rhodohalobacter barkolensis | reverse complement strand
GTGATGAGTAAATACACCATATCCTTTTTACCATCCTGTGAATTTTGGAAATAAATTTTCCCTTTTGATAAAATCACTGCTGGCCAATTTAATATCCTTAATCAGATTAGCCAGCGAAACCGAAGGGTGTAAGTCTATCAGGATATGAATATGGTTTTCAGTTCCGTCGATGCGGTAGAGATAACATCGATTCTTTTTGAGAACTCCCCAGATATATTTGTAGAGCAATTCGCGGTGCGGTTTCTCTAAATAAGGCACTCTGTTTTTTGTGCTAAAGACAATGTGATAGTGGATTTGGCGATAGGTACTCATAACAGTAATTTTTGATTTTAAACAATTGAGTCTACACTGAAATGGAACTCAAATTGCGGACTCCTTACAGAATTGAACCCCATTCGGGGTTCCCTGAATGGATGTGCATGATTACCCCGATTTTCAATCGGGGCTAATTACATTCATCCGCCTTAGGCGGATTGTGATTGTGTTGAAACCGACTCGTTTGTGGACTTGGGAGAATGATCTATCTGCATTAGAATTTCTTTCGAATAAAAAGGCTTGTTGAATTGAAAAGAATACTTTGTGAAGGTTTGACTTCAATAAAAGCTTTTAGCTGGGGATGCTGGTAGACCGATATACAATAGAGCAACCCGAAACTGATGGTTGTTCAGTGAAGATCCGCCAACCGGCGGAACAAAAATGGTTTCGAATAGAGGTGGAGAATCACGCTTTAGAGTTCAAAGATAAGACAGCCTGGAAAACAGATACATGCAAAGTTGATCTTTGATTATAGTATTAGATGTATGATCGTGTAGGGTGTAAGATTCTTGTAAGATCAGGTTTACTCCAAGCTTCAGAAGCAAATATAGGTGCTTTTATTGGAGAATTGTCTCAATCCAGATTCGCCAACCGGCGAATCAATGTAATTAGACCCGACTGCAAGTCGGGTTGGTGAAGTTGGGAGAATTCAGAACCCTGAAAGGGTTCAATGAAACGGATCCGGATTTATATCAAATGATCCGGTAGCAGATCGGGATCTAAATTCCTATAATAAGTGAGATCAATACCTATGTTCATGAATACAATTATTATGAAAAAATATCTGCCGCTGATTCTCATCCTCACCATACCTGTTTCACTTTTTGCTCAATCTGATCAAGAAGAGAAAGAAATACTCACCGAGCTCATCCATGAATTTCTGGAAGGTGCTTCCTATAACGACGCTACTACTCACGACCGGTTTTGGGCGGAAGATTTGATCTATACCGGATCAAACGGGAACCGCATTTTCAAATCAGATATTATGGCCGGGGTAAATCAAAATCCCGATCGAAGCGTAGAACCTGAGACTCGTTACTCTGCTGAAGAAATTCAGATCATGATCTTCGGAGAAACAGCTGTGGTGGCATTCAGACTGGTAGCTGAATTCACAGATCCCAATGAAGCAGATCTCAATTTCTACAATACCGGTACTTTTGTAAAACGAGATGGCGAGTGGAGGGCCGTTGCCTGGCAGGCCACATCCATTCCTAATGAAAATGAATAGCAATCTTATGAAGACCATCAAAGCGGCAGCCGTTCAACTCAACAGTCAGCCTGATGTAAAGATCAGCCTTCAGGAGGTTCAGTCACGAGTTAGGGAAGCGGCAGAAAATGGAGCCAAATTGATTTGTCTGCCCGAAAATTTTGCATTCCTGGGGGATGAGCGAGAAAAACTGAAACAGTCGGCAGAGATCTCAGCTGAGGTTGAAAAGAAATTACCGGAATGGGCAAAAGAACTGAATGTGACTATTATCGGGGGAGGCTATCCGGCACAGGCAGGCAATGGAAAAATATACAACCGCTCTATTGTCGTAAATACCGACGGTGAAGTTGCTGCAACGTACGATAAAATCCACCTGTTCGATGTAGAGATTTCGGAAGAAGAGACATGGCGCGAATCAGATACGGTTCAGGAAGGAAAGCGTGACGCAGTCGTTTATAAATCGGATAATCTGCCTGCTATCGGTCTTTCGATCTGTTACGATCTCCGATTTCCCGAACTTTACAGGAAGATGGCGGCGCAAGGTGCAGAGATTATTACTGTGCCCTCCGCATTTACTCGTCCGACCGGGGAAGCTCACTGGATGCCGCTATTACAGACGCGTGCCATCGAAAACAGTGCCTTCGTCATTGCCCCGGCACAGACCGGCCTGCACGGAGAGAAGCGCAAAACGTGGGGACACTCCATGATTATCGACCCGTGGGGAACCGTATTGTCTGAAGCGGGAATTGAACCCGGAGTGATTTATGCCGAATTGGATTTGGAGTACCTGAAAGAGGTTCGCAAAAAACTGCCTTCGCTGGAGCATCGTGTGTTGTGAAATTCCATGACATGGTATGTTTGTGTGGTGTGTATCTTGGATTAGTTTCAGCTTTGTTTTCAGAAAAATCTATAGTCTGAGAGAAATAAACATACCATGTCTCATTATGCCTTGCCTTTGAAGATTCTGCTAAAATGGATATAAAGTTCCTTGTGCTCTTTGTGCAATCTTTGTGTTCGTTGTGGTTAGAAAAGTGAATGCGATGTCAGCGAAATCAATCAATAACATGAAGTGTATAAACATACTAAGAAACACCCCACACCGCCTGACAGCGGTACTCCCCTCAAGGGGAGATTACCACCACTATTCCGGCAAAATCCGTATCAGTTCACCATCATCATGCCCGGTTAAAACGTAGATATATCCATCCGGACCCTGTTTTACATCCCGAATCCTGCGTCCGATCGGGATCTTCTCCTCACCCATTACAGATTCTCCATCCAGGATGATTCGTCTGACCTGCTCGCCTTGAAGTCCGCCGCTGAACAGATCCCCCTGCCATTCAGGGAATTTATCACCGGTATATAACAGAAGTCCGCTGGGCGACTGAGCCGGAGTCCAGACCACCTTAGGGTCAACCATACCGGGTTTGGAGGTTTCATCTGAGATCTTTGTGTACCAATACTCCCGGCTGTAGGTTACCTCGGGCCAGCCGTAATTTTCTCCCGGTTTGATCAGGTTGAGCTCATCGCCTCCGCGTGAACCATGCTCATTCGCCCAAAGATTTCCGGAATCCTCATCATACGCGAGTCCCTGAATATTGCGATGCCCATAAGACCAGATTTCAGGAAGAGCATCCGGTTCATCCAGAAACGGATTATTCTCAGCCGGTTCACCATTCTGAGTGAGATGCAGAATTTTTCCAAGGTGTGAATCGATCATCTGGGCGTGTTCACGACTCAATACATCTCCTGTTTTTACCGGACGATTTCCGCCATCACCCACAGAAAGAGCAAATGTAGAATTTGATGTCCAAATCATGCGGGAGCCAAAATGCTGGTTACTGTCTTTATCGGGCGTAACCCGGAAAATCTCCTCTACATTTCCCAGTTGCTGCTCTTCAACATTCAGGACAGCTCGCGCGACTGTTGTTCGGTTGGAATCTTCATCACCTGAGGCGTATGTGAGAAACACCCGGCGATTTTCGAGGTAAACAGGGTGTATGGAAATATCCATCAATCCGCCCTGTCCGTCAACATAAAAATCGGGCAGACCACTGATCTGAACCGGCTCAGATTGGTAATCCTCAAAATAGAGCAGCTGCCCGGAGCGCTCTGTAATTAAAAATGTGGAATCGGGCAGCCAGGCGATGGACCAGGGCTGATTCAGACCACTAATAACGGTTTCTGAGGTCCACCCTTCAGCTTCCGGAGCGTCACCGCTCAGTGGGACCGGATCCTTGGGCATGGCACATCCGCTGAAAATCAGGATGAAAATGATTGTAAACGATAATGCGATTGAGTTTTGATATTCGTTCATTTTAAGGTCGGCTAATTGTATGTGTTGTACCGGTAAACAGCTGTGTTGGAATGATGATTCCAATGTGTGGGTTTTTGAAGTGGTCAATCTTCAAAATTCTGTGATATTTTACTCGCAGATGTTCGCTGAGGATTCCGCTGATTGATGTAGAGTGTCCCCCTTCGAAGGGGGCAATGGGGGATGGAAAGTTGTTAAGTTAAAGCTGAAGAATGAACGTTTGAGTCATATCTTAGCTAAGTTGGTCATCCCCCTCGGCTCTCACAAGCCTCTTCCCCCTTCAAAGGGGATTTTCTGTGATCAATTCTTCGGAGTCAAATTAAATTAACCAAATGTAGTAAATGAGATTCAACTTAAAGCAATTATTCATTATCCCAATCTTGCTGATTGCAGGTCAGGCTGCAAATGCCCAACCATATAATGAACTGAATGGTGTTTTAGAATCGGCGTTTGAGATTGGCTCAGTTGAAAGCGTGATGATCGAAAAGGATGGAGAGGTGATCGCACAGCAGTTCACGGGGAGGATGAATGCAAATCGACCAACGAATATCAAATCGGCTTCAAAAAGTATACTCTCACTACTTGTCGGGATTGCCATACGGGAAGGATACCTGGAAGGTGTGGATCAGCCGATCGGAGAATTTTTTGAAGACTATTTTGAAGAAAACCCCGATCCTGAAAAAGAGGCAATTACGATCGGTGATTTAATCACGATGCGGGGCGGATTGGAATCAACCAGTATCCGGAACTATGGCCGATGGGTGGTAAGCAGCAACTGGATGGATTTTGTACTGAACCAGGAATTGATTGCGGAGCCGGGCGGTCGAATGATCTACAGTACCGGGTCAACGCATTTGCTATCAGTGATTTTAACACGAGCAACGGGGATGAGTACCCGCGAATTTGGTAATCGATACCTGTTTGGCCCGATGGATATTAACCTGGGTGGATGGGATCGCGATCCGCAGGGATACTATTTTGGCGGAAACAACATGGCGATGAGTCCGGCCGATATGCTGAAGATTGGTCGAATGATGATGAATATGGGAGAGTGGCAGGGTGAGCAGATTGTACCTCAAGAATGGATACTGGATTCGGTAAAAACGTACACACGCAGCAATTTCAATCCTTATGACATGGGCTATCTCTGGTGGCAAAGGCCGGTTAACGGTTACGATGCAATCTTTGCCTGGGGACACGGCGGACAGTATATCATGATGATCCCCGAACTGGACGTAGTGATAGCAGTTACATCAAACCTGGCACGAGTACAGGGAAGAGGACATCAACGGGCGTTTTTCAGATATCTGGAAGATGATTTGGTGCCGGTGTTGAGTGAGTTGTGAGAAAACCTGTCATTATCCAAAGGTTCTAACAGCGTTTTAATTATAAGCCAAATTCCCGACGCTTACAGGAACCGACAGTCGTCGGTACGCTGTCAGGTCGGGCTGATCAAATCTTTCTCACTACATACCACAACCCGCCCATTCCCAACAAAAACGCTCCGGTTCCCATCCAGCCGGAACCAAAGAAGATCTCGCCCATGCCAAACAGTATGGCGATGATGGACGCTGCACTGATGGCGGCATAGCTCAATCCGGGAAGCAATGAATAGGTCTGTTGACCGACAGTTTGAAATCGGCTCCAGCCCGGACCGCCCGGTTTTACTCGATCAAAGAAGGATTGTAGTGTTTCCTCATCGGCCGGTTTGGTCAGGAATGTAACGGCTATCCAGATAATCGTGGCGAAGATGGTGGTGAAGATCATCTGCTGTGCAAAATCGTCGTAGCCCAGGATTTTTGTCAAAGCAAAACCGGTTGCAGCGGCTGCCATTGCGGCAATTTCACTCCACGCGTTGATACGCCACCAGAACCATCGAAGCATGTAAACCAAACCGGTTCCGGCGCCGATCGAGAGAATAGCCTCCCATCCGCCTCGAACCGTATCGAACATGAGGGAAACAAGAGCTGCGGCTACCATCATCAGCAGTGTGGTCCAGCGGGATACTTTCACGTAATGGAGCTGTGCCTTCTCTTTCGATTCAAATTCAGACTCCGGTTTCAAAAAAGGTTTGTAGAAGTCATTCACCACATACGAAGCTCCCCAGTTGAGGTGAGTGGAAACCGTAGAGATAAAAGCAGCCAGAAAAGCCACGGCGAGCAGTCCGAGAAGTCCGGGCGGAAGCAGATCCAGCATCAGCAGCGGATAGCCAGTTTCGGGATCGTCAAGATTTGGGTAGACCACCAGTGCTACCAGCGCCACCAAAATCCACGGCCAGGGACGCAGGGCAAAGTGCGCTACATTGAACAGCAGTGTTCCGCCCACTGCGTTCTTCTCATCCTTGGCTGAAAACATCCGCTGGGCGATATAGCCCCCTCCACCCGGTTCAGAACCCGGATACCAGGATGCCCACCACATCATCCCGACCCAGACCAAAGCGGTAGCAATGGCAATGTCAGGGCTAGTCAGCGGATTGATGGAGAGCATGTGATGACCCGTGCCAAACATGTCGGTCAACTCCGCCTGCAGGTTACCGAGTCCGCCAATGTGATCCACGGCGAACCACGCCAGCAGGATCGATCCGCCCATAGCGATGATAAACTGAATAAAGTCGGTAACGATCACACCCCAGAGTCCGGAGAATGCAATGTAGATCCCGATCATCAGGTACATGATGAGGATGATAATCCATTCGCCGGCCAGATTTAAAGAGCCAACTTCAATCACAAGATTTTGTACACCAAACAGTACGGTGATAATTTTGGCCATCCCCACGGTAACCCAGCCGAGGATGATGCAGTTGATGGGGAAGGCGAGGTAGAGCGAACGGAAGCCGCGAAGGATTCTGGCCGGTTTGCCGGAATATCGAATGCTGATAAACTCCACGTCGGTAATTACGTCGGCCCGTTTCCAGAGCTTGGCGTAGAGAAAGACGGTGATGAGTCCGGAGAACATGAAGTTCCACCAGATCCAGTTTCCGGCAATTCCCTCACTGGCCACAATTCCGGTAACGGCCAGCGGCGTGTCGGCGGCAAAGGTGGTGGCCACCATGGAGATTCCGATCAGCCACCACGGCAGATTCTTGCTTCCTGTAAAATAGTCCTCAAGAGTTTCCTGTCCGCGTTTCTGGGCGTAGTAGCCGACAATCACCATAATGGCGATGTATCCGGCAATAACGGTAAGATCGAGCCAGTTGAAGGGCATTCGCTGTCTGTTTGATTTTTAATTTGTTGAACAAAACGAAGTTAGGAGAAGTGGGGCAAAACGCAAAGGTGAAATGGGAAAAGGTTTCGACATGGCAGCACCAACCGGATCTGCCAGCGTCAATCGTGTCAACAAAACTGATACTTATGACAAACTAACTAGAGATCATACTATTCTAAAAGGGATTTTTGATACATTTTCTCCCGGAATTTTGTTTATTGCATTCGGGTTCAACAGATAAACGATTTTCTGAATGGCGATCAAAAAATATCATATCGGGCTTACCCAATGGGGATTCAAGGAGTGGAAGGGCAACTTCTTTACGGATGATGCCAAGCCGGATCAGTTTCTGAAGCAGTATGCTTCGGTGTTCAACTCGGTGGAGGGAAATACCACGTTTTATCGCGCCCCTTCGCCGGAAACGGTTATCAAGTGGGGCGATCAGGTTTCGGATGATTTTAAATTCTGTTTCAAATTTCCGCAGAGCATTACCCATTACAAGCGGCTGAAGGATGTGGAGGATGAGGTGAACTCCTTCCTGGATCTTTTCGACCCGATTCGCAATAAACTCGGTCCGTTTCATATTCAGCTCAGCTCACAGTTCTCCTACAACGAGATGGAGAAACTGGAAACGATGATTGAAAATCTCCCGCCGCATCATCACTACGCCCTGGAGGTTCGTCACCCCGATTTTTACGACAAAGGCCGAAAGGAGCACCACCTGGAAGATCTGATGAAAAGCTATCGCATTGATCGGGTTGTGTTTGATACACGCCGACTTCACTCGCTAAAAAGTGACGACCCCTCTATCAAAACGGCACAGGGCAAAAAGCCGCAGATGCCGGTCCGGTTTGATACGACCGGAAACAAACCGTTTATCCGGTTTGTGGGCGCTAACGATGTGCTTAACAATGAATCGTACCTGAAAGAGTGGGCGATCATCACGGCCGACTGGATTCGTGAAGGCAAACATCCCTACATTTTTATACACGCTCCGGATACGCTGCACGCCCCAAAACTGGCACGCTACTTCCACAACGAATTGATGAAGCTGATGGAGCTCAATCCAATGCCCGCCTGGCCCATCGACAAAAAAGATGAACAATTAGGACTTTTTTCATGAATTGTCAGAAACACCTGTTTGACCTCGATGACAATCACCACTATCTGAACTGCGCGTTTCTCTCCCCTCTGCTCAAGTCGGTTGAAGAGGCCGGGATTTCAGGCGTTCAATCCAAAAAGAGGCCGTGGGAAGTGACGCCCAATCACTTCTTTGAGGATTCGGAAAGGGTTCGATCTCTTTTTGCAAAACTGGTTCACGCCGATTCTCCTGAGAGCGTGGCGATCCTGCCTGCCGTATCGTACGGAATGGGAATTGTGGCGAAGAATCTGCCCGCTAAAAAAGGAGGAAATGTTGTGGTTGCCGGTGACCAGTTTCCGAGTAACGTCTATCCCTGGATGCGGTTTTGTGAGGAGAATGACTGTGAATTGAAAATCGTGGAGGCACCCAAACAATTTGAGAACCGCGGAAAGGTTTGGAATGAGCAAATCTTAGAAGCGATCGATAGTCAGACTGTGCTGGTCGCGATGGCCAATGTCCATTGGACCGATGGAACACTCTTTGACCTGGAGGAGATCGGGAAAGTGGCTCGGAGCCATGACGCGTTTTTTGTGATAGACGGAACGCAGTCGGTGGGTGCCCTCCCGTTCGATGTTCAAAAGGTTCAGCCGGATGCCCTGATCTGCGCGGGATATAAATGGCTGATGGGTCCGTATGGTACGGCGCTGGGATATTTTGGTCCTCGATTGATGAATGGAATTCCACTGGAAGAGGGGTGGATTGCCCGCAAAAACAGCCGTGATTTTGCCGGACTCGTGGACTACGAAGAAGAGTACGAATCAGGCGCACGACGGTTTGATGTGGGGCAGCGAAGTAATTTCATCAACATGCCGATGATGGTAAAAGCACTGGAGCAGATTTTGGAGTGGAATCCGGCCGAGATTCAAAACTACTGCCGGGAAATTTCGCGTGACTCCATCCTAAAACTAAAAGAGCACGGTTTCCGGTTTGAAGAAGAGGCGTACCGGGCGTCTCACCTTTTTGGAATCTATCTGCCTGATTCTGCTTCCAAAGAAGAGATTCGAGAAAAACTGGCCAGGCAAAACATTCACGTCTCCGTCCGCGGTTCGGCGATAAGAGTTTCGCCCAATGTTTACAACACAAGAGAGGATTTGGAGAAGTTGGTTGAGGCTTTAGCCTGAGTCTCAGGCTACAGGTTGCAAGTCTCATGCTTCAAGCTGCAGGAGAAAATTTGTAAGGATTTCATAAATCCTGTTTCTAACAGTTACAATGTTAATAAAAAAACAGGAGATATGAGTTATAAGAAACTGTTGGTTTGGCAAGAGGCAAGAAAGCTATCCATTGATATTCATCAGATGTCTTTAAATTTGCCAAGATTTGAACTGTATGAATCCGGTAGTCAAATCAGACGTTCATCTAAATCTATTCGTTCGAATATCGTAGAAGGGTATGGGAGACGAAAATATCAAAATGACTACTTGCGATTTCTTACATATGCCCATGCATCTGTGGATGAAACCAGAGATCATTTGGAAACATTGTTTGAAACAGGATCGCTTAAGGATGAAAAGATCTTCAGTGATTTGTGCAAGAGAGTTGATATGATTGGAAAAATGCTCTACAAATTGATCAAAAGAATAGAGAGGGATATTTAAAATTCTAAAAAGGATCTTCTCGACTACATCCCGATAGACAGCAATCGGGAATGCGCTATTGGTGACAGATTTGGTGAAATGTGTGTTTCTTGGCTTGAATCGACATTTTTGGCCTGTGCGAACACACCCCTAAATCCCCTCTCAAGAGGGGACTTTTGGACTGTCACCTCTTCAATAGTGTTGCCCTCTTTTTTAGGCAAAAATAGGAGCTCGAAGTGACGTAAATATTAAATTCCCCGCTGAAGCCTGAAGCCTGAAGCCTGCAAATAAAAAAAGCCGTGCTCCCCATCCGGGAACACGACTCCTTCCGTAAAGTGTTATTTACGGTTGATTTTGTTAGTTCATGATTACGGTATCCGTGATATGAACAAGACCGTTAGTGGCCGGAATATCGCCTTCTGATATCTCAATATTCAGTGCGGGTTCAGCTTCTTCAGCCGGTACTTCACCTTGGAACAGGTGACCAATCACAACGTTCTGTGCTCTTTCAGGATCTTCTCTCAGTTCATCCAATTCGGAGCCCATCTCTTCAAACGCTGCATCCGTAGGTGCAACTACTGTGAATGGACCTTGTTGTGCAATCACATTATTCAACTCTGTTATTTCCAACAGCTCTGAAAGGATTGTGTGATCATCGCTCTCATTAATTACATCCACTACATTACCGCTTTGCGCAACGGAAAGATTAATGCCTGCAATTAAAATGAGTGAGAAAAGTGCTGTAAAAATTGCGGAAGTTTTCTTGAAAGTAGTCATAATAATTCATCGATTTTTGATTTCGAGTTCAATGGAGTATACAGGATTTACCCCGGAAGTGTTCCTTCAAAATCATTGAATAAATGCTTAGAAGGTCGATTTCGGCTTGTTTTTAACACAGTTTTAAATTTTAACCCCCTTCAGTTTGGCTCAGATGGGATTCTCAGAATCTGTTTAAACGTTGTATAAAATGTAAACGGTAGGATATTTGATCGAACTGTTGTCAAAAAAGTGATCAAAACGTGTGAATTCGTTATATTGCAAGTCTTTCTAAAAATTGAAGTATAGACCATGTCACAGGCTGCAACCAAGATCAAAGAAAATATCATCGAGCGGGAAGCCGCACGCAGGAGAACGTTTGCCATTATCTCTCACCCGGATGCCGGTAAAACCACTCTGACCGAGAAACTGCTTCTCTATGGAGGCGCTCTTCACGAGGCGGGGTCTATTCGTGCCCGGAAAGCAACCCGTCATGCCGCATCCGATTGGATGTCGATCGAGCAGGACAGAGGAATTTCGGTTACATCATCTGTGCTCCGGTTTGAAAAAGATGACATCAAATATAATTTGTTAGATACCCCGGGTCACAAAGACTTTTCTGAAGATACACTGCGTACCCTTGTTGCTGCCGACAGCGGACTGATGGTGATTGATGTGGCCAAGGGAGTTGAGGAGCAGACCGAAAAACTGTTTGAAGTCTGCAAAATGAGACGTGTGCCGGTGATCACCTTTGTGAATAAGTGCGACCGTCCCGGTATGGAACCGCTGGAAGTACTCAGTAATGTAGAAAATAAACTCGGCATTGAAGCGATTCCCGCCAGCTGGCCGGTTGGGTACGGGCAAAAATTTCAGGGAATTTATGATCTGATCGGAAAGGAGCTCCATCTGTACCGAAAGTCAGAACATGGAGCCAAGAAAGCAGAAATGGAAATCTTCTCACTGGATGAGGGATTGGATGAAACCAATCTGTCGGAGGCTGAAAAGGAGCAGCTACAGGAAGAAGTGATGCTGATTGAGGATATGTTTGCCGATATGGATCAGGATAAGTTTAAAGTAGGTGAGGCATCTCCGGTATTTTTTGGATCTGCCCTGAACAACTTCGGTCTTGATGTGTTCTTAAAGTATTTCTCCGATTTGGCACCGTCTCCGCAAATCTATTCCGATGCGGATGGAAATGAACGGGAGCTGGATGAACCGTTTAGCGGATTTATTTTCAAGTTGCAGGCCAATATGAACCCCGATCACCGGGATTGCGCAGCGTTTATCAGAATTACATCCGGAAAGTTTGAGCGCGGACTGAATGTGATTCATGAGGGCACCGGTAAAAAAGTAAAAATGTCTACTCCCCACACGTTAATGGGAGATGAGAGAAATATTCTGGAAGAGGCCTACCCCGGAGATATTGTATCATTGTTCAGCCCCGGATTTTTCAGAATCGGGTCTACGCTTTACGAAAAGGAACCGGTACGTTTTAACGTAATTCCTCTCTTTACTCCGGAGCACTTTATGAAGGTATCCACCAAGGATCCATTCAAACGGAAGCAGCTTCGCGAGGGACTGAAACAGCTATCGGAAGAGGGTGTGGTTCACGTCTTTGAAGTGCCGAACGGTGTTGGGAATGAGCTTTTGTTAGGAACCGTGGGTGTGCTTCAGTTTGAAGTGGTTCAGCACAGAATGCAGGGAGAGTACGGCGTGGAGCTTTATATGCAGCCGGTGAATTATCACGCCGCGCGTTGGTTGCCTCAGGAGGCAGATGATATCATTAAAAAACTGGAGAGCAGCTACTCTACGCATGTCACGAAGGATATGGAAGAGAATCCGATTGTTCTGTTTGAAAGTGCATACGCCTTGTCACAAGCCGAAGAGAAAGTAGGTGGCGAAAATCTGTTTAAGTACAAGCAGGATTGATACAGGGTACAGTCTTATCCCCCTTTGAAGGGGGCATGGGGGATGAATGACGGGTTCTGGCTACAGGTCGCAAGAGCCAAAAGCTTATTTGTTTAGAAAATTAACTTCTCGACTTCATCCCGAATAAAGGCATTCGGGATTTCGCTCGAAGTGACGTCAATAGTAAATTCCCCATTGAAGCCTGAAGCCTGAAGCCATTCAATTCAACACCCAAATCGCAACAGTGAGTGCGGTAGCGAAGCTAACCCATAAAATGTAGGGAACCATCAGCCATCCGGCGGCTCTATTTTTTTGAAAGAACAGGTAGGTGGTAATGAAAATAGCTCCCAAAAGTATGATGATTTCAATGAGTGCCCACCCGAGAGCCTGGAAGTTGAAAAATAGTTGAGACCACAACCCGTTCAGTGCAAGTTGAATAAGGAATACAATAATTGCCGGTTTTGCGTGTTTAATACCGTAATCTTTCCAGATTAACCAGGCTGCAATTCCCATCATCGTGTAGAGGGCAGACCATACCGGTCCGAAAAGCCACGCCGGTGGATTCCAGGTTGGTTTGTTTAGCGCATTATACCATTCCGGTGAAGCGATTCCCGGAGAAACCTGAGCCCCGGTCCAAGCTACCAGGTAGCAAAGGATCAACCAAAATAGCAGTCCCATAATTTGAACGGGCAGAGTGAGTTTTGCAGTTCTCATAAATTTATTGGGTTAAAAAGTTCTTTAAATTAAAGCTATACTCTTTAATTTGTTGAAAAATTGATTGCGTAAGATTGGTATGTTTTGCTTAAACTTAGGCTCCATTCACAATTATGAAAAGCTGTACTCTATGAATCTACGTTACATAAAAACCGATTTGGTTGGTAAACCATTCAAGTCTTTACTGCTGCTTGTAGCTCTCTCGTTATCTACTGTATTTTCAGTAAATGCTCAAGAGACTATTTCCAAGTCTGATCAATTTATTTTGCAACCGGCACCGGAAATGGGAGAGATTTGCAAACTGCCTCCAACTGATATTAATCGAAACTATTTCAAAAAAGCTGAAGATAATTTCAGAAAAGCGAACAACGAAGTAAGGTCCGCCAATTTTGAAATTACTTATGTAAACAGTTGTGATAACGGAACTGAATGGCCTGCCGAGGCACAAACCGCTTTTGAATACGCCATGGGAGTTTGGGAAACGTATCTTCAGTCAGAAATACCGATTCGCATTGAGGCCAGCTGGACTCCACGTGATGAAAATGTACTTGGGAGTGCCGGACCCACATTGGTAGCAAGACCTCAAAATGGCGAACCGGAAACGTTTTATTCCATCGCACAGGCAAGTGCGATGTCGGGCGTGGATCAGCTGGAAGGTAATAGTTTTGGTGAGGATCATGATATTGTGATCAACATGAACTGTAACTTTAGCGATTGGTACTTTGGAACGGATGCGAACACACCAACCGGAATGATCGATTTTGTTACCGTTGTGCTTCACGAGATAGGTCACGGCATTGGTTTTATCGGGACAATGGGAGTTGATGAAGATTCTCAAACAGGAAGTCATGGACTTGGAGATAATAACTGGCCATTTATCTATGATCGGTATACTCAGGATGGACAGGGGGTTGAATTGTTAAATACATCAACCTATCCAAATCCATCTGTTGAACTCTATCAAGCATTGACCGGTCAGCGTGATGGTGTATTTTTTAATGGTCAGGATGCTACCGGAGTATTTAGTGCACAACCGGTGCCGCTTTATTCACCGCCTGAATGGAATGGAGGATCGTCTTACTCACATTTGGATCAAGACACTTTTTCTCAGCAACAATATCTTGAAAGTGCACTGATGCGTCCGCGTATTGACAGGCAATTTGCGGTTCATTCTCCGGGACCTGTTTTTTGTGGTATGTTGAGTGACTGGGGCTGGCCTCTGGGCAGTAACTGTCTGGAACTGGTTGGAGCTGAATCTGAAATAGTTGTAGATAATGAATCTATTCAGGAAGGATTAGATTTTGGAGTTACGAATGTAGGAAACCGGGTTGAGCGAACTATCGAAATTGCGAATGCGGCTTCTGCAGAGGATCCATTATCGTACAGCATTACTGTAGATAACGACAATTATGTAGTATCTCCTGCAGGTCTCGCGAGGGGAAGTATAGAGCCGGGGCAAAATGTGGAAGTAATCATCCGTTACATTCCAAGAAATGATCGCATTCATGAAGGTTTTGCCCGGATTTCGCACAATGCCAACAATGCTTCCAGTCCGCTTACGGTAAGCCTAAAAGGTGAAGCTCTTCGCGAAAATGAAATTGCCAGACTTGAGGATAACTATCCGAATCCATTCAACCCAACAACAACCATTCCATATGTACTTCCGGAGGCATCTGAAGTACGGCTGGATGTCTATAATGTTAGCGGCCAATTGGTACAAACGCTGGTCAACGAACAACAACCTGAAGGGCGCTATGAGCTTCAGTTTGAAGCTGGCAGCCTGGCGAGCGGTATGTACTTCTACAGACTGATCGTAAATGATTTTGTAAACACAAAGCGTTTACTGCTGATCAAATAATTATCGTCTGCAAAATTCTGGTTTGAATATTCCCCTCCTTATGCAAGGAGGGGATAAAGGGGTGGTTGGATCAGATATCAAGCCGATTTAAAGAATTATCAGACTTTTTTTCAAATCTCAGCAAGATCCCGCAAAAACTGCTCAAACTCAGAAGTGTCATATTTTGCGAGACCTTGTTTCTCCATCATGAGTTTACCATCACCTGAAATCACGTAAGTAGTGGGAATGACGCTGCTTTCGTACGTTCCGGGTACTTTTGTCCGGTAGTGGTAAATGGGCATATCGAAACCCCTTTTCTCCATAAACTGTTTGGCTTTTTCAAAATCCTCATCCATGGAGACCAGCACGAATTTTACGTTATCCGACTCATCGAATTGCTGGTAAAGTTTGTTGATTGATGGCATCTCGGCAATGCAGGGCGGGCACCAGGTTGCCCAGATGTTCATAAAAACCACTTCACCGTCAAAATTGGCGAGCGAGATAACTTGCCCCTCTTCATCAGCCATATAAAAATCCCGGTTGGCCTCCGGGAATGTATCTGTTACCGAGGGTATCGATGGTTTGATCAGTCCGGTGGCTAGCAGTCCTTTCTGCAGTGTGCCAATAATCGATGTGTGAAGTCCGGTGAGGTAGAGAAATGCAATTACGCCAATGATAACACCCCACTCAATCAAGGACTTTTTCCTTTTTTTTGCTTTTTCTTTCTGGTCTGTCATTTGAGTCAATATTTTTTGACGGTATAACTAAAAAGCCGGCAGCATATTGCTCCGGCTTTTTGCAAACGGTTTTGAATGTGATTTAGGTCAGGGGCGAATCTTAATATCAACCTTGCTTCCCGATTCACCGCTTTGATTTTGTATTGAAATGGTTTGTTGCACACGATTGGCAATCTCCTTCAAGCCAATTGCGGCTGGGGATGCAGGGTCGGAAGCTACAACCGGAGTACCGGAATCACTAGTTTCACGGATCTGTTCTCTGAGCGGTACTTCACCTAAAAATGGAACTTCGAGCTTCTTAGCCAAGTTTCTGGCACCGTGCTTTCCAAAAATATAGTACTTCTTCTCGGGCATATCGTCAGGAACGAAGTAGGCCATATTTTCTACGATACCTAAAACGGGTACATTCACCTTGCTGAACATGGCAACGCCTTTTCGAGCGTCATCCAATGCCACGGTTTGTGGGGTGGATACAATCACGGCTCCGGTCAGAGGTACGGTTTGTACAATGGTTAACTGAATATCACCGGTTCCGGGTGGGAGGTCTAAAATCAGATAATCGAGCTCACCCCATTCAACTTCCTGCATAAACTGTTTAACAGCACTCGTTACCATCGGCCCGCGCCAGATCATTGCCTGATCCGTATCAACCAAAAAGCCCATGGAAACGAGATGTACACCGTGTTTCTCAATTGGAATCAGTTTTTTCTGGGTCGTGATATTCGGTCTCTCCTTCACATCAAACATGGTTGGAACGCTGGGCCCGTAAATATCGGTATCGAGCAGTCCTACCCGCGCTCCGGTTTGAGCCAATGCAACGGCAAGGTTCGCAGCTACCGTAGATTTACCCACTCCGCCTTTACCGGATGCAACGGCAATCACATTTTTTACGCCGGGTAATACAGGCTCCTGTTTGGGTTGTTGTTGCTGCTGAGCTTGTTGAGGGGCGTCATCTCCGTCCAGCTCTCGCTGTCGTGAAATATTAATACCAACTGTGATGTCGAGAATAGCCTCTTTATCAGCAAATTTATGAACCGCCTTGGTACACTCTTTTTTCAGATAATCGGCAAGGCTGTCGTCCTTTTTGGGCAGTTCCAGCGTAAAGGCGACATACTTATCCTGAATAATCAGATCCTGAATCAGATCCAGCGAGATCAGATCTTTCTCGTATTCGGGATGAATGACCTGCGACAGGGCACTTTTAATTTGTTCTTTGTGAATAGACATAAATGTTTTGCGTGCTTGAAATTGTTACCTTTCAAAAATAATCAGAATAACAGCGAAATTAAACGGTTAACTTACTCGCTGCTACAGTTCGGTTAATATACTATGGATTCATTAATTGATTGTGAATTCTAAGATTCAGTACATACCGGGCAACGATTTTAATGGAACTGAAAAACGAGAAAAAGCTTAAACAGATTTATGTCTAAACGAACACCATTCTATCAGGAACACGAAAAACTGGGTGCTAAGATTATCGATTTTGGCGGGTTTGATATGCCGGTGCAGTACGAGGGAATCAAGCAGGAGCATATGGCCGTGCGTGAAAATGCCGGTCTGTTTGATGTATCTCATATGGGTGAATTTTTTGTTCGAGGACCCGAAGCTCTGAACCTGATTCAAAAAGTGACAATCAATGATGCCTCAAAGCTTGTGCCCGGAAAAGCGCAGTATACGGCAATGTGCTACGAGGATGGAGGAATTGTGGACGATCTGCTGGTTTATAAGCTTTCGGATGATGAGTATATGCTAGTGGTAAATGCATCAAACATTGAGAAAGACTGGGATTGGATTACCGGCCAGAACAGTATGAATGCAGAAATTGAGAATCGATCAGATGATTATGCACTGCTTGCACTGCAAGGACCAAAGGCGACAGAGATTCTTCAAAAACTAACGGAAACCGATGTCTCCGCGATCAAGTTCTACACTTTCGAAACCGGAGCCGTTGCAGACCAGCCGGGAGTGATCATTTCTGCAACCGGTTATACAGGAGAAAAGGGTTTTGAACTCTATATCGATACAAAAAAGGCCGATGCCGGAAAAATCTGGTCAGAAATCATGAAAGCCGGAAAAGAGTTCGGGTTGGAACCCGCCGGGTTGGGCGCGCGCGATACATTACGCCTTGAGATGGGTTTTGCACTATATGGAAATGATATCACCAAAGATACAAATCCGCTTGAAGCCGGCCTGGGCTGGTTAACCAAACTGGATAAAGGAGATTTTGTTGGTAAAGAAGCCTTGATCGAAATAAAGGAGAAAGGCAAAAATCGGAAACTGACCGGGTTTGTTATTGACGAGGGCAGAAATGTGCCTCGATCCGGATATAAAATTCTCGATTCGGATGGAAATGAAATCGGTTTTGTAACAAGCGGAACACAATCCATCTCTTTGAATAAAGGTATAGGGATGGGGTATATTGATATCGATCATGCCAAAGAGGGTGAACAGGTCAATATTCAAATTCGCAAAAAAGAAGTAAGTGCAACAGTATCAAAACCCCCATTTTACAAGAAATAATAAGAATGAGCAGCATTAATAATATAGACGTCTTTTTTTCAGCTCAATCCTTTCAGGAAAATGAACTGCGTAATAAATCAGTAGTTGTCATAGATGTGCTTCGGGCTACTTCAACCATTGTAACAGCTTTGATGAATGGCGCAAAAGGCGTGATTCCCGTTGAAGATATGGGGGAAGCCAGCCGCATTTCGCAAAGTGTGGATTCAGATAACTATCTGTTATGCGGAGAAAAAGATGGCACTAAAATAGACGGCTACGATCTGGGCAACTCCCCGCTGGAGTATTCACGGGATACCGTAGAAGGGAAAACACTGATTTTTAATACCACAAACGGGACCAAGGCCATTAAAAAATCCCTGGGATCGGCAACGATTTATATTGCATCGTTTTTGAACCTGAGTTCTATTGTGAACGCCCTGAGCGTAGAAAAAAATGAAATCGTGCTTCTGTGCGCCGGCTGGAAAGGACGTCTTGCACTCGAAGATATGTTGCTTGCCGGAAATATTATCCACAATTTAAGCGGTGGTTCACTGTCGGACATGGCAAACGACGGAGCCAAGGTGGCATTTGGCCTTTATGAAAAATATGGTAATGATATATCATCGGTTATTTTTCAATCGAACCACGCTCAGCGATTAAAGCAAATTGTAGGTACAGACGATTTGGAGTATTGTGCTCAAACAGACATCTGTAACCTGTTACCTGTTTTGCACGAAGGAATCATCTCAATCTGATATGGCGAAAAAGAAACAGAATAATTTTTTCAGCAATTTGAACTATTCCCGCAAGATGGAAGTGGCGGGAATTCTCATTATGGCGGTTGCAGGATTGCTGCTTCTGAGTATTGCATCGTACAACCCGACAGATTATGCCGTGGTGAAATCGTTGAATTCGAGCTCCATTTTTCAAATCGATCAAGGTCCGGCTCTGCGAATCAGTAACTGGCTCGGTATGCTCGGTGCTTATATCTCCTATACCTTAGTTCATACGCTGTTTGGGTATACAAGTATCATCATTCCAATTATCATTGCTTCGCTGGGCTGGTTTGTATTTCGGCAGAATGATTTGGGTGAGCTTGGCTGGCCGGCCGCTTACGGTCTATGGGTAATGGTTTTAGCATCAACCATTTTCGGATGGTTTTATAACAGATTCGAGGCGTACTCGATGTCGTGGAGCGGAAACTCCGGAATTTATGTGGCCGGAATCCTTGAAAATATTCTGGGTCTTGGGTCCATTATTCTTCTTCTTGTGCTGATGTTTGTTTCTCTGCTTATTCTGGCTGATCGTGATCTTCAAAAAACGTTTGAAGTGATACAGAGCTGGAAATCGGACTGGAAAAGTAAAAGGGAGCAGAAACGTAAAGAGAAAAATCGTAAAAAAGAGGAGAAGAAACGCGAGAAGGAAGAGAGAGCGGTGATTCAACAGCGTCAGAAAGCAGATGCTGCAATGAAAAAAGAGGAAAAGCAGAAACAGTCTGAGAAAAACGGAGAGCCTGCCTCTATTGATGACATCGTGGAGCGATCACAAAAAGAGGACGAAGAGCGAGAAGCCCGTCGTAAAAAAGAGAGTGCCGAACTGGAGAAAAAACCACCACGCGCAATTCTTGAAAAGAAGCCTGAGGAAACCGTCGATGAAGAGGATGATGATGTGGAAATCTCGGTATATGTGGGTGAAGGTGATGAAGAGGCGAGCGATAAAGAGCTGGACCGGCTGAATAAATCAAAAGCGAAAGAAGTACCGGTCATCAAATACAAGTTTCCCGGAATTGATCTATTAACCTCACCACCAAATGAAGGTAATGAGGTGGATCTGGAAGAGATTAAAGAGAACAAGCGTATCATTCTGGATAAGCTGAAGCGGCATAAGATTGAAATTTTAGGTATTAATGCGATTGTGGGTCCAACCGTTACGCTCTATGAGCTTGAACCTGCACCGGATGTTAAAATCAGCAAGATTGAAAGTTATGCGAATGACCTGAAAATGGCGACTGCGGCACATGGACTGCGAATTATTGCACCTATTCCGGGACGTTCTGCAGTGGGTATCGAAGTTCCGAACAGTTCGCGTGAAACGGTATTCATTAAATCGGTGATAAATACGAAGAAATTTGTGGAAACCGATTATGAGCTTCCCGTGGCTTTCGGTAAAACGATTGAGAATGAAGTGTTCATGATCGACCTGACCCGAATGCCTCACCTGCTCATTGCCGGTGCTACGGGATCCGGTAAATCGGTTGGGATCAATACGATCATTACTTGTCTGCTCTATAAGTGTCATCCGGATGATCTGAAGTTTGTAATGATCGACCCGAAGAAAATTGAACTTTCACTCTATCGCAACATTCAAAACCACTATCTGGCTGTTTTGCCCGGTTCTGATGAGCCTATTGTTACAGATACAACCCGGGCGATGGAAACACTGGAAAGTGTTACCAAAGAGATGGATGAGCGGTACGATCTGTTGAAAATGGCAATGGTACGCGATATTAAATCGTACAATGAGAAATATGACACCGGTGAACTGGACGATGAGCTGGGGCACCGTCATCTGCCATATATTGTGGTTGTGATTGATGAACTGGCCGATCTTATGATGACGGCAGGAAAACAGATAGAGGAGCCGATTGCGCGACTTGCGCAGCTTGCACGGGCAATCGGTATTCATTTGGTAGTGGCTACACAGCGGCCTTCTGTAAACGTGATTACCGGTACCATTAAAGCCAACTTTCCGGCGCGGATTGCATACCAGGTAGCTTCGAAAGTTGACTCCCGTACCATTCTGGATACAGGTGGCGCCGATCAGCTAATCGGGCGTGGAGATATGCTCTTCTCGAACGGAGGCGGCATGACCCGTATTCAGAACGCGTATGTGGATACGGATGAAGTAGAGCGGATTACCTCATTTATCGGTTCCCAGAAAGGATTTAAGAAGCCATTTCAGTTGCCGGTTATTGAAGAGGAAAATGAAGGAATTCCAGATCCCTTGGACGATATCGACGACTATTTTAAAGAGGCGGCCAAGATTGTGGTTCTCCATCAACAGGGGTCTGTATCTTTACTTCAGCGAAAGTTGAAGATTGGCTATAATCGTGCCGGACGTATCATCGATCAGCTCTATAATGCAGGAGTTGTTGGGCCGTATCAAGGCAGTACAGCCCGGGATGTTAAGATCGAAGATGAAGAGGATCTTGAAGAAATTTTTGAAGAACTGGGAGTTTGATCTCCCCCTAAGATAATCTATTGAGTACTTTTGCGTTGATCGGGAACTGTAGAGCTATTGAGCAGTTAACAGGGTAGAGTTCTCGCTTAGACGCAACCCTTTTTTGATGAGGCTATTATGAAACAACAAATAATCATTTTATCGGCTTTTGTACTGAGTCTGTTTTTAACCGCAGATCTTTTTGGGCAAACCCCGGAGTTTGACAGGCTCAAAGAAAACTTTGAAGAGAACCGGATATTTGAAGCAGGTTTCACCCATCTGTATAAAGATGCTTTTACAGACGAGGAGCAGTTTTCGGAAGGGAAAATCTGGATTGGGAAAGAAAAGTACCGGATTGAGGGCGATACTCAAACAATGGTTGTAGATGGTGAAGTGTCTACGGTGTACGATCAATCCAGAAACCGGGTCATCATCAGTGATTATATTGAAGAAGAAGACGATTTTGCTCCATCCAGAATGCTTCAGGGCGTTGATGATTCATTTGACGTGGAAGAGAACACCATGCAGAATGGAGAAACAGAAATCACATTAACATCAGAGGATGCATTCACAGTTTTTAAAACGGTTACCATTTATCTGAATGCTGATGGAAGTCCCGTTCAAATTGTTGCTATCGATCAGGTAGATAATGAACTGTCAACACAATTTGAAGACGGCTTTTTTACAACTGCAGAAAACAATCTTTTCAGAGTAGAAGTACCGGCAGAAGCGGAACTTATTGACCTGCGCTACGATAGCGAATGAAAAAAAGACGATTCATTAACATACTCATCTCTGTAGTTGTAGCTGCACTGTTTATACAGCTTGCTGTTCGGAATGTTGACATGTCTGAGCTTTGGCAGCAGATGAAAATGGCAACCTTCTATTGGTTGCCTTTTTTCGTTCTGGCGCTTTTGGCGAGTCACATAATGAGGGCGGAGCGCTGGAGACTGCTTCTTGAAAATGAAAATGAGCGTATTCCGCGTTCCACACTTTTTGCCGGCGTTATGCTCGGTTATGTGCTCAATAATGTGGTTCCACGGCTGGGTGAAATTTCAAGACCTGTTTATGTTGCCAGAAAGCAGGGAATGAGTTCAAGTAATTTAATTGGTACGATTGTAGTTGAAAGGCTTTTTGATCTGGCCACCATGATGCTTCTGGTTCTGTTTGTTTCATTTTATTTGATCCGCGATGCAGGACTCTTAGAGCAGCTTTTTGGTACAGATGCCTGGCCATGGTACGCCTATTTAGCGATACCCCTCTTTTTCGTTCTGGCTGTTGCAGGGATTTGGTTGATCTATAAAATTTTAAATTACAGTGACGAAAAAGAGCCCTTTAACAGTGCGCTGCTCAATAAGATATTGGATAAAGCCCGTTCGTTTACAGAGGGAATGATTTCCATCCGTCATGTAAAAAACTGGCCGATGTTTTTGCTGTTAACAGCCGGCATATGGATCGGTTATGTTTTTATGACCTATTTGCCATTTTATATGATGAGTTTTCAGTCGGTTTACGGCTTAACAATGAGTGATGCGGTTGTGCTGACGATGGTTTCGTCGATTGGTGTAAGTATTCCAACACCTGCCGGAATAGGATCATATCATCTTTTGATTCAGCAGAGCATGTGGTTATTATACAATATTCCATTGGTTTCGGCTTTAACATACGCCACCATTGCTCACGCCGTTACAGTACTTTTAGTATTTATTATCGGGCCGATATCGCTTTGGTGGGATAAATACGCAACACTAAAAGCGGGAAACCCGAATTAAAATGCAGTTATTTAAAATTAACTGCGATTTTTTACATAAAAAGAAGTTAGTTTCTACCTGTTAAATGATGAATAGTTCTGAATTTATGAATCGACTTTTATTCTCTGCAGTTCTCATCGGCTTTACCCTTTGTATGGGTATAAATGTATCCGCTCAAGATGCACAACAACAGTCTGAAGCACAGCAAACATTATTACCGGAAATTGACCCTCAGGATATTGAAATACGAAGCCAGTTTCAGGCAAGGTTTCCCGGGTTGAGACGACAGCCTATTCTGGGTTTCAATCCGCGACCGAGAGTGTTTCAGATTGATCCAAACCGAACTCCTTTCTTCGAAGATGAAGAGACAGTAGTGGCTAATCTCCCGATCGGCGTTTTAGATCGTCCCGAGCCTCCCCGATACACTCCGCTTGGGTATTCAGATCCTCAGAATGGTTTTGCAAGAATTGGGGTTGGAAGTTATCTGTCACCGGAAGCAGATATTTATGCCGTTGGCAGGATAAACGATAAAAATCGGATATCCGCCAGCCTAAATCATCTCTCAACAGATGGACATCTTGAAGATTTTACGGATTCATTCCGGAATACCGAACTTGGATTACGAAGCGTACATCTGGTATCTGAAAAAACAACCGTTCAGACAAAACTGGGAGTCAAGTCGAAGTTTAATCACTACCCGGGGATGATATTGCAGGATGGAACACCCGGAGATGATAATACGCGCATTGAAGCGTATGGGGCATATGGTGGCTTTGATGTGAATGTTGCTCAAACATCACTCAGCGGTGTACGGGTTGCCCTGGATGGATTCTCTAACCAGTTTGATTTAACCTCCGATCGACCACAGCTTGAAGGGGATGCTATTGAGTGGGGGATAAACGGTCTTGCAGAATATTCAAGGCTTGGGAGTAACATAGAAGAAGTACACCGGCTCAGGTTAGCCACATCAGCCGGAGGATTCGATCCTCTGAGTTTGGAGTCAGGCAGTTGGTCGGTAACCAAGGCAACCGCACACTACGAACGTCTTTTTAATTACAATACCGAGGTTAAAGCCGGGGCCGGTTTTTCCGGTGTAACCGATGCTGTAAATGATTTCTCACTCTATCCGGTAGCTAACTTAACGGTAACGCATAATTTGTTTGCAGGACTCGATCTGAAAGGTCATTTATCAGCAACACCTAAACACAGAAATGTGGGTGATATATACTCAGAAAATCGGTTTATTGATTTCAACAGCCCGATGGAGCATCAGTATGAGTGGCTTGGATTGGCAGAAATTCATATCGAACCTGTTTCCGGTACAACTTTCAGCGGGGGTGTATCTTATCAAAACATTAAGAATTACCTTTATTATTCACGAAATGACAATGTTTTAAATGAAGGAGCTGTTGTCCCTCCAATATTGACCGAAAGGTATTACGGGTTGAATTTTGAGAACGCGAATATTTTTAAAATATATGGTTCATTTTCTCAGGATTTAAAGCCTGACGTGATTTGGATTCAGGCAGATGGAGCATGGCAAAGACCAAGACTCTCAAATGACGAAAAAATTCCTTTTATTGAGTCGTTAAACATAAAAGGAACAGTTGCCATTAGGCCATTTAAACAGTTAGTTGTTGAAGGTTGGAGCGAGTATGTTGGCAGCCGTGATGATTCAGACGGAAATTCACTTTCATCATTTTTTATGATGGGAGCCCGTTTTGAAGTTTCATTAGGTGAACGGCTGGGAGTCTACGGCAAACTTGTTAATTTGTTGGACGAAGAGTACGAATTGTGGCAAGGTTACCCTGAAAGAGGATTTCAGGGGTATATTGGAATCACATATCTATTTTAAAGATGAAATCTACTTTTATAAAAGCTTTTAAAGAAGTTTTGCGGGAACAGATCTTGAATAAAAACAAGGTCGAAATTGATGAGTTTGGGACCTTTGAGGTGGTACATCGCAAACAGCACCAAAAAACATACGAAAATGGCAGGGTAGTGATGGTTCCACCGGCAGATGTGGTTGAATTCAAATCTAAGGTGAGGAGATCGAATGAAAATTAACAGAGCGAAACTGATTGAACTGTTAGTTGAAAAGACGGGGATGGGGACTGACGAAATAGAAAGTCAGCTTAAACAATTAATTGACCGGATTCTGGATGCTGCAGAGCGCGGAAAAGCGCTGGAAGTAAAAGAGTTTGGCATGTTTTACTTTGATGAGAATGGCGATTTAAAATTCGATCCATCGGATGAATTAAGTACAGAAATTAACTTTAAGTATGCCGGAATGGAACCGGTAGAGCTTAAACCCGCTCGTGACCAGGAAAGTAAGGAGCAGGCGGATGAACTATCCGGTATGGCTGAAGAGACTGAAGATGAACCTTCAACCTCAACCGGGTCCGATATGGACGAAATATTCGGTTTTGATTCCGGAAGTGATAGCGACGAAGACGATCTGCCGATTGAGGATGATGCCGAAGGACCTGACGGAGGCGCTTTGATCTCACCCCCGGATAAAGTTGACCGGGACATTGATCCGTTTTCAGGATTGCTGGGAGATGCATCCTCTAAAATGAAAGGTTCTGAAGAGAAAAAAGAGGAAGAAGTTCCGGAAGAGGATCCGTTTTCTTTTCTTATGGACGATGACGACGATGAGGATATTGAGGACCGGAAAGAGATTGAGCCGGAAACAGGAGAAGAATTTGAAAGTGAGACTGCATTTGTTCTCGATGATGATGACGATGACTCAGAAAAAGTTGAAGCCGATGATGAGTCTGAAGATGATTTAAGCAAAATCTTTGAAGAACCTGCTGCTGAAGTAGAGGAAGAAGCGGAACCGGTTCAGCCTAAAGAGAAAAAACCGAAATCAGCGAAAAAGAAACCCGTTAAGACTTCAGACAAGCAGCGCGACCCAATCATGATGGTGATCAGTATTGGGTTAATCATCATACTGATCGTAGCCGGGTTTTTCATCATACCTTCACTGTTTGACGACTCGGATTCAACGTCATCTCAAAATCAACCCGCTCAAGAAACGGAGCAGCCTTCGCAGACGGATCCTGCACTTGAAGAAGAGCAGCAGGCTGTACTTACTCCTGTGGAACCTGAAGAAGAAACAGCAGTAACAGAAGAAGAGCCGTCGGCTACAACTGAATCTGAACAGTCAATCTATGGTTTGAACGGTGATTTGGTTGAAGAGGCTAACGACGGATACTCCATTGTGCTCCACTCATTGCAGAGTGAAGAACGAGCTCGCCAGCAAGCAGCGAATTTAGTTTCAGACGGCTACCGTGTATTGGTTAGTCCAAGACTTGTTCGCGGTGAAACCGTTTGGCGGGTAAGTGTAGGCCAGTTCCCAACATTGACGGATGCTCAGGAAGAGGCGGCAGAACTTCCATCGCCCTACAGTTCAAATAACTTTATTCAACGAATACAGACCAACTAAATAAATACATGAATATCATCTCGTTTTTAATGCTTCAGGCTGATACAACAGAGGCAGATTCACTTGCTCAAATGCTACAGGACGAAGCTTCAATGTCATTTTTCGAAATTTTATCTCAGGGTGGCATTTTAATGATTCCGCTCTTTATCCTTTCTGTATTAGCAATCTATGTGATTGCAGAACGGTGGCGAACACTTGAAAATTCACAGATGGATGTGAATAGCATGCTCAATAATATTGAGTCGCTGTTGAAGTCGGGCAGCCAACAGCGTGCCATTCAATATTGTGAAGAGTTTGACAAACCGCTTGCAAGGATTTTAAAATCCGGTATCCGCCGGTTGGGTCGCCCGATTCGGGATATTGAACAAGCAATTCACAATGCGGGTAAAAAAGAGATTTATCAACTTGAAAAGCGAATGAACTGGCTGGCAACCAT
This sequence comes from Rhodohalobacter barkolensis, assembly GCF_002834295.1. NCBI lineage: Bacteria > Pseudomonadati > Balneolota > Balneolia > Balneolales > Balneolaceae > Rhodohalobacter > Rhodohalobacter barkolensis. The sequence continues at coordinate 558,544 of NZ_PISP01000003.1, read as the reverse complement.
TGCCAGTGTTGCGCCGCTGATTGGTTTTACCGGAACGGTAACCGGTATGATCCGTGCATTTATGGATATCCAGTCTCTGCAGGGGAATGTAAATCCAAGTGTACTTGCAGGAGGAATCTGGGAGGCGTTGATTACAACGGCAGCCGGATTGATTGTAGGTATTATTGCACTCGGTTTCTACAACTATCTTGTAGGTAAAGTAGATAGAATGGTTTTTGAACTCGAAAATGCTTCTGCCGATTTTGTTGATCTGCTGCAGGCACCATCTCCGAAGAAACGTCAGGAGGGGTAATTCATGGATTTTCGTAAAGACAGTGTGAAATTGAAGCCGTTGTCTATGTTCTCACAGTCGGGACTGACGGACATCATTTTGCTGCTGCTGATCTTTTTCCTTTTAACCTCATCGTTTGTTACCAATTTCGGAATCCGGGTGAACGTACCCCAGGCTGAATCGAGTGTAACCAACAATGCACAGCAAATTTCTGTTGCAATTACTGCTGAAGGAGACTTTTTTGTGGATGGTGAACAGACCACTCGTGGAAACTTATCCACTTTTATTCGGCAGGTGTATCAGAATAAGCCAAGTGCTTCGTTAGTAGTACGTGCCGACCGTGATGCGAAGGTTGATGACGCCGTACATGTCATGAATATTGGTCAGGCATTGAATATGAATATTGTAATGGCCACGGAGCGCGATTAACATTTATGTTAGATTGGTTCAAATCTTACTTTGATAGAGAAGACCGTTTTGGTCTTGCTGTAACCGGTGCGATCCACCTGGTTCTTCTTATCATTGCTATTCTTTACAACATCAATATGGACCACGACAATCGTCCGGCCTATATGGAAGTTACGCTTGGCGAGTTCAGAAGCGGTACCGTTGCAGAGCAGGCCGAAGTGCAGGAAGAGGACGTGGCAACGCGCCCAAACCCGGCGGAGACGGAACCGGAAGATCCTGATCCCGAAATTACCGAACCGGTGGAAACGCCACAGCAGCCCGAAGAGGAAATTGCCAAACCTGTAGAACTGCCCGAACAGCAGGAAGAGATTCAGAGTGAAGAAGTGATTGAAACTCCTGAAACTGAAGTAATTAATCCCGAGAATGTTGAGGTTACCGAAGAGGTTGAGGAGGAAAAAGTTCCGCCGGAAGCAGAGGAGGCTGAGGAAGTTCAGGAAGGCGTGGAAACCAGCGGAGTTGAGGAAGGAACAACCGGAGAAATTAATGTAGATGAGGGAACCGGCAGTGATCCGGATCGATCCGCCCCTTATGAACTACAGTGGGAAGGTTTCGACCGCGAACCCAGATCAGAGCCTATGCCAATGAATCGCACAAATCAAGAGGCTACAGTTAGAGTTAGGATTTTTGTAAACCCACAAGGTAATGTTGAAAGAATCATACCGCTCATAAGAATGAATCCTGAGCTCGAACGTGAAGTTATGCAGACCCTTCGAAGCTGGAGATTTGCTCCTCTTCCTTCATCGGTTCCTCAGGAAGTTCAGGAAGGAGTAATTACATTTCGGTTTGTTTTGGAATGATGATTTTAATCTGATTTCTTGCACCTCAAGTAAAAGAATTTCCACCATCTGAAGCTCCATTCCTCTTGTTCTTGAACTTTAAAGCCGAACTCTTTCAATAAGGACTTCATCTCTTCCAAAGACCGGCTGTTGATATTTTCAGGAGAGAGCAGATCAATGAGAAAGCTGGAGATCAAAAAGTATCCTTTGTGATTCCAGTCGAGCATGTAGAGCTCACCGCCCGGTTTTAGAAAATTGTGGAAGTGACTGAGAACAGCTTTCTGATCCACATAGTAGTGGAATGAGTTCAGGCAGATGATTTTATCGAAAGTCTGATGCTCGAAGTCGAGCTCTTCACAGTAGCAGTTTGTAAACCGGACATTTGAATAGCTACCAAGTTTACCCTTTGCTTTTTCCAGCATCTTTGACGCCGGGTCATTCAGAACCAACTCTTCGATCGTATTGAAGTTATCCAGAAGCTTTTTTGCGAGAATTCCTGTTCCTGCACTGGCGTCCAGAATCCGATCTCCGGGCTCCGGCTTGAAGTGACTGAGGAAATGCTCGTGAGTTTGATTCAGATAAGAGGAGTACAGTTTGTCGTACTTTGGAGACAGTTTGTTGTAGTACTCCGCTGTTTTTTTGGCTTTCTTATTGATAACGGCAGGGGGTGAATGTATTGACTTGCTTTATAAACCTGAGTTTGATGATAAAAGATGCTCCCCTCCTTTTTAAGGAGGGGTCGGGGGTGGTTAGGCCGGTAATTTTTCTTTCAAAAAAGTATGAGGAATGATTTTAGTCTGTTTGAACCACCCCTAAATCCCCTCCTTGGAAAAGGAGGGGACTTTAAAGCAGCTTAATCAATGCATTATTAATTGTACAAGTTACAACCTTACCGGAACCTCAATCGTTTGCGATTCTGAATTGGAGAAGTTGAGGGTCAGCTCAAAAGTGTCACCATCAGCCAGCGTGCGGGTTACCTGAATCAGCATAATGTGTAGACCACCCTGTTGAAAACGTATTGTGGATTGGGACGGAATTTCTACCTGGGGTACTTCCCGCATCCCCATCATACCTTCTTCTCTTTCGTAGGATTCGTGAATTTCAACTAGCTGTGCAACATCCGATTCCACAGATACCAGGGTGTCGCTTTCCAGTTCAAAATTGGAGATTAAAAAATAGGCTGCACTCATGCGTCCTTCACTGGCCGGCCGGGCCCACGCGCCTTCAATCTGAACTCCGTCGCCAGTAATCTCCGGTTCATTTTTTTCTGTTTCTCCGATACAGCTGATTGCGAATAGTAACGCGAAAGATAATAGGTATAAATATTTCATAATTAAGCTGTTATAGTAGTTTTTGTAGGTCTTCAATAATAATATTTACGGGTGTCATACTGCCGCCGTAATCAAAAATGAGTTGCGAATTATCGTCTATGAGAAGAATTTTATCTGAATGGTTCAAAAAATACATGCGCCCGCCATCGTCCAGTTCCCGGGAATAAGATTCCTGAGTTCGAACACTGACCCTTCGCATAAATTGATCGATAGTGTCGGTGTCGCCGGTCAGGAAATGAAAAGGGTCTTTATCCATATCAAATGCCTGAGCATACGACTTTAAAACTTCGGGGGAGTCGCGTTCCGGATCAAAAGTAACCAATACAAACTGGGTATCGCCGGGATTTTCCATCTCTTCATAAACTTTGCCCACATTGGCTGTGATAAATGAACAGATATCAGGACAGTTTGTATAGATAAAACCCATCACAACCGGTGAACCTTCAAAATCATCAGGGAAAATAACTTCTTCTCCATTTTGATCGGTTAACTCATAGCTTACATCACTGTAATCATCAAGTGCAGGGCTGCTACAGGCTGATAGAAAAAGAGACAGTAGAGCAATGCCGTATAGTTTGTGGTTAAATGTTATTTTCATGCAGGTTTGGGATTGAATGTGTTTTGTAAAGGTAAAAACGTGGTTACTGGTTGAATTTAAATTCCCCCTTCGAAGGGGGTGCAGGGGGATGGCTATCGATCCAATGTTCAATGACCCTGGATACATTTTCCAAATCGTTGAATATTTCTTCATTCCAAAATCTAATTATGGTAAACCCATAATTTTCCAATTCTTTTTGTCGTACCTCATCTTTATACCATTGATGCTCCTGTTCATGACTTTCCCCGTCTACTTCAATTATTAATCGCAACTCTTTGCACATAAAATCAGCAATGTAGTTTAATACAGGTCTTTGTCTCAGGAATTGATACCCCTTCATTTGCCTTGCTCGTAACAATTTTGTCCATAGTCGAATCTCAGCGGGGGTGGAATCATTACGTAGTTTTCTTGCGACCTCTTTAAGATCTTTATTGTAACCCAGATGGTTGAAATACTTTTCCATAATTCGCTATGCTAAGGGCCATCCCCCTTAATCCCCCTTTGAAGGGGGATGAATAATCACTTTAAAACACTTCAAACTAATACAAACACGTATTGAATTTAAATTCAACCGTTAAACACACTCTAACAATTTACTTCAGACTTATGAATTACTAATGAAATAACAAGTGGTTTATTTCATCTCCTTTTCGAACTCTGCGATCATCATTTCCATGAAGATGATGGCAGACTTCTTTCCTAATTCTTCAAGTTTTTCCTCGGGTAATTCATCCCAAACTTCGTAGGTTACCGCATCAACACCAAATGTTTTGTAGGTCCAGTTTTTGGCGATTGGCGAATCTGTTGGGAAAGGCTCCACGTTGACTTCTGTTTCGGGCAACTGTGATTTAATTCGGTCTAACCAGCGATAGGTGAACAGGTGTGGGAAAGTATCAATCTCTTCCAGAATTGGATAAAAAACGGTTTCTCCGGTTGAGTGAAAGTCAATGCCGTAAAATACTTTGCGATCGTCACGTTTTAGAAGAGGTAAAGCGGATCTGCGGACGGCATCAGTTTCCGGTTGGTTGAAATACTGCCAATCCCTGTTCAGGTCAACACCGGCAGCGTTGGTTCGCCAATGCCCGCTATCCGCACCGTCGGGATTCATCAACGGATAGGTCCAGACATCAAAGTATTGCCGAAATTGCTTTGCCAAGTCAGAATCGGATGCAAGTTCTTCAATAAATGTAAGCCCGGTTAAATAGCCCGGAATTTCCGGTGGATGCTGTCTGCCGTAGATCAAAATCACACCTTTTACCGGTTCTTCAGAGTGTTCTGAAAGTTTAAGCTGATAGACCGGTCGGCCCTGATGCGTGGTACCGACAACCGAACGTTGAACAAACGATTTCAGTGCAAGCTGATCCGACCACTGGCGAAATTCGCTTGTAGTTTGTGGTGCATGTGCTGAAACCCAAACCGGATCAGGTCCAATATTTAATGTTATCATTCCGTTACGAGTGTCAGGGTCTCGCTGATAGGTTGTAGAATCTGCCTTTTGCCAGGTTTCCCCGTTATCTGAACTGATATCAGGACGATATCTGTGGCGGCCATCTGTATACGAAAGCTCTAAGGTTACTTTTGTCGAATCATCAGCCCACACCCGGAAACCGTACCAAGGGCTGTTGTTGATCGGGCTGATTTCCGGATTGATCTGAAGCTGATAATGATATGGTGCAACTCGAACAACATCATTTACTCTCGAACCTGTGAACTCATTTGTAATCCAAACACCATCTTCCATAAACCCGATGGTGCGTTTATTTTGACGGTCTATTTCCCGGTCTGTAGTTTCTGTAACACCCTCGGGATCGTAAGAGTAGCCGGTAAATTCTTCGGATGATTTACAGGCAGACAGATATAGAACGGCAATGAGTGTGATGAAAATAAATGAACTTCGGGGCGTGAGCATTAATTTTGTAGATTTTATTGTGAAGTACTGTCTCTGAAATTTTCTATGTTTAGCAAACTACATATACTACAGTCATCAGTTTTATAAAAGTTATAAAAAACTCCATTGTTGAATTCTATTCAAGATAACGCTGCTTGCAAGCTATTTCTTTTTTTATCGGGTGCTCTTTTGTTCATGCTGAACACAGAAATGGTTTTGGCGCAAGACAGTGAAAGAGAACCGGTAGTATGGGACGTCACTTTTGAGGGCAATGAGAACTACAGCAACATGGTTCTCAGTGAGATTATTGCTACATCCAAACCCAGCTTATTACAAAAGACATTTGGGCGAACAGACGATTTTATTCTAAATGAGATGGACGTCAGACGTGATCGCATTCGAATTGTAAGATATTATGAGAGGCGGGGCTACCAAAATGTTGAGGTGGATTACGAGATTGTAGATCGCCGTAAAGAGTGGAAGAAAGAAGTGGTGTTTAAAATCAGAGAGGGGGAGCCGATTCGAATCCGATCGTCTGAAATTGTGATTGAGGCGGAACAGGAGATAATAGATGAAATCCGGAGTTCTCGTGAATTTGAAAGAACCGCCGAACAGCACGATTTTCAGGAAGGGAGCCGGTTCCAGACATTGAGAAAAGCGGATGCGGAAGGACGTTTTTTAAATTTGCTTGAAGAGTTTGGATTTGCATGGCCGGAGGTTGAAGTTTTGTCGGAGGTCGATTCACTGTCTAATCGGGCAGATGTTACCATTAGAGCCATCCCTAATTCAAGAGCTTATTTTTCGGATATTAAAATAGAGGGTGATATTTCGGTACCGGAGAGAATATTAATACGAGAAACGGAGATTAAAGAGGGGGAAAGATACAGCCGGAGCAAACTACAGTCTGCTCAACGTCAGGTTTTTAATCATCACCTCTTTCGATTTGCCACGATAACCGTACCCGATCAACCACAGGATTCAACCCTTAATGTAGTGCTGAGAGTTCGTGAGAACCCCAAACGGTCTGTGCAGGCCATGATAGGTTTTGGACGGGAAGAGTTGTTGCGCGGGCAATTAAGCTGGCAAAACCGCAACATCAGCGGAACGGGACACCGGTTTGGGGTAAGCGGCAGGGGTTCATTTATTGAGCAGAGATTGAGTACCGACTACCTAATCCCGTATGTGTTTAATTCCAGAAGCAGCTATGTGGTAACAGCTTTTGGGCAGCATAGATTAGAACCGTCATTCGAGCTGTTTCAGTCAGGATTTAATAACAGTTTAATTTATCAGCTGGATCGGGTCAAAACGGCTTCTGCCTCCTATGAATTTTCAATTAACGAAGAGATATCGAGGAATGCGGACGCAGCACTGCCCGATACGGTTTTAAACTATAACGTATCGTCGCTCTCGCTGTCGGGCTATTATAGCCAGGGATTGAGCCGGGAGCCAAGAGGATGGGTTATTCAGCCGTTTATTGAGTTCTCCGGTACGTTTGGGGAGTCGTCATTTACATTTCAAAAAGCACTCCTTGATGTTCGAAGGTATACGAATCTTACAAACTCACTCACCATCGCAACCCGCGTAAACAGTGGCGTGATATTCTATGATCAGGATAAATCGCTACCTTCAAATATCCGATTGTTTACGGGGGGAACGAACTCGGTGAGAGGCTGGAACCGGCAGGAGCTGGGCCCCAGCAGGGCACGCTTTGATGAGTCGGGTGATTTTGACGGATACGTTCCGGTTGGCGGCCGTACGATGTTAACGTTCAACCTAGAGCTGAGACAACAACTGACAGGATTTATTAACAACCTGGGGCTTGCAGCTTTTTTAGATGGCGGTCAGGTTTGGGATAATGTGAATAGTGTAGAAGAGCGCCCCATTCAGTTTGGTGCGGGCGGCGGTATTCGCTACCAGTCGCCAATTGGTCCTGTTCGGGTTGATGTGGGATATAAACTGAATCCAACGGATGAAGACCTGAACATATATGAAGGACAGGATTATGGAAACGCATGGAGCCGAATCGGAATTCATTTTAGCATTGGTCAGGCATTTTAATGAGCGAATCTGAGAAAAAACATACCGAAAAAAAACACGGTTGGATTAAATGGGTAATCATTCTCGTGGTTTTCGTACTCATTTTGAGTGGGCTGCGTCTTTCCCTTAAAAGTGATCTGCTTCTGAATTATTTACGGGATCAGGTTGAGCAACAGGCCGGCGCGCAACTCAACGGTTCTTTAAAAGTAGAGTCGATGAACGGTGATCTGCTGCATGGTTTTACACTTATTGGAGTCGAGTTAAGGGGTGATTCAGAACAGCAGATTGCAACGATTGACTCTGCTTCCGTTTCATACAGTATCATGGATTTAATCTGGTCACCTCATACCGTAGAGAGCCTATCGGTAGATGGAGTGCAGGCATTTATCAATCAGGAGCAGGATTCTGTTTGGAATGTAATGAATTTGATTCCCGCGCAACAGGAACCTGAGGAGAGTGAATCTACATTAAAATGGGAGGTTCAAGACATTTCAGTACAGCGTATGAACGTGGATGTAACCTCAGATTATGTTTTGCCTGATGGATTTGTAAATATACGGGACCTCAATTTTGGTGGCTCCGCCGGTGTGTCGGAGAGCGGTTACTTTGGGTCAGTGCGTTCGTTGGAGTTCTCTTTGGAGGAAGACCGCCTGCCGGAAGATATTCGTTTTGTGATGTCGGCCGGAGCAGAAAAAGATGGAAAAATTACGCTCGAATCGCTTGTGATCAATACAGGGCGATCCATGCTCAACGCGAGCTCTGAATTTGAATTGCCGGATGAAATAACAGGATCGGCTCAACTATCACCGCTGGATTGGCGCGATATTGCAGCCTATGTCGAAAACCTGCCACTTGAACAAAACCTGCAGATCGAAGTTGGTGCCGAAGGTACGTTTGATGATCTGAATGTGAACCTGACCGCATCGGCCCCCGGGTTAGAGGAGTTAACGATTCAATCCGGCGTTTCGCTTGGATCGGAGTTTAGCCTGAATCGGCTCGAGCTCTATCTGCAAAACCTGGATACACCTCAGTTGACGGGTTTAGAGGGAACACCCCTACTGGGAGAGCTAACTTTTACCGGGAACGGACTGCTGAAAGCAGATGAAATTGAAGAAGCGACCTGGGCCGGTGAAGTGAGGTTTTCAGATTTTAGTTATGATATCTATAGCGTCGACGGTTTTGAAGCCGGCTATGAAATAAACCGGGATCAGGGAGAACTCACTGCAACAATCAGAAAGCAGGATGAACGCGTGGATTTGACATTCTCTACCCGGAAAATGTGGGATGAAGATCCGGTTTGGAGCGGAAATATCGAAACTCAAAATATGAATCTCGCCACCTGGCTGAATGATCCTGCACTGGATAGCCAATTGAATATACGGAGCGATTTTTCCGGAATGGGAATAGAACCGGAAAATTTCCAGGCAATTGCTGAAATAAACATTGAGGATAGCCAATATGGCGATCAGCCTTTCTCTGAGTTGATGTTTCGGGGAAATATTAATTCGCAATCGTTAAACGGAAATCTATCGGCCCGCCTGGATCGTAGCAACGTTACGGCCCGTTTTCAGGCAAACGACTGGCGGGAAAATCCAAGCTACCGGTTTGATGCCGTAATGCGTGAATTTAACCTTTCGGAGCTTTCAGGATTGGAACAGTTTCCTACCTATTTGAACGGAACATTACAAGGGGAGGGCAGTGGATTTGATCCGGAAACACTGCAGCTGCAGGCCGAGGCGGCATTGGACTCCAGTGTGGTGAACAAGGAACCGGTCGACACTCTAAAAGCAAACTTTACTATAGAAGATCAATTTTTAACGGTTGAAAATGCTCAGTTAGTTAGCCCGATAGCCGATGGGGAGTTCTCTTTGCGTCAGCATATTACAGACCTGACAAACTTAGAAAATCGACTAAATTTCAGTGCAGAGTTGAAGGATTTGCAGCCACTTGCTCCGCTTTTTGAGTTAGACAGACTTGAGTCGGGCGGTGTTCTGAGCGGAACCCTCAACAGAAGCGGATCAGGATTTCTGGAGTTTAACGGTGAGGCCGAATTACAGAACATTGTGGTAGATTCGCTGTTTTCGGCAAACTCTATTAATGGATTGGCTTCCGTTCGTTTACTGGATGACATTGAAGCAGACCTGGATGTTCAGATAAACTCACCGGTGGTCAATGAAATCGGAGTGCAGGATATAAATTTCTCAACTCAGCTGGTTCAGCAAGAAAACAGTACGAGCGGCCAATTTGATCTCGAAATCATCAACGAAGAGATATGCACACTGTATCAGGAAGGGGAGTTCAGTGTCGATTCAAACCGGTTGAACCTCAGAACGACACTTTTCGATTTTACGACAGAAATCCGCACGCTATCGCTGGACAACTCTTTTGATTTTGAATACAATTTTGAAACTGAGGCTGCCCGGATGGACACAATGACCGTCCGCGACGCCGAAGATCAGTCATTCTTATCCCTTTGGGTCACGCAGCTGTCAGCGGATGTGCAGGAGGTTGGTTTGGAAGCAGGTGATCTGAATCTTGGAGCAATACAGAGCCTGGTATTGCAGGAACCGGTACTGGAGGGCTATCTGTCCGGCGAAACATCAATATACAACAGCAGCAGCGATTTAGTTGTTTCTACAAACGGTTCAGTGCAAAATATTGAGTTTGAAGATGGAGAAATGGACCGCTTCAATTTTTACCTGAATATCGAAGATGAATGGTTACAGCTTACCTTCGGTGGCAATCATGACGATCAAAAGCTATTTGAGTCGCTGCTTCAGGTGCCATTTTTACCGGGTGACCCTGCCACATTTGATGACCAGTTTTTTGACCGGGAAGTAAACGGTTATTTTGAGGTTTCCGAGTCGGATTTATCCTATTGGCTCTCATTTATCCCTGAATTGGATTCGGAAGATACGCAGGGAAAAATCAGTCTGAGGGCAGATTTGGACGGAATTGCAGGAAATCCTGAGTTAACCGGTAATCTGCATATTGAAAATGGTTTGTTTTCGGGAATTAATATCGACAGAGCTGATTTCGACCTCAATTACATACACGATGAAGAGAATGTAGAATTGGGTGGAGTTGTTGAAACGGCCGGTAATCCGGTTTTGGATATGGATGCAAAACTGCCATTTATTGTGGATCTCCGTAACGCAGAGGTGTTACTGCCCGACGATGATGATGAGGTTAGCGTAAACTTCAGCACAGAAGACTTCAATCTGGCAATATTTAACGATTTTCTCGATCGCGAAATGTTCCGTCAACTGAGAGGCAGGCTAAATGGAGAAGTGTCATTGAATGGCAGGTTAGCCGATCTGCAAACATCAGGGCGAATGGAGCTGATGGATGGAAATCTGAGAGTGGTACCGGCCGGCATTACTCTATCCGAGATGACTTCAGTCATTAATTTTACAGGATCCCAGGTTGAGCTGCAAGAGTTTAGAATGCAGAGCGGTCCCGGACGAATTCGGGCCAGCGGTTCTGTTGAAATGAATAACCTTACTCCCGGGGGGCTTCAGTTAAACATTCGCGGAAATCAATTCAGAGCTGCCAACACTTCAGAATACAAAGCACTGATTGACCTGGATGCAGATCTCTCCGGAACTGTTGATGAACCCAAATTAACCGGAAACCTCACATTCCTGAATGGATTTGTAAACCTGCAAGATTTCGGTGAGCAATCTGTTGAAGATGTTCAGCTTGAAGATGAAGAGGAGCCCGAGCCGATCGAATTTTATGAATTGCTTGAAATGGAGATGAATGTAAATTTTGCACGGGAGTTTTTCATCCGCAACCGGCAGTATCTTGATATGGAGATTGAGTTGGGCGGTGAAGTGGACCTCGTTAAAGAGCGCAATAATGATCTGCAGATGTTTGGATCGCTGGAAGGAGTAAGGGGTTATGCTCGTCCGCTGGGTAAACAGTTCCAGCTCGATGAGGCCTTTGTTACCTTTTATGGGCCGGTTGATGATCCGGAGTTGAATATCCGCACGCTGTTTGAGCCGCCTCAGTCTCGGTCTGAAGTGCAAATATATTACATTATTGAGGGTACTGTACAAGAACCGGAATTCAGATTCGACAGTGATCCGCCACTTGAACTGCAGGACATTATCAGTTATACCCTATTTGGGAAACCGTTCTACGAACTTGAGTCGTGGGAGCAGGTTGTGGCTGGCAGCGGAAGCAGCCCGTCTGCAGCTGATATTGCACTGGATGTATTGCTCGACCGCGTTGAACTGCTGGCCTCTCAAAGTTTGGGAATTGATGTGGTGCAGATTGATAATACCCGGTCGGGATCGGACAGCGCTACCTCAATTAAAACAGGTTGGTATCTGAACCGGCGCACGTTTTTTGCCGTAGTGAACGAAATCAGCAGCAGTCGGCCTAATACGCTCTTTATGCTGGAGTATTTATTGAAAGAAAACCTTGAACTGATTATCACTCAGGGAGATGATTCTCGTGAGGGAATTGACTTACGTTGGCACTACGATTATTGATTTTCTGTCAAACCCGGTATAATAATATTGAGGCCGAAACAGTTTTTAAATATGAATAGATGTGCTATAAAATTTGAAAAAGTAAAAATTGTTACCCAGACTCATCCGTTGAATCAATCAAATAACCTATTAATTTATTGACTACAACGATCAATGGGATTTAAAGCTCTCCAATACTGCAATAAATCATGACTCTGAATAACCTGCTCAAATATTTATTGGTCCTGATCATTATTCTGCTCGCAGGCTGGTACTTCATGACCTACGAAAAGGTCGATCGAACGGTGGAGAGTGACCTTGGTGCATGTAATGAGCCGCTCTCTTACAGAATTGGGGAAATAGATTCCCGGTTTGGAATTTCAGAAGAAGAGGTAAAGGAAGCCATGCAAATGGCAGTTTCGCTATGGTCAGACGCGATTGACCGACCGGTGGCATTCTACACAGAAGATGGAAATATTGATGTTCGTTTTGTGTATGATGAACGGCAGGAGATGATAGTCGGTGAAATGAGATTTCGGGAGCAGATTGAATCGGAGCAAATTCGAACCGATCAAATACAACGTGAGTATGAGACACGGCGTGAACGATTTGAACAAAAATCTTCTGAATATGAAAGACTGGCTTCAACAACCCGTAATGAGTTAAACGAATTAAACCGGTGGGTAAGGGAGAAAAATCAAAACGGGGGAATGACGGCTGCAGAAGAACAGCTGTTTTTAGAGCGAAAAGAAGAGGTGGAGAGTATGCAGCAACGGGTTTTGGCCGAGCGGAATGAACTGGACCAGTTGGCGGATGAGATTAATAGTTATGTAGATCGTCTGAATAACCGAATTGAGGAGAGTAATGAATTGGTGGATCGCTATAATGAGGAGTATTCGGGTGAGAGTCGCTTCACTAAAGCTACCTATCGGAATACGGAGAGTGGCGGTATGATAACCGTAAATCAGTATCTGAGTAAGAGAGACCTCTACCTGGTCCTTGCGCATGAGCTGGGACATGCACTGGGACTTGTTCATGGAAACGATCCTGCATCAGTAATGTACAGCCAGATGGGAAATCAGGAAATCTACCCAATTATTCAGCTGAGCCGAGAGGATAAACGGGCTATTGCTGATAAGTGCAGATAGAAATATTTGCTGAAGTGTAAGAAAAGGTCCCGTTTTTTGTTATAATCGTTTGAAGCACAGTGATATGGAATAAAAGGGATCGGCGTAAACTAAATGGGAGAATGGGATGGAAAAGTATAAAACAGAACTGAAGTGGGGACTGATATTTACAGTCATTTTGATTCTCTGGATGGTTTTTGAGAAGCTGATGGGGTGGCATGGTGAGAATATTGAAAGCCATGCAGTTATGACCAATGTGTTTGCTATTGTAGCAATAGTGATTTACGTGGTGGCTTTTCTTGATAAAAGGAAAAATGACTATAACGGAGTGATGACATGGACACAGGGATTTATGACCGGTTTCTATATTACGATTGTGGTAGCCGTTTTAAGTCCGGTGGCTCAATATATTATTCATACCCTGATCTCACCGGATTTTTTTGAGAACATGATTGATCATTCCGTACAGATGGGCAAGATGTCTCGCAGTGAAGCAACAGGTTATTTCAACCTGAAAAGTTATATGATACAGGGTGTTCTCGGGGCTTTTATGATGGGGGTTGTTACTTCTGCTATCGTTGCTGTATTTACGATGAAGAAATCGAAGTAAAAAGTTATTACTGAACCGTGCATTTGTTGAGAGGTTTATGAAAGTGGCTTTTTAATTTAGTATTCTATGCTCGAATACATTTAAAAAACCACCTCTATATGAATGCAATAAAGCTACTCCTTACTTCTCTACTGTTTCTGCTCATTACATCACCGGCGGCTTCTCAATTACTGAATGACCGATTTCAATTCGATCCGGAGCTGCCTTACAATTCTGATGTTACATCACCGGCAGACTTTTTAGGATATCAGCCGGGCGAAGAGTACAGCCACCATTATCAGCTGGGTGCCTATCTTAAAAATCTGGCTTCGGAAAGCGATCGGGTTTCGGTAATAACCTACGGTCAAACCTATGAGGGTCGTGATCTATGGTTGGTTATCATCACCAATGAAGAGAATCATGCCAACCTGGAGCAGATCCGGGAAAACAACCTGAGCCTTGCCGATTTTGAAGGGTTGAGTAGCAATGAAGCAGCTGAATTGGCGGAAGATCATCCAGCTATTGTATGGCTCAGTTATGGAGTGCATGGAAATGAAGCGTCCAGCGCAGAAGCGGCTCTTCAGACAGCCTATCGATTGGCTGCGGCCGAAGACGATGAGTCGGCCCGGTTCAGAGATGAATCTGTCGTCATTATCGATCCGATCTTAAATGCAGATGGACGCGATCGATACGTAACGTGGTATAAATCGTCACAGGCGAATATGCTCAATACGGATGCCGCCGACCTGGAGCATGATGAGATCTGGCCGGGCGGACGAACCAATCACTACTGGTTCGACTTGAACCGCGATTGGGTGTGGCTGGTTCATCCCGAATCGAGAGGCCGAATTGCGGAGTATCAGAAATGGATGCCGCAGGTTCACCTCGATATTCACGAGCAGGGCTTTAACAACAACTACTTTACCATGCCGGGTACCACACCTCGAAACCTTCAGCTTCCGGATGATTACGAAGAGTGGAGCGATCGGTTTGGTCGCGGCACCATCGAAGAGTTCGACAAGCACAATATCAACTACGCCACTACGGAAGGTTTTGATTTTTTCTATCCCGGTTATGGCTCTTCTTACCCGAGCCTGATGGGCGGAATAGGGATGCTGGCCGAGCAGGGCGGACACAGTCGTGGTGGTCGGGCCGTTGAGACGGAAGAGGGATACATCTTAACATTGGAGCAGCGTATTTTCGACCACTATAAAAACAGTGTGGCTACGGTACGAACAGCCGTGGAAAACAGAGAAGAGTTGCTGAACTACTTCCGCGAATCGCTTAATCCGGCCAATTCAAAAGTTGAAACGAAAGCGTATATCCTGCCGGATAATCCAAACGATCACACCTATGATGTTATCGACATTATGCTGAAGCAGGGTGTGAAAGTGGAGCGTGCCGGAGAAAATTTTTCACTACGAAACGCTTTTGATTACTGGGATAATGAGCCACAGCGGCGCTCATTCAGTGAAGGGGATTTTATTATTCGCACCAATCAAACCAAACACATGTTTATCACTACGCTGTTTGAGCCGGAGATGGCCATTGAAGATTCGGTAATGTACGACATGTCTGTCTGGTCCATTCCAATGGCGTATAACCTGGATGCGGCTCGTGTAAATGACGATCCATCTGTTTCAACATCGGTTGTAGATGAAGCTCCTGCCCGTGAAAAAGGTGTGATCAATCCATCAGCCGAGTATGCTTTTGTGATTGACTGGAATCAGCCAACAGCACCAAAAGCATTGGGCGAACTCTGGAGAAGAGGATATAAGGTACGTTCTGCGGAGAAGATATTTACCAAAGATGGCGTGGAGTTTTCGAGAGGTTCACTGATTGTAATGCTTGGACGGAATTACGATAAACGAAGTGATGCTAGCCGCGATATGCAGGAGATTGCCGACTATGCTGGAGTTATTATTCGCGGTTTGGAAACCGGAAGAATGGACTCAGGAATGGATCTTGCTTCACGTAGCAGTACGGTTCTGGATCAGCCAAAAGTAGCTATGGTGATTGATCAGCCCTTTAACTCCTATACAGCAGGGCAGATCTGGTTTCAGTTTGATCAAAATGTAGAATATGGTATTTCACGAATCCGATCACACAGACTCGCATCGATCGACTTGGATGAGTACGATGTCATTATTCTACCTGGTCAGGGGGGAAGTGCACCTCACTACGGTGAATCACAGCAGCAGGCAGTAAAAGAGTGGGTTGAACGCGGCGGTACGCTAGTGGCTACCGAGGCATCTTCGCACAGTCTGACCCAGGATCGCATGGAGTGGATCAATGTGGAGTTGGTAAAAGAGGAGGAAGAAGATGAGGATGCTCCGGACGTGGCAGCTTACACGCCATATGAAGCTAGGGTGGATACTTTCGGCCTTCGCAGAATCCCCGGCGCTTCATTCAAGTCTCACGTAGACGTGACCAACCCTTTGGCATTTGGAGTGAAAGAGAAGCTGTACAGTCTCACTTATAATACCGATCAGATGGTGCCATCAAGCAGCTATCAGGTAGTTGGATACTATGAAAAAGATCCGGAAAACCTGTTGGTTTCAGGTTATGCATCCCAGGAAAATATCCAGAAAGCGGCCGGAAATGTGTTTGCCGGAGTGGCTTCCATGGGAAGAGGCAAAGTTGTTCTTTTGGCAGATAACACGCAGTACCGGATGTTTTGGAGGGGTCCGGAACGGCTGATGATCAACGCAGTGATGCTGATGCCTTCGATGTAATAAGACAGAAATTCGTCCATCGGTCATTCGTGATTCGTTGTTCGTTAATCAGATGAGAATGAACTGCGAATCACCGATGGACGAACTGCGATGGACGATTTATATCTATCGGATACATATTTGACCAATCTGATTACTGTTAAAATTGAGATCCCAGAAGTAAAAATACCAGGCTTGGCTATTATAACTTTTCACCGGCCATGAATGACCGACTCGTATATAAAGCCCCAAACTTTGGGGCTTTTTTCTATTTCATTTCAAAACCGACTCAAACACTTTTATGGGTTTTATATGCGAGCGCGGGATTTATCCCCGTGAAAATTTAAATCGCAGTTCGTCAATCAAAAAAAGGTAAACTGTGATTGACGACTTTTTTGGTTTAAAACTGTAAGGGATTGATGAAATTTTGTTCATACTAATATAAACATAATGAACAGGAGGGGAGAAATCATGAACAAACAACAGTTAGAAGATCGGTTGATAAATTTTGCAGTACAGATTATAACTTTATCAGATGATATTTCACCAACCAAGGCCGGAAATCATCTGGCAGGGCAATTGATTAGATCCGGAACTTCACCGGCACTGAATTATGGAGAATCCAGAAGTGCAGAATCAATGAAAGATTTTATACATAAACTTCAGGTTATTTTGAAGGAGTTAAGGGAGTCTTACATTAGTTTAAAGATTTTATCAAAGGCGCGACTTATTCGTGATGTAAAAGTTCAAAATCAGGTAATCAAAGAGTGTGATGAACTGATTCCCATATTTGTTAAGAGCATTCAAACTTCAAAAGGAAAGCTTTAAAGCTAATCCCTTTAAGAAGACAAAATTAAATTCGTCAATCGGTCGTTCGTGATTCGCAGTTCGTTAATCTGAGGTTACTGAACTGCGAATCACCGATGGACGAACTGCGATGGACGATTTACAAGCACATCTTTTCGGTCTTAATTTGATTACCCGCCAAAATAGAAGTGATTGTCATTATCTATATGAAATAGATATGAATGATTCGCTATTTTATTAAAGATAAATGTAAACCTCTAACTACTGTTTGGATGTCTAATAAGGAAAATCAAAATACTGCAAACAACGAAAGTAAATGCCCGTTTCACAATGGGTCTATGGAAGTAAAAGAGACAGCCGGTGCCGGAACCAAAATCAGGGATTGGTGGCCGAACCGTTTGGATCTTGACGTTCTGCGTCAGCACTCATCTCTCTCAAACCCAATGGGTGAAGATTTTGACTATGCGGAAGAGTTCAAATCTTTGGACTTGAATGAAGTTAAGAAAGATCTCCATGAACTGATGACCGACTCACAAGACTGGTGGCCGGCCGATTGGGGACACTATGGACCGCTCTTTATCCGTATGGCATGGCACAGTGCCGGAACCTATCGTGTAGCTGATGGCCGCGGTGGAGGAAGTACAGGAAATCAGAGATTTGCACCGGTAAACAGCTGGCCCGATAATGTAAGCCTCGATAAAGCTCGCCGACTGCTATGGCCTATCAAAGAGAAGTATGGCCGCAAGTTGTCTTGGGCTGACCTGATGATTCTGACCGGAAACGTTGCGCTTGAATCGATGGGTTTTGAAACGTTTGGTTTTGGTGGCGGACGCGAAGATATTTACGAGCCTGAAAAAGATATTAACTGGGGTCCGGAACACGAATGGCTTGGTGATGAGCGTCACGATGAAGACGGTAATCTGAAAGGCCGACTTGCTGCCGATCATATGGGACTGATCTATGTGAATCCGGAAGGGCCAAACGGAGAGCCTGATCCGAAGAAAGCGGCGAAATTCATTCGTCAGTCATTCAAGAGAATGGCGATGAACGACGAAGAGACCGTAGCACTGATTGCCGGCGGACACACATTTGGTAAAGTTCACGGTGCGGCTCCCGAAGAGCACAACGGACCCGATCCGGAGAAAGCTCCGATGGAAGAGATGGGGCTTGGCTGGAAGAGCAACTACGGAACTGGAAAAGGTGCCGATACCATTACCAGTGGACTGGAAGGCGCATGGACAAATGAGCCTCTAAAATGGGATATGGGTTTCTATGAAAACCTGTTTGAGTATAAGTGGGAACTGACCAAGAGCCCGGCCGGAAAATGGCAATGGACACCCAAAGACGGTAAGGGTGACGGAACCGTGCCCGATGCTCACATCGAAGGGAAGAAAAACGCCCCGATAATGCTTACAACCGATATAGCAATGATCGCGGATCCTGAGTACAGAAAGATCTCCGAAAAATTTTACAACGATCCGGAATACTTCGCTGATGTTTTTGCAAGAGCATGGTTTAAACTTGTTCACCGCGATATGGGACCAAAATCCAGATATCTTGGACCTGAAGTACCGGAAGAAGATCTGATCTGGCAGGATCCGATTCCTGAAGTGGATCACGAACTGATTGAAAATCAGGATATCGAAAATCTGAAAGAAAAGATTTTGAATACTGGCCTGTCAGTTTCTGAACTGGTTTCCACAGCATGGGCTTCTGCATCGACCTACCGTGATTCTGACAAGCGTGGCGGAGCAAATGGTGCTCGTGTTCGTTTGGAACCACAGAAAAATTGGGACGTGAACAATCCGCGTCAACTGGAAAAAGTACTCGGCAAACTCGAAGGAGTTCAGAAAGAGTTTAACGAAGCACAGTCAGGAAAGAAGAAAGTTTCATTGGCAGACTTGATCGTACTTGGCGGATGCGCAGCCATTGAAAAAGCCGCGAAAGATGCCGGTCACGATGTTGAGGTTCCGTTCACTCCGGGACGAACCGATGCTACTGCAGAGCAGACTGATGTGGAGTCATTCGAATGGATGAAGCCTGAAGCAGACGGTTTCCGTAACTACTTCAAGCCGCACGCCAGACGAAATGCAACAGCAGAAGAGATGCTTGTTGACAAGGCTCAGCTGATGAAACTGACTGCACCTGAAATGACCGTACTGGTAGGCGGAATGCGCGTGCTCGATACCAACTGGGACGGAACCCGACATGGTGTGTTTACCGACAAACCGGGTGCTCTGTCCAACGACTTCTTCAGAAATCTGCTCGACCTGAGTAACGAATGGAAGGCAACTTCTGAAGAGGGAGATCTTTTTGAAGGACGCCATCGCGACAGCGGAGAAGTGAAGTGGACGGCAACCCGTGCCGATCTGATCTTCGGTTCAAACTCTGAACTGCGAGCCGTGGCTGAAGTGTACGGAAGCTCAGACTCTGAGGAGAAATTCCTCAAAGACTTTGTGAAAGCGTGGGATAAAGTGATGAAACTGGATCGTTTTGATCTGAAGTAAGTTCATCAGAATTTAGCTCTATTCATCGCGAAGTAGATGAAAATTGAAAAGGCAGCTTCGATTCATTTCGGGGTTGCCTTTTTTGATTGAGCTTATATAAAAGGAGATTGTAACCAATATAAAATCTGCTTTCTTTTCTGCAGAAAATCTGCGAGACTCAGCGGTTTCATCTGCGTAACTCAGCGAGAAATATCAGAGTAGAATCCTATTTTTGCTTTCTGTGATCAAAAGGTGTCACTAATCGATAAACGGTAGACATGATTATTTCAAGCCGAAGCATCAGACGTGAAATGGATCTGCTGCAAAATGATAATGGTTTCGATTAAATTGCAACTCATTTGCCACTACAAAATATCCGTTTTCTACATGAAGCGGCTTAAATATCGATAAAGTTCAATAACTCGATGTTTTGTGATTTCTAAGTGATGGTTGGCATTGATTGTTGTTTGAATAGTTCCGCCCCCGGAATATTGCCAATCTGTGAGCATATAGTTCACGTCACGTTCCGAGTCCCGAAAACGGATCCAGTTTCTCTGTGATTGTCTTAAAATTTCTTTGTCTTCATCATCGAGTTTCCCCAGTAATTTTTGATAGTACTTGTTCAGTAGTTGGTCATACTCCCTTTCGGCGGCATACGAAGCATTATTCATACCCGCTGTACTCCAATTGATCTCCATCCTCATTTCTCTTCTCCTTTCAATGGCAAAAGTATCGGATTTAAATTCAATGAACTGTTCATCTAAATAAAATTTATCAAGAACCCTTAAAGAGTCTCCAAGCTGTTCCAATTCCTTTGAAATGGTGTTCTCGATTTTTAGGGAATCATCCTGTGTGATGGATCTGGGGTTATTATTTTGGGCAAAGCTTGCTGAATGGAGATTGGTAATGAGAGCTAAACTGATGAATATGAACAATTTCATTTTAGACTAAATTTATTTTTTGATATGACATTCGTCGGAAATTACGTCAATAGATTGTTTTTTGTACGTCCAATTAGTCACAATAAGGCAATCAAGGAATGCTATTAACTCAAATCAAGTTGAAGAAATAGAACAAAAATTCAACAGAAAACAAACAGGTTCAGACAATGAAAGCAGCCCAGATTAAAGAAGCCGGAAGTGATTTTGAAATTGTAGATCTGCCGGTTCCAAAACCGTCAGCCAGGGAAGTTTTGATTAAAGTTGAAGCGTGTGGGATTTGCCACAGCGATGCCATGGTGAAAGATGGTCTCTTCCCGGGCATTGAATATCCCCGTGTGCCGGGACACGAAGTTGTTGGGATTGTTGAGGAGACCGGTTCGGAAATCAGTAACTGGAATAAAGGCGACCGGGTGGGCGTTGGTTGGCACGGCGGACACTGCTTTCATTGCGATCCCTGCAGGCGAGGTGATTTTATAAATTGTGAAAACGGAAAGGTAGCGGGTATCAGTTACGATGGCGGATATGCTGAATACATGACGGCTCGTGAAGAAGCTCTCGCAAGAGTTCCCGAGGATCTCTCCTCCGAAGAGGCCGCGCCCCTATTATGCGCTGGAATTACCACGTTTAATGCTCTAAGAAATTCCGGAGCACGCCCCGGTGATCTGGTAGCTGTTCAGGGAATTGGTGGCCTGGGACATCTGGCCGTTCAGTATGCAGCTAAAATGGGTTTCAAAACCGTGGCCATTTCCACAAGCGATGACAAGAAAAAGCTTGCTGAAGATCTAGGAGCGCACAGATTTATCAACGCTAAAAAAGAGAACGCGGTTGAAGTTTTGCAGGAGATGGGTGGTGCAAAAGTGGTAATAGCTACCGCACCTAACACGGATATTATCGGCGAAATTGTAGGCGGACTTGGCCTGGAGGGAAACCTGATTGTACTTGCGGCTACAGGGGAGACCTTTGAAGTTTCGCCTTTCAGCTTAATTATGGGGCGCAAAAAAGTATCAGGCTGGCCAAGCGGTACGGCAAAGGATTCGGAAGATACGCTCAACTTTAGTGCAATGACGGGTTCCAAGCCGATGATTGAAACGTTTTCCCTAGATAAGGCGAATGAAGCGTATGCTCATATGATCAATAACAAAGCCCGTTTTAGAACGGTATTGACGATGGGATGATAGTAAATCTAAAATCTTTGTGATTCGCAATTATGTAGACTTAGCGATTGAGCTAAGTGGCGGCTTCGGAGTACAGCGGAAAAGCCGTCCTGGACAGGAATGGAGCGAATTAGGTTGGCTTTTTAGGCACTTTTTACTTGTTCATGAAGCACTCGATTAATTGACCGATTAGAAATCAAATACAATATCAGATCTTTGGTGTTTCTCTATTAAGAGGTTTTGGGTCAAGTCAAAATGGACATGGTATTCAGAGACATCACCCAGACCTTTAAGAAAAACGGATAAGTCTAAAGAAAGATCTCTCTTCAGAATTAGATCTTGGGTTTGGATAAGGAAGATCAACATACTCATCTATGTCATTAATAATCAATATCTATTGATTATACACATTGACTGTCGATCAATATCCGTATTTTGATTGTTAGATATCTTACAATTTATATCAAATTGATTCATTTAAAGTCACATGGAAATCATTAATTAAAAGAGAAAGACATGGCTGCTGAACATTTAACTAAAGAGAGTTTCCTGAAAAAGGTTTTTGATTACGAAAACAATCAAGAATGGAATTTTAAAGGTGAAAAACCTGCGATCATCGACTTTTACGCCGATTGGTGCGGCCCCTGCAAAATGGTAGCTCCTGTTATTGAAGAGTTATCCGAAAATTATGAGGGTTTAGTTGATATCTATAAAATTGATACCGAAGCAGAACAAGAACTGGCTGCAGTTTTCGGGATCCGAAGTATCCCATCTATACTTTTTATCCCAGTTGACGGTCAGCCGCAAATGGCTGCAGGTGCCTTACCAAAAGCTCAGTTCATTAAACTGATCGAAGAGAAATTCGAAGTTAAAGCACCCGCTTGACCAACCCCCGATATCATTGGTGAAATTGTTGGAGGACTCGGCTTGGAAGGTAATCTGATGCTTACAGTCTTCAACTCCAATTGAGGAAATTTCAAATTCTGACAGATAATAAAACATCTCTGTTTGTTGGTGCCGTTGACTACCAATAAACAGGATTGTTGAACTCTCTTACGCATGTAGGGCGTTCATCGATAGCAGGGATCGGCTCTCCTGTTAACGAGAGACCGAGCCATCCTTCAGGCATCGAAAGCTTCAGCGGAGCAGCAATCGTACTTTCTGACAGAGGCCGGAATCCTACCCTGGAATAGTAAGATGGATCGCCATATGTGGTAACGACATCCACGGACCGGCTTTTAAGATTGTTAAGACCGTACTTGATGAGCTTCTGCCCAACGCCTTTTCCCTGACGGTTTGTGCTGACTGCAACAGGTGCAAGCATGTAAACCCGAATATTATCCTTAAACTGAAGACGAGTAAAGAAAATCGACCCAATGATGGATCCATTTTCAAAGGTGCCGAAACAGATGATCTCCTGATTATCAATGTTTAAGCAAAGTTCTGAGACAAGATTGCCAATCAGCCGGCCTTCACTTTCACCCTCTGAATCGGAGAAAGCCGACCTAAAGAGATTTGTCACTTCTTTCCGGCTGTTTTTATTCAGAACCTTGTGATTCATTTTTTCCTATAAAGTGATTTGTCTTGCTTATCATCTTACGAAGATAATGGCTTGAATGGCATCAACAAACAGAGTTTTCTATCGAAAAACTGAATTAATGAATAGCATGTGATTTTTCTGCTGTTGAAGGACGAACTGTCCTGTAACTAGTTGATCGTGCGAAACGGCTTTTACCTTTCAAACTCACGTTACATTGCTATTTGGATATAGGTTACGTTTTATCAGGTAACCATTCATAATTCGAGGTTTTTGGGAATCGGTTCATAACTTTCTGCAACTCCGGGGTTGGCACACCTAACTTCCGGCAGTTCAAATCCAGCCAGGCACCGTCTACATTGATTTGTGCTGCTTTGATAGAGTTTTCACCGCCTTTGAAAATTTCATGTTGAAAGCTCCAGCGTGAGCCGTCCCGGCGCATCGTAGTCAATGCGCAGGTAACTCTGATGGTTTCAAGCAGATTAATTTCTCTCAAAAATTGTGTCTCTTCACGGAAAAGGACAGGCCCGAAACCCAAACGGCCGATCTCGGTTATGGAGAGGTCGAAATCAGAGAACATTCCAACACGTGTTTGAGCGGCATAATCATTGTACACAGAGTGACGCATGTGGCGGTTGGGATCCATATCTGCCCATTTCACCTCAAAAGTTTTGCTGTAGGTTTGCATAGCGTTGTTTAGGTTAAGACGTACATGAAAAGCCTATTTTGTTAAACACTCATTCCAATCCCATGCTTTTTACTTTTTCGGCCATTTCTTCAAACGTATTTGCGTGAAATTCTTTGTCACACGCTCCACCTAATTGTCTGCAGGTCATTGTCTTCATAATCAGTCCATTTATTAATTTGAATTTTAAGGGTTTTTGGCATGCTCTATAACGGTTTGGCGGTTGTGCGGCGAGGCTGGTAAAAACCATTGGCAATTAGTTGCTTACCGATCGCACGAACCGCTGGTTATGCATGCCTCACTCTACGAGTTCAACTCTGAGCTTTTTTCCAAATGCCTGGGCATACTTCTCCAAAGTTGATAGCCGTATATCTTCTGCATGATTCTCGATTCGTGAGATGGCTGTTTTTTTCGTGTTTAATTGTTTGGCGAGCTCATCCTGGGTCAGGCCTGCTTCCTCGCGGGCCTGTTTCAGAAGTACACCAATTTTGAAACTGCGAAATCCTTCATCGTAGCCTTCAGCAAACTCGGGATCTCGTTTTTTACGGTCGCTGATATAAGCTTGTAAATCACTCATGTTTTACCTCATTTTCGGAACAGATAATCAGCTTTGCGCTGCTCTGCCAGTTTAATTTCTTTCTTTGGTGTTTTTTGTGATTTTTTGGAAAATCCGTTCGTCAGTATTATAAATTCATCACCATCAACGAACCCAAGAATTCTGAAACTGTTCGATCCAATTCTTGCTCGAACCTCCCAAATATCATCTGTACTCTTTAGTTTCTTAAAGTATTGAACAGGAATCTGGTCCAGTCTTTCAATTAATTCAAGAACCCAGGTAACTTTCTGAGCATGTTTAGAGCTCAGCGAGTCCAAAAACTCTTTTACCGGAACGTTGCCTGATTGGGTTTTATAGAACTTGATTTCTTTCACAGAACAAATGTTAACAATTATGTTAACTTAGTCAAGTGCTATTTTATTGTGAGATGAGAAGGTATTATGACTTTTATGTTATGTTTTGATTTGAATTAGGAGATAATTTTTGAAACCCAAATTTGATCATTGTAGAAATAAGAGAAAGTAAAAGTGACACCAAAACCATCCAAAACCACCAACCATATAAGGCAAGATCTAAAAGATATTTTAAAGATTCCCAAATTAGTAGCAGACTTGATGAAAAGCTTTTGAATCCAATTTCCTGATAGATAATTTGCACTTGATCATCTCTCCAAGAAATAGCATAAAGCAGAATTAAAAATAGTCCCAAAAATGAGAGAAAGCTTTTGAGAAAATAACTAGGGAATTTATTCAAACTTAAATATTGGTTAAATGGCATCACGGTGCGGTGGCTAAGCGGCGAGGCAATCAATTTTCCAAAGCCTCAAATCACAAACTCGTCCGCTTGAGCCACTTTGTTAGGCAAACCTGGTTAGGTGGTGTAAGGTTAAGATATCCTTTATATATAAGCTAATGCCACCAGTGATATTATCTCAGCAATAATTACTGACAGTATAAAACCAATCCAAAGTCTCCAACCCTTTAAATTTGAATTTACTTTGTAAGCATTAAATAACAGTATCATAAACCAAATGAAAAAAAGAAGTACAACAAATCCCCCCACGATTAATAGATATAATTCACTTCCTTGTAAATTTAATACATCTTCGACTTCTTGAATATTTGGTTCAAAAATTTTACCTGGAATAATTGAAATAAGAAGTGGGATTCTTGCAACACCTGTTGCTCCGGCAATATCTATCAGTCGAATCGGCGATTGAAAAATTAAAGTAGATACATACAGACATAAAAACATACTAACCCATGCAATAGCCACATCTAACATCGGAATAAGGTAGGATTCAACTGATGGAACAAGATGCATATCTATGGCCCCATCAAATCTTACATTAAAGATATATCCGATTGGTATATGAATGATAATTATTAAGAACCCTATCCAAAAAACTTTGGCACCACCCAAAAAAAGAAAGGGATTATGGAGCCACGTAGTTTTGCTGTGCTTCTTTTTTATTTATGTTCATTTTCCATTTGATTTAGTTTTTCTATTAAATCATTCAGGTAATTTCGAACCGTTGGATAACTTAACTTCATCTCTTTAGCCATTTCTTTTAAGCTGCCACTATTCTTTACAAAAGAGTGAATAAAATCTAATTCGTCCTTCTCGAGCAGAAGAATTTTAGGCAGTTCATACAACCCAGTTACTGTTGTTTCACAATTCTTGCAGAAGAGAGATTTAATCACTAATCCACTATTACAACTGGGACATTTTACAGGCAGGACAGAGTCACGTTTTTCCATTTCCGAAATCAATAATATTTAACTTTTTTGATAATATTTTAAATAAAATTGAAAAAATTTTCAAATTTATTTACTTCGGATCGATTGACGTACTATAAATGAACAGTTTTAATCAACTAAATTAAGGTGGGATAAAAGGTTACCTAACAAATAATTACACGACAAGACTCAACCCGCCCTTCCTGTTGCAGAAAATCTGATTTTGCTGATAATAGCAATTAGTGGCTGTTATACGAGAGTTTATGCGACTTCTGAACCTTGATTAATGTCGTATAAGGGATGAAAAACGACACGTTAGGCTTCAACTTACTTGATCTCCTCAAACATCTTGTAGTGCGTCTCATCCATACCCAGTGAAGCATAGGTTTTCTGGGCGTTGATGTTCTCTCTCTCCACATAAAGGCGGAACCCGCAGACGTCCGGTTTTTCCTCAGCCAATGTTTTGATGGTCAAGTACATCGTCCGGTATACACCTTTTCTGCGAAACTCCGGAATGACGTACACGCTCTGAATCCACCAGAACAGGCCGTTGCGCCAGTCGCTCCATTCAAAGGTAATCATCAGCGAGCCTACCACTTTTCCCTCCGACTCGGCCACCATGTAAAAACCATACTCCGGTTTTTCAAACAGCCCGTGTACACCCGGCTCAATTTCCTCTCTTTTCAATGTTTTGTTCTCTGTCTCCATCGCCATGGCAATATTGAACTGAATGATGGATTCAGTATCTTTGGGTGTGGCTTTGCGTACTTTAATTTTTGTGTTCATGGTGAGGCTAAATAGTATTTAATCCTTTTGTTTAATAACGCTCTTGCAGGCTTCCATGCCAATTTCATATACCCGTTTTCCCTGATCAAAATCAAAAACACCACAGACATTTCGGGGGATTTCAATAAGGTGATTGGGTTTATATAACTCAATAATGAGTTCTGTAAGACGGTCTTGAGTAAAGCTGAAAGAGCTATCCATGAGTTCGATCAATGAAAAGGAATCTTCATCAGCGGGTAATTCTGATTTTGCTTTGGTTTTGTGATTCGTTTTCATTGAGTCTGGAAGAATTTTATCGAACCAATTTTGCATTTCTTCCAGCCTATCCGGCTCAGAGGGCTTATCGTATTTGGGGTCCATTTTACCGTTTAAATTTACAGCAATGATCTCAGCACCTTCTTTTTTCTCAACTAAATTAATGGGGAGCGGATTCAACACGCCGCCATCTACTAAGACCTGCCCGTTTTCAACCACTGGGACAAAAAACCCGGGCATGGAAACCGATGCCCGTAACGCTTTATAGAGATCTCCCTTTTTAAAGTGAACTTCACTATGGTCGCGCATATCGGTAGCTACAGCAGTAAATGGAATAGGGAAGTCTTCAATTTTTTCTTCGCCCGTCACTTCCACATGTTTGGCAAAAAGTTTTTCTCCTTTTACAAATCCCTGTTTAGCGAAGGTAAAATCAAGCAGATCAAATACATCTCGTTTAGAAAGCCCAAGAATCCATTTCTTATATTCCGGGAGATGCCCCGCTGCGTAAATGCCGCCCACCACAGCACCCATTGAACAACCGATCACTTCAACAATCTCGTACCCGGCTTTTTCCAATTCTTCAATAACTGCAATGTGTGCAATTCCCCGGGCACCGCCGCTTCCCAAAACCAGATGAACTTTTTTTTCAGGCATTTCAGAGCAAGATTTTTAAATTTTTACTTATCGCAATATCGTATTAAAACAGTTACTGATCAGCTCCGTATTTCTCCAGAATTTCCATCACCTCATCAATCGGGAGAGCTTCCTGTGTACGTCCGTTTTGTCCATCCATCGTTTCAGCCATAAAGAGGGAGTTTAAGATCGCTTCTTCGGTAGCTTCCACGGCGGCCAGAAATAGCGGACTCACTGCGTTATTATCCAGTTCGGTAATTTGTCGCGTTTGGCCTGAATCATCCAGGTTGTTCCGAACATCGGGATGGGTGGAAAACGCGATCACATAGTCACCGCTTCCGTTGGAGGCAAATCCGCCAACCCGGGCAATTCCCATAAACGCGCGCTTGGCGAGTCGCTCCAGGTTGCGGGAGGTGATCGGGGCATCTGTAGCGACAACAATCATTACGGAGCCGTCCACATCAAAATCGTAGCCGTCAGTATCACCCGTCAGACCGCTCAAGGCGGTCAGACGGGTATTTTGAGCACCCAAATCAGTCGGCTGACCACTTGGAGTGGTCTGACGACTTGATAGGTAGTGATTTCCCAACTCCTCACCAACCGGAGCACCATTCACGGTTAAAATTCCACCAAAGTTGGACTGTACCAGAACCCCAACCGTATATCCTCCGCGATTTTCGGGAAGCTGGCGGGATGAGGTTCCTATGCCGCCTTTAAAACCAAGTGCGCGGGTTCCGGTTCCTGCACCCACGTTGCCTTCAGCAACCGGGCCGGATTCGGCAGACTCAATCGCCTTATAAACATCTTCGGTATCTACAACCCGGGCCCGAATGTCATTCAGCCAGCCGTCGTTGGTTTCACCCACTACCGGATTGACCGACCCTACATTTTCATTTCCGGGCAGATTCAGGACATAGTCAGCCACCCCGTGCGCGGCGTTAAAAATGCTGAGGGTATTGGTGAGTGCGATGGGCGTTTCCATTTCACCCAGCTCCTGAACCTGAGTAAATCCAAGTGCTTTCCCAAAACCATTTCCCACATAAACGGCGGCTGGAACCCGTTCTCTGTAGAGGTTTCCCGAATGAGGAAGGATGGCCGTTACTCCGGTTCGGATATTGTCTTCTTCAATCAATGTTTGATGCCCCACCATCACACCTTCTACATCGGTGATGGCATTCAAGGGGCCGGTCGGTAAAATTCCGGGATGGATTCCCAGATCCCGAACACGTTGCCGCTCCTGAGATTGAACGGAATCAGCAAGAATTAAAGAAGTGATGAGAATGAGAGAGCAGAGCAGAAATTTTTTCATTGTCAGAGTCGAGATTAAGGCGTTGTGTATTCACCTCAATTTATCGAATCGGGCTCAATGATTCTACTTAACTCTATGCCTTTGAGTTATCGATTTGAGGGAAGCAGCTCTCACCGCGGCAGCACTCTTCAACATTAGTGCCACAATGAGCACACTGGCCATGACCGTGTACCCAAACCAACTGCTCCGGCTGGCCGCAATAGAGGCAGCGTTTTGTGTGCAGATTGGATTCTTTTTGAACGGCGCTATTTTGTGAGTTCTTCATATGCCGCCTCTATGTTAGCCTGTAACGAAAGTCTTGCACCTGCGCTTTGATGATTCGCAAACTCTTCAAATTGATTTACGGATGAAATCTCTTCAAGGCTTTGTCCGTCGTCAATACCGGCACGGGTATATTCTAAAAGCTTGGTTAGATAATCTCTCATGTAAAGAACGTCATCGGAATCTCCGGTAACACCAAAATCTCGATTACCGTGGCCGAAAATGAATGTTGTGTCACGATCGGCCTCTTTAGCAACGGTTTCTAATAGTGTGATCCAGTTTTCGATGAGTGCACCCCCATCTTTGTCGATGAACGGATACCAGCGGTTAAAGACCAGATCTCCCATATGAACGATATTCGCATTTTCGAACCAGATGACGGAGTCTCCGCCGGTATGGCCGGGGCCGTAGTGTTTGGCTGTAACGGTTTCGTTACCTGATTCGATGGTGATTTCATCGTCAAAAACTCGGTTGGCTGCAATTACGGAATCTCTGCTTTCAGGGCCGGCAGATACACGCTGCAGATCAGGCACATTTTGATGCGCGATTATTTCAAAATTATCAGATTGGAAGACACCGTTTCCGGATACGTGATCTCCATGATGATGAGTATTGAAGAGATACCTGGAGGGACCACCGGAGGCAATATTAAATATACCGGATAGAAAATCTTCGGCCGAGTTTTCGAACTGAGAATCGACTACAACAACTGACTCATCGGTAATATGCCAGCCCATCGTTCCGCCGCGACCGGTAAAATAACCGACATTATTCCGAATAGGGTAAAATGGACCGTTATTCTGCATCCATTTAAATAGAGCCGGTGTTAGAGCTGTTCCGGCGGTTAATAATCCTAATTGATGTATAAACGTTTTTCTATTCATGATATATGATTTATTCCAATTCGTGATCGTCACGGATTAGCAGCAAAATGGCCGCGTGCGGTATGATGAGAAATTTTTCATTCTCAAATTCAATTTCATGAGCCTGACTTTTCAGGAAAATCGCAAGATCACCTTCACGAGCCTGCATTCCCATATATTTTGTTGGGTTGGTTTCTGCTTTCCAGGGTTCATCTGCTTCTACCGATGGAATTGGATAACCCGGCCCGGTTTTGATGATATAACCGCTCTGGATCTCCTCTTTCTCCTTCACGGTTGCCGGTAATACGAGTCCACTTTTGGTATGGGTTTCCATTTCACGGGGTTTTACCAATACGCGGTCTCCAATGATGATAAATTTATCAACTGAATTCAGATAGTCCTGGATCATGTAAATGTATGGATTGGATATTCACTAAAAGATCTAAAGCATTTAAATCAGCACAAATTGTGTTCATTCACAGAAAGAATCAAATCAAATTATATGAACTAACGTTCAAATCTTGCTTTTGAAAGCTTTGATACACGCCTTAAAACTTGTGAATACCACAATGCGATGGTATAATAAAATGAAAACGAAGATATAACCTGAAATTGATATGAAAAAACTCAGTAAAAGTTTCTCAGCGATACTCATTTTAATGTTAACGATTGGAATTGGGGTGAACGACATGGCTTTAGCACAGGGCGACCGGGAGGCCGGCAATCACTTTGCTACCCGGTCAGAAGTTATAGCTAAAAATGGAATGGTTGCCGCCAGCCAGCCATTGGCGGCGCAAGTGGGACTGGATGTTCTTAAAAATGGTGGAAATGCTATCGACGCCGCTATCGCAACTAATGCGGCTATGGGCTTGATGGAACCGACAGGAAATGGAATTGGCGGAGATCTGTTTGCCATCATCTGGCACGAGGAGAGTGGACAGCTATATGCGCTGAATGCCAGCGGGCGGTCGCCACAGAGTCTCTCTTACGATCGACTGATGGAAATACTGGATGAAAAAGGAGAGGATGATATTCCCTCTTACGATCTGCTCTCCGTTTCCGTACCGGGCGCTGTAGACGGCTGGTTTGAACTGCATGAACGATTTGGTTCCGTTCCAATGAGCGATATTCTTTCCGGACCGATCAATTATGCTGAAGAGGGATTTCCGGTAAGTGAAGCCATTTCATCTGCATGGCGAGGAAGTGCCAATTTTTTGAAAAATCAGCCCGGAGCATTTGAAGAGACATTTACGATAGATGGCCGTGGACCGGAAAAAGGAGAAGTATTCAAAAATCCCGATTTGGGTAACACGTTCCGCCTGTTGGCTGAACAGGGCCGCGATGCATTTTATAAAGGAGAAATTGCAGAAAAAATTGACGCATGGATGAAAGAGAATGACGGATATCTCCGTTACGAAGATTTTGAAAACCACTCGTCTCAGTGGGTTGATCCGGTATCTACAAATTACAGGGGATATGATGTCTACCAGATTGGAGGGAATAACCAGGGCACGGCTGTGCTGCAGATGCTAAACATACTGGAGGGATATGACCTCGAATCAAAAGGATTTGGCTCTGAAGAGACGCTGCACTTGCTGGTTGAAGCGAAGAAACTGGCGTTTGAAGATCGTGCAAAACAGTATGCCGATCCCGACTACCATGATGTTCCTTACGATATTCTGCTATCAAAAGAGTATGCTGCCGAGCGTCGAGAACTAATAGGCGATAGAGCATCGCGAGACCTGAGTTCCGGCGTGGATGTAATGGAAGACGGGGATACCATTTATCTCACTACCGCTGACAAGGATGGTAATATGGTTTCCCTGATTCAAAGTAACTTCCGCGGCATGGGTACAGGCTTTGTGGTTCCCGGAACCGGATTCAGTTTTCAGAACCGTGGAGAGCTCTTCTCTCTCGATCCGGAACACCCCAACGTGTATGAGCCCGGCAAGCGGCCGTTTCATACCATCATTCCAGGATTTGTTATGAAAGACGGAAAACCGTGGTTCAGTTTCGGAAATATGGGAGGTGGCTATCAACCGATCGGACACGTTTCCATTTTGACCAATATCATCGATTTTGGAATGAATATTCAGGAAGCAGGCGATGCACCGAGATGGTCTCATACCGGCTCATCCCAGCCAACGGATAGCGCAGATGAGAAACTATCGGATCCCGGTCAATTAAGCCTGGAGTCGGCACTTGGGTTTGATGTGGTACGCGCTTTAAGATCACGGGGTCATCGCGTGCAGGTAGGGAACAGTTTCTTTGGCCGATACCAGGGAATTATGCAGGACCATGAGAAAGGAGTTTGGTTTGGAGCGTCTGAATCTCGTGTGGATGGTCAGGCAGTCGGTTATTGATGAAATCAGATCTGTCAAAGTATTCTGCCATTACTTCACCGGAGGAAATACCCGCCCGATTCGCTGAAGGTTGGAATGAGCGGGATGCTGATAAAATTGCTGCGATCTTCGATCAGGATGCCGACTTCATCAATGTGGTTGGCATCTGGTGGGAGAACCGGGATGATATCCGTAAAGCTCATGACTATGGACTCCGGGTAATCTTTAACGATTCAAAACTTAAAGTTGGCAGAGTGAAGATTAAACGACCGGCTGAAACGGTAGCGATCATTCATGCACGTATGCTGCTGAGCGGCCAGAGTAAAGTTGAGGATCAAAACCTTCAAAATCGGCAAACTCTATTTACGTTTGTAGCTCACAAAAACAGGAGTGGGTGGAGCTGTGTTTCTGCTCAGAATACAGACATCGTCCCGGGCAAGGAAACGAATGCAAACATTGATGGTTCGTTGAAATCTGTTGATTATCGAAATCAGCCCTGATGAAGAGCGAGTATTTGCAAGAAGAAAGTATCGTCAGGTCGTAAGAAGTTGTGGTTTGCGACACATCGAAAAAACTACGCGACATTGCTATAAATCATTTTAGCGAATAATGATTATTTAGTCAGAGTAAAAGAAGGGTCCGGTCTTATGAGATTGGATTTATCAAACTTAATTTCGAGGAGGCTATGAATTATTCATTATCAGAGCAGTATAACACTGTGGTTATTTCATTGAAAGGAAAAGCAATGGGCGGCCCGTCTGCTACAAAATATCTGGAGGATATTAAATCACTGATTGATCAGGGGAAAACCAATGTGGTTGCAGATTTGAGTAAAGTGAATTTTATGAACTCATCGGGGCTGGGAATTTTAATCACATCCTTGACCAGTCTCAGAAATGCGGGTGGAGACCTGAAAATTTGTGGGGCTTCAGACAGAATTGAAAGTCTTCTAATGGTTACAAAATTGATCACCGTATTTCAGCACTACAAAACCTTGGACGAGGCGGTAGCTGCGTATCAGGTGTGATTTACTGAGAATTGGTGTACCTGACCGAAAGTACGGTAATATCATCTGATTGGGTTGCCGCTCCGGCAAACTTCATGACTTCAAGAAAAAGTCCCTTAACCTGATTAATCAGGTTTTTAGACGGATCTTTCCGGAGGTATGTTTCCACTCTCTCTTCATCAAAGAAGCCACCCTCATCATTTTCAGCTTCAGTCACACCATCGGTAAATGTGACAAGTGTATCGCCGGGTTCAAGCTGGATGCTGTTTTTCTCATAAGGTGCATTTTCAAACTTGCCAAGCAGAAGCCCACCAACGTCGTCAAGCTCTGTAACGGTTCCATCCGGCTTCTGAATGTATGGCAGATTATGTCCGCCGTTGCAGTAGTGCAGTTCGCCGGTCTCTACATTTAGAACCCCATAAAAAACGGTCACAAACGTTGAAATATCACTTTCCGGAATCAACATATTGTTGACTTTGCCAATACACTCTGCCGGGTCAAATACTTCCGATCCAATCGCTTTCAGCATGGTTCGGCACACCGCCATATAGATAGCGGCGGGCATCCCTTTTCCGGCTACGTCTCCAATAAAAAACGCGAGATGATCTTCATCGTATTTGAAGAAGTCGTAAAAATCGCCACCAACATGCTTAGCGGCCATCATATTAGCAAAAATGTCGAAGCGGGAGTCGTCGGGAAACACCGGAAACTCCTGGTGAAGGATTTTCTGCTGAATCCTTGCGGCCATATCCAGATCGTAGTGGAGAGATTCCAGTTGTTCCTCCATCATACGAACATTCATCAATTGCTGGATCTCTCTCAGCGTTTTCTCAATCGTTGTTTCAAGGTCTTTGAAATCGATCGGTTTGGTTACAAAATCGTAGGCTCCACGATTCATGGCAGTACGAATATTTTCCATATCGCCATATGCAGAGACCATAATGGTTCTGATATCGGACCGGTTCAGTTCCTGAATCTGTGATAGCAGGGTCAGTCCATCCATTTTCGGCATGTTAATATCACTGAGCACAAGAGATAGATCCGGATGGCCTGAGAGAGTATCCAACGCTTCCTGTCCGTTTTCGGCAAAGAGAAATTGATACTCTCTGTTTTTTACTTTAGATCTGAATTTTTGCAGCATCAGCATCTGTAAATCCGGCTCATCATCAACGACTAATATTTTATAGGATGTACTCATCGCTCAGGGATTATTTGTTAGTATTCAATTTTGTTTAGGATCTCATGCTGCAACACTCTGCCATCAAAAGACTTGGTAAAAATGTCTAAGATTGTATAGTTGAAGAACTTCCGAATCATCAACGATCCAGTATGTTAGAAATTCATCCATGGTGTTATACAGGAATCATAATTCTGAATTGAGTGAACTCTCCGGATTTCGAATGAATATCCAAAGATCCACCGTGTGCCTTTACAATATCG
Source organism: Rhodohalobacter barkolensis (assembly GCF_002834295.1). Lineage (NCBI taxonomy): Bacteria > Pseudomonadati > Balneolota > Balneolia > Balneolales > Balneolaceae > Rhodohalobacter > Rhodohalobacter barkolensis. The sequence continues at coordinate 523,467 of NZ_PISP01000003.1, read as the reverse complement.
TTGGTAATACTCAGTCCAAGCCCTGTACCCAAAGTCCCTTTCTTGGTCGTGAAAAAAGGCTGCAGTATTTTGTCTTTCATCTCCTCGGGAATCCCCGGCCCATTGTCTTTAATTTCTATAGTGATGGTTGAGTCTTTTTGATGGGTTTGGAGCGTGAGTTTCGGGAGGTAGTCATCCAGACCTCCAAGGTTTTCAAAACCTTGGGGGTCTTTGCTCGTAACCTTTTCTCTCATCGCATCAAACGCATTGTTGCTCAGATTGATAATCACCCGCGAGAAATCTTCCGCAATCAATGGCACTTTGCCAATGGACTCATCCAGCTCAAATACCAAATCCACATTGATGGGGTTCTTAGATGCCCTCATACCATGGAAAGAGAGATTCACAAATTCTTTGATCAAATCATTGATGTCGGTTGGTTCCATTTTACCTGAACCGCCCCGGCTATGCTGCAACATAGACTTCACAATTCCATCAGCCCGCGTTCCGTGTTCATGGATTTTCTTGAGATTCATTTCGATGTCGTCGAGAATTTCGAGAATGAGATCCATTTGAGGGCTCGACCCAGCCTCCCCTCTGGAGAGGGGATTGAGGCCTGCCTGCTCTGGAGATTCGGAAGGCAGGGGTGTGTTAGATGAATCCGAATCTGTCACAATATTTTGAGGATGGTTAGGAATTTTTGTTCTATCATCCCCCTGCTCGCTCCGCTCACTCCCCCCTTCTAAGGGGGACTTTTTGCCTTCCATCTCGCGTCTCATCTCTCTAATCTCATGTTCCATTTCTTCTACCAACTCCAAACTCAGTTCTGAGAAATTATTCACAAAGTTTAGCGGGTTTTTGATCTCATGGGCGATGCCGGCGGTGAGTTGTCCGAGGGAGGCTAACTTCTCCTGCTGAACGAGCTGCTCCTGGGCTGATCGCAAATCGGTCAATGCCGCCTGAAGTTTTTGATATGCTTCGGCGTTTTGCATGGCAATACCCACATTGGCGGCAATGGTGGTAAGCAGCCGCTGGTCACTTTCGGTAAATCGGTTTTCCTGTTCCTTACTCTGAACACTGATCACCCCAATGGATTTTTTACCGGCTATGATGGGAACTCCGAGATAGGATTCTACCATTTCCCCCTTTTTCTCCGCCTCAATTTTCTCGTAAGCTTCCTCCAGGTCGTGATTAACCAACAGCGGCTCTTTCTTAAGGATGATTTTTTCGGTGATCCCATTTCCAAATGGTCGGGATTCGGCTACATCCCCGTAGTAATAGGGAAAATGGAGCATATCGGTTTTAAGATCATGAATGGCCAGGTAGACAATGTCGGCCTTGAAGGTCTCCCGCATTTGCTCGCCCACCAGTTTGATAAGGGCGTCAAATTCAAGCTGAGAAACCATCGCTTTACTGATATTATTCACGGTCTGAAGTTCAGCAGCCCTCTGTTCAGTTTCATTCAGCAGACGAGTCGTCTCGTTGAAGAGCCGGGCATTTTCGAGGGCTACACTCATACTGTTGGTGAGTGTGGTAAGCAGCCGAACATCCGATTCTGTAAAGGCATGTTCTTTTTCTACGTTTTGAAGGCTGATGGAACCCACCACTTTATCACCCACAATCATCGGTACAAATATGGCCGATTTTGGAGGCAAACCCTTGCTTACTCCTTTTTCAGTATCCCCATAGTTTTTCGCTGTTTCTATATAATCTTCATTAATGAGCAGAGCTTCTTTTGTTTTGATGAGGTGCTTATTAGCCCAGATAAACGGTCGCGGTTCTATCTGAAGTTGTTCCCCGTTCTCAATGGCATACTCCCAGGTCTCCAGCTCTTTATCGTGATCAAAGGTGCGGATAAGCATGGTTTGTGTGTTGAGGACTTCACAAATCCGGTTCCCCACGAGTTTGTATATGGCATGCATATCCATTTCGCGTACCAGCCCTTCCTGTACGCTATTGATGACGGCCAGTTCGGCGTTCCGCTGCTCGGTTTCGGCTAATAGCCGGTTGGTTTCACTGAAAAGCCTGGCATTTTCGAGGGCCACACTCATACTGTTAGTAAGGGTACTTAACAACCGAACATCCGACTCATTGAAAGCGTGTTCCCGGTCATTGTTTTGAAGTGTGAGATAGCCTCTGACTTCATCACCTACAATCATGGGAACGTAGAGTAATGATTTTGCAAGCCGTGTACCGGGAACAGGCTTTATTTTTTCACCTTTTATTTCGGAAAGGATTTGAGCCACATTTTCGGCGATATTCAGGGTAGATTTTTCATTAATGATTTTCTCTCTGATTTTGTCATAAGGACGGATATTCGGATACATTCGAGCTCCGTCTTCAAACAGGTACTTCCAATCTTCCGTTTTATCATCGTGGTTGAAGGTGACTACGCCGGTAACTTGCGCATCAAAGAGATCGCGAATGCGGTCGCCCACCAGATCATAAATACCCTGCATATCCATTTCAGCTACCAAACCCTGCTGTACACTATTAATGACAGCCAGTTCGGCATTTCGCTGCTCGGTTTCATTAAAAAGACGTGCATTTTCGAGGGCCACACTCATGCTGTTGGCCAGTGTACTCAATAGTCTAATGTCGGATTCACTGAATGCATGTTCACGATCCAGGTTTTGAAGGCTAACATAACCGCGAACAGTGTCTCCAACCACAAGGGGAACAAATACCATCGACTGCGGAAACTGGGTGCCGGGAACCGCCGTAGGAGCCTCACCGGTGATAGTGGTAAAGGCCTCTTTGGCATTTTCTTCAATGGAGATCAGTTTTTGAGTATTGATCAGGCGCTGGCGAATCTTGTCGTAAGGACGGGGATCGGGCTGCACACGTTCTCCATTTTCAAATAGATATTGGAAATGTTCCTGTTTACTTTCATAATTAAAGGTTGCAATGATGACAACCTGTGCATCAAACAACACACGTACTTTTTCCCCAACCAGATCATAAATACCCTGCATGTCCATTTCGGCTACCAATCCCTGCTGTACGCTATTGATGACAGCCAGTTCGGCATTTCGCTGCTCGGTTTCGTCGAAGAGCCGCGCATTTTCGAGGGCTACGCTCATACTGTTTGAAAGCGTACTAAGAAGCTGAACATCTGACTCGCTGAAAGCGTGGTCCCGATCCAGATTTTGGAGACTGACACATCCCATTACGGTATCCCCAACGATTAATGGAACAAAAAGCAGGGTTTTGGGGAGTCGGGTTCCCGGAACGGCTACGTGTTTTTCGCCCGTGATTTCAAAAATTGCATCATCGGCATCTTCCATGATGTGCAAAATGGATTTGTTGTCAATAATCCATTTCCGAATATTATTTAGCGGACGTGATTCGGGATATAGCCGTTCGCCATCTTCAAACAAATACTGAAAGTGTTCAAGGCCGGTTTCGTGATCAAATGAATAGATACCGGTCACCTGGGCATCAAACAGATTTCGAAGGCGTTCACCCACTAAATCATAAATACCTTCCAAATTGATATTTGAGGCGAGTGCTTCCTGAACACTGTTAATAACCTCAAGTTCAGCTTCGCGCTGTTCCAGCCTGGCGAGCATATCGGATTCACTTTTTATTTTCATTTAATTACCCATTAGTGGCTGGTTATCTTAGTACTACAGCCATTATAGTACAATTTTCATTGCTATTTATCTCAATTATTCAACCATAGGTTTTTATAATATCGTTGGTAATACTCAGCCCAAGCCCGGTCCCCTGAGTCCCTTTCTTGGTCGAAAAGAACGGCTGCACGATTTTGTCTTTCATCTCGTCAGGTATACCGGCCCGTTGTTTTCGATTTCTATGGTTAGAGATTTTTCAGTTTGATAGGTTCGGACCGTCAGTTTTGGCTGATAATCTCCTGAACCCTGCTGCGTGATTTTCGCAGTCCCGATACTTCTGGGCACCCTGCACACCGTACCCTGCCCCGGCAGTTTTCAAATACCCCGGGGCGCTCCTCGCAGCTGTCAAGATCCAGGATCACAACCAACGGCCGTAAAGAGAGCCCGGACAATTCCCGGGCCTTTAATTAGATTTATCAACGAGACAATCCCCTGCAGGATGAATTCATGCCGGCAACTACATCCTGTCAATGATGATTCTCGGGGGCGATTCCCCTTTGGCAAACACTCCTGCACCACGAACAAAAACGGCATAAATATACTCGCCAACTTTGGCCCCAGGCGCTAACGGTCGCATGAGTGATTCTCCGTCTTCCAGCTCAAAAGAGCTACCGCCAAAGAGGCTCTCGTCAAACTGGAACGAGATATCAGATCCCTCCGCTGTCCAGCTGACCCGGTCATTTTTTTTCGCGAGAACAGTGCTCTTCGTTTCATCGTTTTTGTAAACAACACGCCACTCGTCGTCTACCATTTTCACAACCAGTTCATGGAGGATGGATTGATTATCCTCAGACTGTGACTGCGCAAAGAGCACATTGGAAACAGGAAACAGTACGAGTACCGATACAAATGCAATAATTGATTTTATCTTCATAAAATTCTCCTTATTAGGCTTGGTTTTGGTTAATGTGTGTACATACATTCTTTCTATTCAGCGAGGCTCCGTTTCTAAAATCTCCTGAAAACGCGGATCTCTTATCAGCTCCTGAAGTTCAGGTTGATTTACAATGTCAGATCTCGAATAGCCGGCATCCACCGCACTTTTAATCCAGAACAGTGCTTCCGGCCTGTCACCCACCTGTTCAAATACGCTTCCAGCCAGATACATAATTGTGGCACTTTCGGGGTCATATTCAAGTGCCTGCTCAGCATATCTTCTTGCTCGGCTGTTGTTTCCGAGCCGGGCCTCATATCCGGCCATGTCTATAATGACGTCCGGATTGTTCGGATTGATTTCGTTCTGCTCTATTGCCAACTCAAGAGCACGTTCGTAGACAGAAAACGACTGACTCCGTTTGCCGGGAGACCAGTAGTAGGCACTTGCCAGGTTTCCCCACAGAACGTAGTTACCATCGTTTATCTCGAGAGCCGTTTCATACATGTTGGCCGATTCCGGATACCTTCCTTCTGTATAATAGAGTGTACCGAGGTTTGAAGCTGCACTATAAGTTTTTTCGAGGTCAAGGGATTTCTCATACATGACCCGAGCTTCTTCAAGCTGTTCAGTAAAATAGTGCATGCTGCCAAGGTTCATATAGCCACGGTAATTATCGGGGGTGACCTCTATCACGCGCCTGAATTGCTCTTTCGCTTTATCATAGTTGCTGTTCCTGAAATAAAAAGCCCCGAGATTGTTGTACCCTGCCCAGTAGTCCGGTTTTAGAGAAATGGCGCGTTTATAGGTTGATTCAGCCTCTTCGTAATCCCCGGTATACTCGTATGCTTCAGCCAGCCCCAGGTAAGCATCAGCACTGGTTGGATCGCTTGACAGGGCGTCATTAAAATATTGTACTGCATCCTCGTAGTTTCCTGTTCCTGAACTGATCATTCCCCTTGTAATATTCACCTGCAGGAGATTTTTATTCAGGTCATAGGCAATTTTACTCTCCTCAACTGCCCGGTCAATCCAAGACCGCTCTCTAGTGTTTTCATACTTGCTCCAGTATGCCTGTCCCAGCCCAGCGTGTGCAAGTGCAAAATCGTTATCTATCGCCACAGCTTCACTGAAAGCTTCGATGGCGTTGTCGATATTTTCTGATTTTTGCTCATATTTTTGAAGATAGCCGAGACCCTGAACATAGAGTTCAAATGCAGCCGGCACCCGGGTGTTGCCTTCATTTATTACCCCGATTGCCTCCTGATTCAGTTCAAGGTTCAGCATTGCCAAAAGGTTTTCTACCGATTTGTCATGCAGCTCCAGCACCTCGGAAGCATCAACATCCACAACCGCCGAATTTATCTGACGAAGATTTTTTGAATCGATTAGCGTAATTGTCAGCCGAAGACGATCACTAATAGGCTGTAGACTTCCGGCAATAGCATAGTTCACACCAAACATCCGGTTGGCTTCACCGGCGCTCGTGATGCTATGACTTCTCAACTCTCCGGGCGGCACCACCCAGAGATCGGTCTGGAACTGCTCCAGCCGGGAGAGCTGGCTCGTTATCGTCTCAACAAGACCGTCGGCAAATACCTGGCGACTTGGGTCAGCCCCAATGTTTGAAAAGGGGAGAACCGCCACATGAATAAATTCCGGGCCGGGCGCAGCGGAACCGGGTTGAAGCAGGTCAGACCCATTGAACAGCAGAAAAACGGTTAGAAACAGAATGGCAAGAACGCCCGATCCGAATAGTACTTTCCTTGTTCGAAGAGCAGGTATGCCGGAACTGGGCTTCTTCAGTTCGTTAGATGATAACTTAACGTTCGCTGTCGAATAACCTGCAATCTCAAGCAGCTCTTCAATCAGTTCAGTTGCTGATGGGTACCTGTTTTCTGTCTCTTTTGAGAGGCAACGTTCGATCACGCTGATGAACTGTGCAGGCAGCTGATACTCCTCCGCTTCCAGGGGAGGCGGATCTGTGTTCATAATCGAATACATAATGGAGTGTTCATAGTCCCCGCCAAATGGCAGGCGTCCCGTCACCATCTGGTAAAGCACCACCCCAAAAGACCAAATATCTGATTGTTTATCCACCCCTTCACCCCGAATCTGTTCAGGCGACATATAGGAGATTGTACCGAGCGTGGATCCGGCGCGGGTTATCTCTTCCACACCGGCCGTTTTTGCCAGTCCGAAATCCAGGATTTTAACCTGTCCTTTTTCGGTTACCATGATATTTGCCGGCTTGATATCGCGGTGAATCACTTCTTTCTGATGGGCCGCATCCAGGCCCCTGGCAATCTGAATCGCATAGTCCAGGATTTGTTCAGATCCTGTTTTATGCTCTCCTTGTTTCCCGGTGTTCACCGAACCGTTTGTAGGCAGCCCGGTTTGATGACCGGCCTTGCTGATAAGGGCCTCACCAAGGTTTACGCCGTCCACATATTCCATCACAATAAATCGTACGCCCCGGTCATCTTCTTCTATTCCGTAGATCTGGCAAATATTGGAGTGATTAATTTGCGCGATGGACTGGGCTTCCTGCAAAAACCGTTTTTGTGATTCAGCATCAACTGTGGATGCTCCCGGTAAAAACTTCAGAGCCACATCCCGGCTGAGCTTTGTATCGCGAGCTTTATATACCACACCCATACCGCCCGCACCGATTTTCCCGGTTATGATATAGTGAGATATGGTTCTGTCAGTCAAATCCATTACTCAAATTTTTTACCGGTTATCATTGTAAATTTGCTCACACCTATATCCTGGCTTGTTATTGCCGTAGCGGATTTCGATCGGTTTTCGAGGGCCATTTTCCACCTGTAAAGATTGCCCAGCGTATGATTAAGCCTTCCCAGAAAAGAGTTGAACAATCCCTCTTTTTCGTAGTAATCAACCGAAGCGGCATCATCCCACATCGTAAGGGAGATCATCTCACCGGCATGACCGGAATTATCCAATAAAAATGCAAACCGGCATCCGTTTACCGATTCCAGTTCCGGCAGGATTTCGTTGTAGTATATTTTTTTGAACTCCTCTGCCCGGCCCGGTTTAACTTTCAGTGAAAGAATTCTCAGATAGCCGGTCTTTGCCGCAAGGTGTGGCGGCAAGTGATCCTGTTTTCCGGAAATTGCAAACGATTTCACTTCGGGTTCAGACTCCACCGGAATGTATTCTACGGTATCGTCTCTGGAGAGCTGAATTTTCCACTCATCACCTTCTTCAAATGTATGCTCAACTTCCCTCAGATTTTTCCGGTATTCACCTGAGAGTACATAATTTTCCGCATCGTTATCACTGCGCCAAAGTGTTAAAGAGATATATTTGGAAGGTTGGTCCTGACGCTGCATCAGCCCGGCAAAAATGCATCCGCGCGTATTTTCAAGAGCCGGAATAATCTTTTCGGCGTAAAGGTGTTCCAGGCTCAGGTCATCACCTTTCTTAACGGCCGCTTCTACCATTCGTAACTGCATAGTGCTCCTCCTGTCCGGTTTCAGTTCTTTTTAGGGCCAGGGCGGTAACATCATCGAAAAGCTGTACCTTTCCGCAGTAGTCCAGGCACATATCAACCACATGCCTGATAAGGCTGTCCGGTGACTCGCTGTGCCTTTGTGCATTTTGAAGCAGTTCAAAAACAGGTTCCTCACCCAGTAGTTCATCTTCCTCGTTGGATACGTCGGTAACGCCATCTGAAAAAATAAACAGAAGATCTCCTTCATCGAGGCGTATCGTTTCCTCTTCATACTCCATTCCCTCCATCATCCCCAGCGGTAACCCTCCTGTTTTCAGCCTAAGGTGGGTGCCGTTATTTTTCATCAAAAACGGATAGTCGTGACCGGCGCTTGAATAGTGAATTGTGTGGGCGGATGTATCCAGAATGGCGAGAAAAAGGGTGGCAAATTTATCGGCATTTGTGCTTTGGTAAAGCTGCCTGTTGGCATTTTTAAGAATTTCCCCCGGCTTCACCAGGTGATAGGTCTGTCCGTGAAGAACAGCCTGCAGGTTTGTCATCAGCAATGACGCCGGCAGGCCCTTTCCGCTGATATCCCCCAGGCACAGCGCCCAGCGGTTTTCATCCATTCGGATATAGTCAAAATAATCGCCGCCAACCTCCCTGGCGGTTACATTTTTCCCCGCTACAGAGTAACCGTCGATTTGAGGTGCGGCCATTGGCAGCATCTTTTTCTGAATGGATGAAGCCAGTTCAAGCTCCTTCCGCATAAACTGGTACGCCTGTTGCTCCTCATAAAACCGTGCATTTTCAACTACTTGGGCAGACTGAGCCGATATGATGGATAGAAGCCGCTGGTCAGACTCTGAAAAACCCGAAGCGTTGTCACCGCGTTTATTGTAGATCGTAAGAATCCCGATCAGTTTTGACCTTGCCATCAGGGGGGCACTCAACAGGCACCGGATAGAGTTGTCCCAATCTACATTTCGAAACCTGGAATCATTTTCAGGTTCGTTGATCAGAAGTGGTTTTTTGTTGATCTGCATCCAGCCCAAGAGATTTTGATTCAGGTGCAGGGGGGAGTGCTCGCTCGTGGCAACCATGCTTCTGACAAGCGTGTGTGTGGGATTGGCCTGGTCTTCGTCAATAAGCGTGATATCTCCCTGTTCAGCTCCAAGTGCCCTTATCGACTTACCGATGATAGACCGCATAATTACTTCACTATCCAGACTGCCTCCTATGGCCAGGGCCAGGTCGTTCAGGATTGCAAGTTCATCCACCGCTCCCCGTAGACGCCTGTTTTCTTCCTCGAGGCGCTTCAATTCGTCCGGCAGAATATTATGGGAATGATCTTCTTTCATAAATATGGTATAGGGTTAACATCCTGTTTTACTACGGTTTCACGGTTCTCTTCAGCTTTCAGGTTGAGCAAAGCGGTTCAACAGTTCTAATTTTGCAGATGCAGATCCTCAAACTGTCCGGGAAAAGTCAATCAGACACAATTGAGTTAACGGACAAAATCCAAGGTGCGTGCATTCTATTATCAATAATTTATTCATTATAAAAATCACTCTTTCTCCTATGGAAGTTTAAATAATAGGTCTGTATTATCATAGAAATTTCGATTTAAGTGTTTTCATTTTTTAATCAAAGGGCCAGGATTTACTGACTTTTATAGGGTAAAGACCCGTCTGCTATACATTTACGGAATACGCCATTTACAAATTTACAACTCTGCGAAGAGTACACGGGGCATGTTCAAAATGCCTCCATTTGTACTCCCTAACATGGATATAACGGCACCAATAGTGATCAGGGTTAGCCCGGCAGGGCCGAAAACCCTGCTTCCAACTTCTGCCAGTGGATTTTCCTGAAAATTCACAAGATCACTCCCTAACACACCAAGAGATATAGTTTGTATGAGCATATACAGAACCAGAACACCGGCTATTCCGAGGAAGATTGCCCGAGGCACGGTTTTCTGAGGGTTTTTAACCTCACCGCCAACCGACAAACCCACCTCGGCTCCCATAAAAGCGAAAAATAGGATGAGCGACATCTGTCCAATACTTCCCATTGAGGGAATCGTCTCCCAGTATAGGTTGACGCCAGTGACATCTTTCCAACCAATCATTGCCAGTAGTACCAGGGGTGTTAGCTTGGCAATGGTCATGAGTACAACCAAGCCAATCCCATGCTTTACTCCCCTCACATTGATCCAGGCAAAACCGCCGAAGATCAGCAGAAAAAAGAGTATCCTGAAAATACTCACTTCAAGAAGCGGAGTAAAAGAGGCCAGAATATCAGCGGCTGCATTGACAATGGCTGCTTCAGCTGCCAGGGCTGCAATCAGGAAGAGGTTGGCCGTCATAAAACCGGCGTACTTACCAAACGCTGATTCAATATAGGTGTATGGCCCGCCCGAGTCGGTAACCTCACTTCCGGCTTCGGCAAAACAGAGCATAATCAGCGCAATGAGGAGTCCGCAGAAGAGGTAGCCTAAGAGGCTTGCAGAACCTAGTCCGGCAGCCACAATGGCCGGCAGCACAAATATTCCGGCTCCCACCATGATGTTTACAATATTGGCGCTGAGACCCCACACGCCGATGGTGCGCTTAAGCCCTTCTTCTTTTTGGAGGGGTGATACTGAATTGGATGATTCCATAATGTGGACAGATTTGTTTGGGTATCGTTCCGATTTCCATCAAAAAACTACTCTCTCACGATGTGGAATGCTTGTACTTATCGTGCAAATGTTTGGACTCACCCCGCATTTAATGGATTAAAACAGGAATAGGAGTGTAAATCAAAACTCCTGTCATCATTCGAAAAACTTCGAGCCCTCGTGCCTGCGTACCGAAGTGTTACTGCATGCAGGTATGTTTTCATAACCTAAAACCAAAGCTTTGGGCAATTTATAAGCCCGCTTTTAAACCGCGAAGGCGCTAAAACCCGAGGGAACACGAAGAAAATACGACCAAATTGTTGTAAAGAGACCTTCCTGAAATCTTCAGCAGTATATGACACTTCACCAAGCGATTCATTTTCCTATAAATCAATATCTACATTGACTGTAATCTTTGGATCATTGAGTCTGCCCGGACTATTCTACCCTGAACTCCTGCAACATACCATCTCCTGAATGGTAATGACACCAGAAAGCATACCGGCCCGGCTCAAAGTCTGCGGTGAAGTAAGCTGTGTACCCCTCCGGCATGTCCTCGGCACCGCCGATGAAGTAGAAATCGGAGCCGGTTAAGTCAAGGGTCTCCATTGCCGTAGCGAAATCCTCGACTGTCTGATTTGGTCCGAGTCGCGCGACGTGAACGTCATGCGGTTTACCCTCGGGTTGATCTACGAAACGGACACGGACGGTGTGACGTCCCGGTGTAATGACTCCGTCCATTTCGAATTCGAGGCCGCGGAGCGTCATGGTGATGTCAGTTTTCGGCTCAGGGGCACCGGAATCTTTTTCTGTGACCGTTAGCGGACGCATCATGCCGAGGGTGCTGTGTGACGTTCCATCAGCGGTCTGAACCGGGCAGACCATCGCGTATTCACCCGGATCCAGTTTCACCGTGGTCTCACCCGTCATTCCTGGAGCCAGCGCAGCAGGTCCGCCCATAATCACGTTATCACCCCACCAGTCAGGCGTTGAGCCAGTTGCCTCGCGCTGAACGGTGGCTTCGTTGTACTCCGCGTAAGAGACTCCCTCAGGCAGCTGAATGAGTATCATGACGTGATGCTCCTCGCCTTGGTTCGGCATACGAAAAGTCGTCCAGCCGGAAGGAATTTCGGAGGGGCCGGCAAACACAAAGTCCAGTGCAGCGTACTCAACGACATGCTGGCTTTCCTGCGAATGACCTGCCTCCTGTGCCATCGACATGTTACCGTTGTTAGGCGATTCCATCCTGTTTTCGTCTCCGGAATTTCCACAGGCAGTAATAATTAGTGCTGCTGTGAAAAGCATCAGCATAGTCAGGTAACGGTTATATTTTATCATCATAATTATATTTTTGTTGGAAGTTTAGACTCTAAGTCTCCCATTGTTAAGGGGGGACTTTTCACCTCAATATTTATTAATCCCCCGTGAATCGATTTTTCGAAAAACTTATCTGATCAATTTCTGCCCTTTCATTAGCCATCCAACATCTCCTGCATTTCCTGTTTCAGCGACGCGAAATCAATAGGCTTGGTGAAAAACTCTTTGGCTCCAAAATCTATGGCTCTCCGGTAGTTTTCGTCATCTCCGTAAGCCGAAATCATGCTCACCTGGATTTGAGGAAACTGTGATTTAACCTTGTTGAGCAGTTCCAATCCCGACATTCCGGGCATATTGATGTCCGAAAAAATATAGAGAACATCGGGTGGCTCAGTGTTATGAAGGCGGTCCAATGCGTCCTGACCCGAAAAGGCAAACTCCAGCTCAATCAACCCGCTCCGGATCTCTTTTCTGAATTTCTGCTTAAAAAGCATTTCCACATCGCGTTCGTCGTCAACAACTAAAAATTTCATAACAGATTCTTTTTGTAGCCTTTATCATTTGATGATTGTCATAGATGCCTTTTTATAAAAAACAGCAGCAACCGTAACCAAAACAAAAAAACGGTGGCCACTGTCTTAGCGTAATCAGCTTATCACTCCCAGGTTGAAAAAAGCGGCTCTGCAAAATAAGTTCGATCATTTTTGCAGCTTACTACTGAACTCATCTCTTGGTCGTAGTTTTCTGCAATTTTATAGTAATTTTGAGCCATATTTCCCCGGTGTTCAAAACTCTGCCACCAGACTGCAGAAATAAAATCAAACTCGGCATCTTCAAAGCCCAGGTAGGGTACTTGGAAATGAACGCCATATCCGCCCATGTCATTTTCAAGAGCAGCCTGATGTACATCTTTTTGAACCTGAACAGCATAGTCCATTGATACATCCTTTTTTAACGTACAATCTGAAAGTTGTAGCGGCCATCTCTGATCGGCAGTTTCATTTTCCCGAAAATCATTTACAACAACATGGTCCATTGTTGCGTAGACCACGCGGCACGTATGGGCCTCATTTTCCATGTCTTCATCGATATACTTATTTACGTAGTCGCCATACTCTTTGTACATTTCTTCGCCATTGGGCCACATGCCGGCAATAATATGAGTAACACCTTCAAGGCGCTGTCCCGTAATCAATGGGCGAAGCAGATATTGATTGTATTGATTGCCTTCCGCAGCAACTTTTTCACCATATTCCTTGGCATTGTTTATCACATCCTCAAATGTGAATCCTTCATTCAGCTGACAGAGCAGATATTCCATACGTACATGTTCTTCGGTTTCCTGAGCTACTGCATTCACTGCCATAAAGGCGATGACTGTAAGTAACAGAGTAGAGGTTAATCGTTTTTTCATGTTGATTATTCTATTGGTTTAGGTGTTTAGATATCTGCCCGTCAAGCCAGACTTGAAATGAATCGGCATACTAAACATTGAAGAGATAAGGCATTCGCCAACGTAGTTACTCCCGTTTCCAAACTTATTTTACTATTTACTCTTGTCACAGTCTTGGACTATCAACGCGAATTTTTGGACTTTTCGAACGTTTTTGAAGTTTGAGGCCTAAAAGGAGGGAGATTCTGGCCGAAAAGATGGTGATTGGGAGGTAGTCGCCGTTCAATTTATAAATAAAAAAAGCAGCCACAGTTCCAAAACGAACCGATGACTGCTGATTTTTTCTCCTGATTTAATCTAAAAGTATTATTGCTCTGAATATGCCCTGAATGATTCTGATGCCGGCTTATACATTATTCCCAACTCTTGTTCCGCAAGTTTGCCACTATACACAAACCGGCGTTTTTCAATTACCGGCTCGCTGTTCAGCATTCGTGAAATATCCGACACTTTCCAGCTCTCGTTACTCAGGTAATATTGCTTGCCGTGCAGTCCGCCCTTCGTGGCCGCCCTGAAAATTCCCTCGGCCACATCGCGGACGTCAACGATGGCAAACTCCATGTCGTTGTCATAAAGCATTTGCACAAAAGGGTTGGGTGCAATCTTATGTTTGAACAGATACTGCAGTCCCATGGATGTGGAATCATCCCGCTGGGATAGAGCCGGCCCCATCACGCCTGTTGGGTACACGCTTACGATTTCAATATCGGTATCCGTATTCTCTTTGATAAATTTCCGGACAACCTGGTCAGCGTAATATTTCGCCTGACAATATGGATGCCCCTCTTCATTCAGGTGCGGCTCATCGTTTTCGGTGTAGAGATGATCCGCCGGACGCCCTTCAACCGGCAAAGGATACCCTGTGTTATATGCGGCAACGGAGGCCACAACCACCACTTGCTTTACTGTGCCCGATTCCTGAACAAGCGCCAGGAAATTCTCGGTGCCTTTGATGGTGGGCTCAAAAAGCTCTTTGGTTGGATCTTTTACATCCAGCTGAAACGGCGTGCCGGTGTGAACTACAATATCACATCCATCCATAAAGGCCCTTAGGGAATCGATGTCCGTCACGTCGGCCTGAACAATGGCCAGGTTTTCTGCATTCTGAAGCTGCTTCAGATGCTGGTACTTTTTCTTTTTAGAGATATCCCTGGCAGTCACCTTCACATTATAGTTCTCTTCGAGAAAACGTTTGGTGACGTAGCTGCCGATATATCCTGAACCGCCAATAATACCTGCTGTTTTCATAATTTTCCAATTTTAGCGTTGTTATTAAAGCCCCGAAACAAAGTCGTTCTCAAAAACTTCATTCCGGGGTCTTCTCTTTCTTGATCTATTCTGCTTCTGCATCAGCCAACTGTTTGGTATCCACGTACTGCTGAAATCGTGTGATCATGCCATTTTCAAACCACCAAAGATGAACATGCTGTGCATTGATCGTCTTACCGGTTGCAGCATGCGTTCCCTGGTATCTTCCGGTAGCCAATACCATATCTTCACCAACTCCGTATACGTTTTGATCTGTGAGAACAAATGTCTCCCATTCCTGTCCGATCCGTCCAAATACTCCTTCGGCAACTGCCTGTGGCCCTATATACGGGTTTCCATCCGCGACGGAATTGCTTTCAGCTTCATTCCACACAATATCGGGCGAGAATGTTGCCAGGACAGCCCCGCCGTCTCCGGCTGCAAAGGCTTCATATAAACCTTCTATGATCTCTACATTTGGATTACTGTTTTGCGTTTGAACGCAGGCCGTCATTAAAAAGGAAACGGTTAGTAGAGAGGCTAAAATGATTTTGGTTGGTTTTGTTTTCATAATATTTGTTTACCCGGGTTTGAGTTTTTGAACATGACAATCATCTGACAATTAAATTCGCCTTTGATTAGCTAGTGGCTTTTTATACATGCACCGGCTAATAATTGAAAGGCTGTTTTCGAATTAAAAACTACATCAGGGAACAACTCAACTCTTGTACAAACCACGCATTTGTTTGGATTATTGAGTCATAAATGGGAAAAACGACTCTTTTCAGAGCTCCTGCCGGTAACGCGGAGATCCTTCCGCTCAGGCGAAAGACACGCCTTCGGTCAGGATGACAATATGTTTTCGGTTAGGTAGCGCGGCGAATAAAACTCAGATCCCGAACCTGGTTAATTGCCGCGCCGCGAATAAATTGGCATTGGCGGCGTAAATGGGAGTTTAGTAAGGTTGGAAAAGTTAAACGCCGCCATTTATTCCGACAAGCCCTGTCATTTCGAGCGAAACACCAGTGATTTTTCCCAACGGGATGCCTTCGGCGCCGTTGTGGAGTCGAGAAATCTCCTTGCGCTTGGGACTCATTTAACCAACGCATTTTCAAAACTCCCTCCAATCACAAGAAGATCTCCCTGTTCTGACTCCTGCCCGTCAAAAGGAGATCCCTCCATGCATTCGCTCCGCTCATTTAGTCGGGATGACAAGACACGTGGAGTAGAAAAGCGGGCAGCGCAGATCAAAACCCATTGCCAACTTCCTGACCTGATGCGCCGCCCGTTGAAATATAACACACCCTGTCATGTCGAGCGGAGGCCTCTTTTGGCCGTAGTCGAGACATCTCCCGGTTCATAGAACTAACTTAAACAACGCATTTTCAAGGCTCCTGCCCCATCCAACACACCCCTCGGTTTGAAAACCTGCGTTCCGCAGTTTTCAAATCCTTTTCCCCTCTCGAGAGGGGATTCACTCAAATAGACAACTTTCGAAATGCCGACGGACTCTTTCCAAACTGTTTTTTGAAGGCGCGGGAGAAGTAAGCCTGGTCGCTGAACCCAACTTCGTAACAGATCTCAGCAATCGTTTTATCGGTTTGATTCAAAAGTTCGGCCGAGCGCTGCAGACGCACAGACCGGATAAAGTGTCCGGCAGGCTGATCTACAAGAGCATTCAGTTTACGGTTGAGCTGAGAGCTGCTCATGTTCAGTGATCCGGCAAAATCTTCAACCTTAAACTCTTCATTACATAGATTTTTATTGATCACATCAATTGCTTTGGCAAGGAAATTCTGGTCAGGTGACGTTTTTGCAATTACCGACGGCTTGAAGTAAGTGGCACTACTGAACTGCTGTTTTAAGTTTTTTCTCTGCTGAATGAGAGATCTCACTCTTGTCTGAAGCTCCTTTACATGAAACGGCTTCGTCAGGTAGGCGTCAATCCCCAGTTCCAGGCCCTCAATTTTGGGGTTCAGGCCGGCTTTGGCTGTGAGCATAATAATTGGGATATGGCTTGTTTTTTCGTCGCTCCGGATTTTCTGACTAAACGCATAGCCGTCCATTTCCGGCATCATTAGATCGGTAATAATCAAATCCGGGATGGTGCCCTGCGACACGGCAATTCCCTCCAGGCCATTAGCGGCTTCCAAAATCTTGTATTCGCCTTGCAGCTGTTCAGCGATAAAAGAGCGAACATCGCCATTATCTTCCACAATAAGGACGATTTCATCATGGTCCGAAAGCAGTACTTTAAAATCCGGAAGTGGTTTTGAGGCGGTCTCATCCTCAGCCAATACCTGCTCATCAACATCAGACTCATGAACCATTCGTCCGGTGTCTTCTTCAAACGGAAGGCGGACGATAAATTCGGTTCCAACACCCTCATCGCTCTCCACATCAATCGTACCGTTATGCAGCATCACCATTTCGTGTGCAATGGAGAGACCAATCCCGGTTCCTTCATATTTACGGGTGTTTGAGGAGTCAGCCTGGTAAAAGCGGTCAAAAATATAAGGGAGTCGATCTTGGGATATACCGATCCCGGTGTCCTTCACCCGTATTTCAACAAAATCAGACTCACGAATATCGACGGACACATCGATATGACCGCCGGGTTCAGTGAATTTGATGGCGTTCGAGAAGAGATTGAAAAATACCTTCTCCATCTTATCCGTATCAATCATCACCGAAATAGCGGATCTTGACGATGAGAAATTGAGGTGAATATTTTTTGTTTCTGCAAGAGATTCAAATGAGAAGAAATGGTTCTTTAAAAATGACACCAGGTCTTGTTTTATCAATACCAATTCCATTTTTCCTGCTTCCAGCTTTGATAAATCCAGAAGCTGGTTAATCAGGGAAAGAAGCTGCCCGGCACTGTTGTTTGCCGAAATCAATTTCTTTTTTCTGTTTCGGTCATGTTCAGAATCAAGCAGTGTTTCAATTTGACCGATAATCAGGGTCAGCGGCGTTCTGAATTCATGAGAGATATTGGCAAAGAAATGAGATTTTAGCTGATCGAGCTTCCGGAGAGAGTCTGTTTCAACCCTTTCAAGCTGCAGCTGATTTTTCAGATTGAACCGGTTCAGCTCGTATCGCCGCAGTGAATAGATTGCTGAAAGAAACAGGAAACCATACAATCCATACGCCCACCAAGTATGCCACCATGGTGGAAGAACGGTAAATGTATACTCAAACGGCTCACTCCAGATTCCACTCTCACCGATGGCCCGGATTTGGAGGGTGTGGGCACCAAACGGCAGGTTACGGTAATCGGCCATCGGCTCGGCGGTGGGTTGGCTCCAATTTGTATGTAAGCCCTCCATTCTATAACTATATCGGATTTTATGCGGTGCTGCCCAGTCTATGGCTGCAAAATAAAAGGTGATGTGATTTTTATCATAGGGTAACTCTAAACCGAGAGGATAGTTCTCAAATTTTTGCACACCATCAAATTTGATTTGATCCCTTTGGCTTTCGGGGCTATCTAAGATATTGCGATAGTCTATATACTGCTCGTTAATTTCTAATTGAGATAAACGGGGCCTGGGTATTTCATTAGAAAGCTTAAGCGTATTCAAATCCAGCATGACCAACCCTTTGTCTGTGCCCCACCAGGCACGGTTTTTACTGTCAATGGTGGCGCCTGATGTGAATCTCAAGCCTTTCAATCCATTTTGTTTATCAAAGTTTTGAATACTAAACGCAAATTCCTCATCAGCGGAAGTTTCATCTTCTTTTAAAGAAATTTTTGAAAGCCCATTTTCTGTTCCTACATAGACGATAACTTCATTTAAAGGAGCGCTTTTATCCTCTATGATAGAGAAGACGGTATTATTGGATAAGCCTTCGTTTTCGGTGAAATGGATAAAGCTTTCTCCATTAAAAATGCTCACTCCTCCACCCCAGGTCCCCAGCCAAATGTTTCCTTTTCTATCCTCTGTGATGGCCCTGACAATATTATTGGATAAGCCCCGGGCTTTAGTGTAATAGGTAAAGCTTTTACCATTAAATAGGCTTACCCCGCCGCCTTCTGTCCCCAGCCAGATATTTCCGTTTCGATCCTCCAGAATGGACCAGACGACGCTATTGGATACACCTTCTTTATAGATGTAATGGGTAAAGTTTTCTCCATTAAAAACGCTTATTCTTCCCCGAGACCCCATCCAGATGTTTCCGTTTTTGTCCTCCAACATAGCCCTGACGAAACCATTGGATACACCTTCGTTTTCGCTGTAATGGGTAAAGCTTTCTCCATCAAATACGCTCACTCCTCCGCCTTCGGTGCCCAGCCAGATATTTCCGTTTCGATCCTCCAGAATGGAAACGACAGTATGATAGGATAACCCATCGGTTTCGGTGTAATGAGTGGAACTTTCTTCATTGAATACACTCACCCCATCGCCTTCGGTGCCCACCCATATATTTCCGTTTCGATCCTCTAAAATAGCCCTGACGACCTTGCTGGATACACCCTCATTCTCGGTGTAATGGGAAAAGTTTTTGCCATTAAATACATTCACCCCACCGCCTTCCGTCCCCAACCAGATATTTCCGCTCTGATCCTCTGTGATGGACCAAACGGTATTATTGGATAATCCTTCGTTTTCGCCATAATGGGTAAAGCTTTCTCCATCAAATACGTTCACCCCGGCACCCCGGGTTCCCAGCCAGATATTTCCGTTTTGATCCTCCAGGATGGACCAGATGAACCTACTGGACAGCCCATCTTTTTCGCTAAAATGTGTAAAGCTTTCGCCATCAAACAGACTAACCCCACCACCATCCGTGCCCAGCCAGATATTTCCACTTTGATCCTCCAAGATGGACACGACATTACTATTGGATAAGCCTTCGTTTTCGCTGTAATGGGTAAAGCTTTTTCCATCAAATAGGTTTATCCCACCGTAAAAAGTCCCAAACCAGATATTCCCGCTCTGATCTTCAGCGATGGACATGATATCACCATAGGATAATCCTTCTTTTTCAGAGTAATGGGTAAAGTTTTCTCCATCAAATACGCTAACACCTCTTCGAGTCCCCAGCCAGATATTTCCGCTATTGTCCTCCAGGATGGCTCTGACTAAATTACTGGGTAATCCTTCGTTTTCGGTGTAATGGATAAAACTTTCCCCGTCAAATACGCTCACCCCACCGCCTTCCGTGCCCAGCCAGATATTTCCATTTTTGTCCTCCAGGATGGCCCTGATGAAATTATTGGATAAGCCTTCATTTTCAGTGTAGTGGGTTAAGCTTTCACCATTAAATATACTTACACCGCCCCGAGACCCAATCCAAATATTTCCGCTTTTGTCTTCTAAAACAGCCCTTACGAAGGATGAAGCCATACCATGCTCCATATTTAAATATTGCAGATTGGCAATGGCGGCATCTTTAGTAGATGGGGGCAGGGCTCGGGTAGGTTTAGAATGAATAGCTTTTACCACTATACCCCTCGCTGGAATAGGTGTGCCTGTGGGTATCGTGTCACCCATGCTATTCACCAATACAAAATCGGGATTGCCTTCGCCCACTCTTATGGTTTTGAGCTGGCTTTTATCAATGGGTATGATGGTACGTTCTTTGGGTATTTGATGTCGGTTTGATGGGGTATTTATTGTAGTTAATGCTGCGGGGTCAACGGTAAAAGATTGGGGTTTGGCCACGCTGTCGGGGTGGATGATTTTTGGTGTGGCAGGAATGGATACACCTGCATTTAATTCAAACGTTTTAGGTTGAGAATAAAGGGGTGGTGGGAGTGAAGCGTTCCGATCTCCGGACGTTTCGGTACAGGCAGCCAATAAAAACAGTGGCAGGAGTACCATCAGGATCCCAAAACACCTGGCAGGTGACGATAGAGTTGTTTGTTTAAACATGCAATTAAATGGCAAGAGCCGGGGCCTTCATCCTAGTTGGTTCTTAAATGGATTCGACCCTCCTTGCATTTTGTTATATAAAAAATCCCGGTACGCCAATCGAATGCTTCCGGTAAAAAGAACTGCACTGGATGTATCCCATCCGAACCAATGAATTACATATTACTGAATCATTTGCAATTATATCTATAAAATAATGAGGTTAGATATAGTGTGAGTGTTGTTACCGATCCGAGTCATTGCAAACATCGAAATGAAATGTCGCTCGATAACCGGTACTCTTGCTAATTAACATTTTTTGATCCAAAATGAACAACGCATTTAAGCATCATTGGCAGATTTAACCAGTTTTAAAGATGCCGAATTCACGCAATAACGCAGGCCGGTAGGTTTAGGACCGTCCGGGAAAACGTGGCCGAGGTGGGCATCACATACATTGCAAAGAATTTCGATCCGATGCATTCCGTGTGATCGATCTTCTTTGTAGCTCACCGCATTTTCTTTCACAGGTTCCGTAAAACTGGGCCATCCGGAGCTGGATTCAAATTTCTCGGTGGAATCAAAAAGTTCTGTTCCACAACAAACGCAGGCGTAGAGTCCCGGTTCATGTGCTTCGCAGTATTCTCCTGAAAACGGTTGTTCCGTGCCGTGTTGCCGGGTAACCCTGTACTCTTGTTCAGTGAGTTCTTCTCTCCATTCTTTATTCGTTTTTTCCACTCTGCGGGGTGGTTCAGGATTACCTTCACGTGCGTAATCTTTAACTTTTTGCCAATCCATAGATCTCCATTTTTTGCAATGTAACAGCTGTGCTAAGTAAAGCGTTTCTTAAACCAAGTGATCGTTTTTTATACATATAAAAATGAGATTAATTACGATAAAAGCTGAAATTTATTTCGATAGTATAATTTTGAAACAAGTGGAGCCGTATTCAGATTCGATATTAATCTGACCCCCATGCGCCTTCACAATATCATTGGTAATGCTCAATCCCAGCCCGGTACCCTGTGTCCCTTTCTTTGTCGTAAAAAACGGTTGCAGGATTTTATCCTTCATTTCGTCGGGGATGCCC
This sequence comes from Rhodohalobacter barkolensis, assembly GCF_002834295.1. Lineage (NCBI taxonomy): Bacteria > Pseudomonadati > Balneolota > Balneolia > Balneolales > Balneolaceae > Rhodohalobacter > Rhodohalobacter barkolensis. Next base: position 501,891 of record NZ_PISP01000003.1, on the reverse strand, counting down.
GGACCGTTGTCTTCGATTCCGATGGTTACCCTACCGCCATCAGACTTAGTTCGAACGGTTAGTTTTGGGGAATAGGGCTCGAGACCTGACAGGTTTTCAAAACCTATCAGGTCTTTGGACACCTTCTCCTTCATCGCATCAAACGCGTTATTCACCAGGTTCAAAATCACCCGCGAAAAGTCTTCGGCCACCAGCGGTATCTCGCCAACACTCTCATCAAGCTGCAGGTCGATATCTACATTGATGGGTTCTTTCGCTGCACGCATGCCGTGGAAGGCTAAGTTTACATACTCTTTGATGAGCGGATTCAGCGGTGTCGGCTCCATTTTACCATCGCCGCCGCGCGAGTGCTGTAGCATGGATTTCACGATGGAGTCTGCCCGTGAGCCGTGTTTATGGATGGTTTTGAGGTTGGCCTCGATATCGTCGAGGATTTCGAGCAGGAGGGAGGGATTGGCGCTCGATCCAGCTTCCCCTCTTGAGAGGGGATTGAGGGGTGTGTTAGCTGAACTTGGATCTACATCGGAATCCTGAGGTTGATCACTGTTCCCTGCCTTTTCAGACACACCCCCGACCCCTCTCAAGAGGGGAGTATTCCTCACCTCCTCCCGTGCCTCCTCCACCAATTCCACACTCAGCTCCGAAAAGTTATTCACGAAATTCAGTGGATTCTTAATCTCATGGGCAATGCCGGCTGTGAGTTGTCCGAGGGAGGCGAGCTTCTCTTGCTGTACCAATTGCGACTGTGTGGCTTTGAGTTCGGCTAAAGCATCTTCAATGCCTGCCTTGGCTTTTTCCAATTTCACAAAATCTTCGTACCGGGCGTAGGCGATGGAGAAAGCTTTGGCGAGGGAAGCTGCGAGGTCAATTTCCTCCTCACTGAGTGGACCGGTGGATCCAACATAGAGCATTCCCTGGTTAAAGGGGATAAAGTGCAGGTGCAGGGATTCTGGTGCTTCTTCGGCGCCCTGGTATGTTTCGAGGTCCGGAATTTGTCCTTGCTCCATCATAGACCCGCCCCAGTCCAAGAATTCTTCCTGGGTCCAGTGTTGTGTGTAGACGCTGCCATTTCGCCAGGCGTCCACCGTTTGATTGACGAGATCACTGGAGCCGAACGAAAGGTGCATGACTGCCAGGGAGGTGCCGTCGGGTTTGGATAGATAGACTTCTATCTCTTCTTCCTCTTCATGGATGATAAAGACCCCGCAGCGGATGAAGGGTATATCAAGAGTTTTAAGCTCATTCCAGATTAATGGGGTGATGATCTCAAGATCCTCAGCGGATCGCATACTTGCTATTTCACCACGCACCCGGTCTAAGGAGGCCTGCTTGGTGGCCTCAATGGCTTGCGCCTCCGCCTTTTTCAGATCCAGAAAACGGGTGTAGGTTTGGTCAAATACCCTGGTAAATCTTTTGAAAATATTATGAGCATCAGGAACCGGCTCGTAGGTAATGAACAGGAGAAACCCATGGTTGAATTTGCACAGGTGGTTAATCTGGTAGGAGGGAAGGGAAAGGCCCTGCTCCTCAAGTTTTTTGAATGTTGGTTTTAGATCCGGAAAGGTCTTCATGTATTTATAGTGCTCCTTCAATGCCTCACCACCGAGTTCCTGTACCATAAAGGCCTCATTTCTACGAAGAAAATCCCCCATTTCATCAAAGGAAGCTTCTCCGTATAAGCGCAGGGTAAATGGATCCTGAAGAGTACCTTCACTGCTCATCCAGGCGGCAGCTGATCTCTTATCTTCGGCAAGGATGTTAAAGCCGCTGCTCCATGCAGGAATACCGAGGGCTTGCACCTCCAGAAACAGCATGTTGGCTACTTCCGGCAGCTCATCGCTGGACTGCATGCCCATAGTGCGTGATCTGACCTTCTCCAGGGCGGCTTCGATTTTGGCCTCCCTTGCCTGCGCTTCCGCTTTTTGGAGGTCAAGAAAGCGAATAAACGATTGCTCAAACACCTTTGCAAAACGAATCAGGTTTTTCTTTTCTTCTTCCGAAGGCAAATCTCCCTGAATAGAGGGGATCATTATGGCCGAGTTTTCGGCCCAGGCCCATGCAAGGCCATGGCTTTTACTCTCTAAAATGATCTTTTTGTACTCATCGGGTAGCTGCCGGTAATCGGAATGCTCAAAGGCATGACTGAAGAATGCGTTTTTTACATCATAGGAAAATACTTTCGCAAAATAGTCGTCTCCCCGGCTTTTGGATTCCCATGCTTCATCGAAAAGTTCATCTTCAAAATACGGTAACAGGTAGGGTACGGAAGGATGAGCCGGGTCATCGGTTGCAGTCCAGTGTATCACATCCCTGGAGTCTTGGAAATAGGTGCAGATCACGGCCCCGCCAGTATCAAGAATCACGCCGGTGTTCTTTAATTCTTCAGCAACCACCCGCACTACGTCCTGCAGTTCATCGGGTTTGTGCATCGCGAGTGAACGGGATCGCACCCGTTCCAATGCCGCTTCGATCTCCGCTTCGCGAGCCTGTTCTTCTGCTTTCTTGAGATCCAGAAAACGAGTGTAGGCCTGTCCAAAAACCTTTGCAAATCGTATGAAAATCTCGTGTTCTTCATCTGTGAATTCATCCAGGCTGTATCGGCCAAAATTTAAGGAGGCTTCATTTAGGATTACTGTAAATCGTGTCCATCCGGAAGCATTGAGAACCAGTTCTTTTCTTTTTTTGGGTATTCTTTTGAGGTCAGAATATTTGAACAGCAGCTTGAAATAGGAGTTTTTTTCCGCCTTTGAATAGCGATCACTGAAATAATCCAGACCTTCGTTCAGTGCGTTGTAAAAATTTAAGGTGATGGTATGGTCGATATAGGGAAGATGAAATTTTTCGAGGTAATCTTGCCCCTCAACATCCAACCAGATATTTACATCTGTTTTCGGGTCATGTGTATAGTCAGTATAAATTTGAGAGTAGTGGAGCTGTATACCCAGTTCATGAATTCCCTTTCCGATTTCCCTAACAACCTCGATCAGTTCATCACTTTTGTGCATTCCCATCGATCGAGATCTAACCCGTTCCAATGCCGCTTCGATTTTGGCTTCACGCGCCTGTTCCTCCGATTTTTGAAGGTCAAGAAAACGGGTATATGTCTGCTGGAACACTTTGGCAAAGCGTTTAAAGATATCATGGGCTTCAGGGACCGGTTCAAAGGTGATGAAGAGGATATATCCATACCTGAAGAAAGCGGCATGATCGATCTGGTACGCCGGAAAGGGAATACCCGCATCTTTCATTTGAAGAAGCTGCTCACCCACGCCCGGCAGGCTGCATAAAAAGTCGTAGTGAGCGGGGCACTCATCCTCTCCAATCTCATTGATCAGGAGTGTTTCTCCCCGTTGACCGGCTTCATAATAGTCCAGAAAGACTCCTTCTCTTGGCGTTCTGTACCTGGGAAATGTTCCATGGCCGTTACTGCCCCATTCAATCGATCCTTCCGGATGATCATCATAGATGTTAAATGCACAGAACCAGGTATCGATGCCCAGTGCATGAACCTGCTTAACCAGTTCCAGGGAAAGGTCGGCCAGCTCATCACTTTGATGCATGGCCATGCTTCTGGCTCTCACCCGCTCCAGCGCCAGCTGAATCTCTGATTCCCGCGCCTGGGCTTCCGCTTTCTTGAGGTCGAGGAAGCGGGTGTAGGTCTGATCAAAGACCCGGGCAAATCGTTTGAGGATCTCCTGATTCGAATACGGTTCGAGCGTAATAATCAACAGGTAGCCGTGTGAAAAATAGGCCGCATTCCACTGCTGCCATTCCGGAAAGGTGAGACCCTCATCCAGGATTTTCTGGAAAAACGGCCTGACCTCAGGAAGGGTCATCATATAATTGTAGTGGTTTTTGAGGTCTTCTCCGCTCCCTTCCAATGCCAGAAATTCCTTATTGCTTTTCCAGCCCTCAACCATCTGTTTATGGGCAGGATCTTCGGTATTGGGAATTGAAACAGCCGGGAAGACGCCATTTTCGTTTGCGAACCAGAACTCGTCATTTTCCGCATCCTCTTCACACAACCCGAATCCGGTCCCCCAGAGATTGCCACCCAATGTTCTAACCTGATCAAACAGTACAGCAGCAACATCGGCAAATTCATCAGATGTTTGCATGGCCATGGTGCGGGCTCTGACTCTTTCCAGTGCCAGCTCTATCTGAGCTTCGCGATGCTGACGCTCGGCGGCTTTCAAATCTTCAAACCTTTTGTATGCCAGGTCAAATACGCCCGCGAATCGTACCAGGGTATCGACTGCATCTTTTGGAGGATCGGGCACGACACCCGGCAGGCTGTATCCGATCTCTCCGTGGGTGGTTCGCGCCATGATGAATGTGAGTCCGCCGATGTGCCGAATATCGTCGAGGGTAGGCGCCTGTGGATCCACCTGCTCAAAATCACCGAGGGAGATCATTTTGTCCACGTAATCCACGGCCGTGTCCACGTCCATAGCTAAGACATATGTAGGTTCCTTACTCTTTTCCCACTCGGCTAAGGGTTGAATATCCCCGTGAATATGGCGGGGGAGGGTCATCACCATGCCGATGCGCTTACCGTCGCCGGATGTCATCGCCTTATCATATTTTTCAGGCAGCCATCGCATGTGCCAGAAATAATGGGCCTCATATCCGAGGTTTACAAATTCCGATCGCATAGTGACTACAATATCGAGCAGGTCGGATGATTCTTGCATGGCGGTAACCTGTGCGCGGATTCGCTCCAGGGAAAGTTCGATCCGCGCTTCACGCGCCTGGGCCTCGGCTTTTTCAATATCCCGGAATCTGCGGTAGGCCAGTGAAAAGACGTTGTGAAAACGCTTGAAAATTTCCAGTCCGTCTTCATTCAGCGGTCGGTATAAGGTGATCCCCAGTCCGCCGGGACCAATCGAGAAAAAATATCCATTGAGAGATTTGGTGTCATCAAGCAGGGGATCGGGAAACTGGTTTTCCTTTTTGCGATAAGACCGAAAAGTTGCCAGCTCCTCTCCGATTAAATTTGTGGTGAAAAAAGCATCCGGTGATTCCAGCATGTGGTCAATCATCGCCTGCACAGTCGGATTTTTGTGACAATCTGTTATTTCAAAGGACTCTTTATCGTAAGGCGTGAAATACTGATAGTTGTGGTAGGTGCCTTTTCCCTCGTTGACAATCACCGTCTGCACATTCCGGATGTGCTCCACGCCGAATTGCTGAAGCTGGTCTGAAATGACGCGGCAAACCTTCAGCATATCGTCCGGTTTGGTCATCCCCATGGCCACCGACCGCACCCTTTCGATGGAGGCTTCAATTTCCAATTCCCTGTTTTTGCCGTGCAGATCGGCTGTTTGCTGATCAACAAGCTTCTGAAGCTTCTCCTTTTCCCGTTTCCACTCCTCCATGTGCCAGTGGTCATTCTCCGTATCCACAGGGGTGGAGGTGTGCCAGTGGGTGAGTTTCCAACGATTTTCAACGTATTCCATCACGCAGCTGGCCCGCATGAAGATCGTATTTGTCTCTTCGGGGGAAGAGAGAGTAAGAGTAATCTCTTCTACGATAAACCCATGGTTGCCATCAGGTGATATTCGTGTGGCAATCCTCTCGCGGTCAAGCGCGGGCTTCATATTTCCCATCTGCTCAAACTGAGATTTGAACAGTGCGTCGACCTCTTCAATCGAAAAGATTTTTTCATCTTTTGTGGTACCAAAAACCACCGGATTGATGTCGATGATATCCGACAAATCCTCGTATGGTACGATACAGAAGCCCACATTTATGATTCGTTCGTAGGATTCCTCCAGGCTTTTTTTCTTTTTAGAATCCATCTTGTCCATGTTTTTCTACGTAAATCGTGAATGTGGAGCCTTTACCGGGTAAATTTTTAACGTCCATCGTTCCGCCGTGGGCTATAATAATATTGTTGGTAATACTCAATCCAAGACCTGACCCTGCCGTCCCTATCTGCGTAGGAAAAAAGGCTGCATGATTTTGTTTTTAATCGGATCCAAACTTTATCTGGAATTACTTAACATCTGATCGATTTCTGCTTTCAGTGAACCGAAATCGATCGGTTTCGTGAAAAACTCTTTTGCGCCCGAATTAATCGCCTTTTTGTAGTTTTCATCATCCCCATAGGCCGAAATCATACTTACTTGAATTTTTGGGAATTGAGACTTCACCTTGGCAAGCATTTCCAGTCCCGACATTCCGGGCATGTTGATATCCGAAAAAATGTACATCACATCCGGCGGTTGCGTGTTCTTAAGTCGGTCGAGTGCGTCCTGACCCGAAAAGGCAAATTCCATTTCAATGAGTCCACTCCGGATCTCTTTTCTGAACTTTTGGCGAAACAGCATTTCAACATCTCTTTCATCGTCTACAACTAAGAATTTCATGATAAACCATTTTTATTGTTAACCGGAAGTGTGATGATAAACTCTGTGTATTGCCCGTCATCCGAATCAATTTCTAAGCTTCCTTTATGCATTTTTATAATATCATAGGTCATGGAGAGACCCAGCCCTGTTCCAACCCCGGAGGGTTTTGTGGTAAAAAACGGCTGGAATATTTTGTCGCGGATCTCATCAGGTATTCCTGATCCGTTATCCCTGATTTTAATTTCAGCCCTGCCATTCTGTAGTTGAGTAGAAACCTGAATGACCGGATCCCGCTCGCCCTCCATTTTCGAATGATCGAAGGCGGCATACATGGCATTGTTAATAATGTTTAAAAATGCCCGGCTGATGTCTTGAGGGATTACATCGAGCTGAGGAAGATTAGAATCATATGACGTTTTTATATCGACATTAAAGGATGAATCGCTGGCCCGCATGCCGTGGTATGCCAACTTCAGATACTCATCCAAAAGAGTATTCAAATTGGTAGGAACAGGTTTTCCACTTTTCCCGCGACTGAGCAACAGCATCGACTTAACGATTCCATCAGCCCGTTTTCCATGTTCGTGTATTTTGCGGAGGTTAGCTTCGATATCGTCGAGGATTTCGAGGACGAGGTCGCTTTTGGGGCTTGATCCAGCTTCCCCTCTGGAGAGGGGATTTAGGCCTGCCTGCTCTGAAGATTCGGAAGGCAGGGGTGTGTTATTAGAGTTTCGATCAAGTTCTGAATCTTTTCCATTTACTGGATTTGTATCATCCCCCTGTTCGCTTCGCTCACTCCCCCCTTCAAAGGGGGACTCTGTTTCACTTTTCACTTTTCCCCTCTCACTTAAAACTTCCTCACGAGCCTCATCAATCAGTTCAAGGATGACTTCAGAAAAGTTATTTACGAAATTAAGAGGGTTCTTTATTTCGTGGGCAATACCGGCAGTTAGCTGGCCAATGGAGGCGAGACGTTCTTTTTGAACGAGTTGATCTTTTACAATTTTCAGCTCAGAAAGGGTTTGGTTGAGCCGCTTTTTCAACTGATCGGTTTCCAGCTCCAAATTCAGGTTGTTTTCGAGCATTTCAGAAGATGAAATGGTTTCAAAAGCCCCGAGGTGATCGGGCATTGAGGTGTGATCGTGAAGTAACAGCCATTGATCTTCCTGATCTTTTTCTTGCGGAACATGAGTCCATAGTGCGGATTGCCGGAGTGTTAAAAGGGTTATCTCCTGATCTTCCAAGGTAAAGTGAACAATGAACTCCTGCTCCACGAGTGCAAGATCACCCAAATCGGAAAAGTTACGCCACTTAACTTCAATTCGTCTGTCGTCCGGAAGTAATGCAATAGACTGAGTATAATAGTGTATCACACGGTCTATACCTTTTTCGAACTCATTAATCGCAGACCCAAATACCGTTGCTTCAGGATGTATCAGCTTCTTCAGGGCATGTTCATCTTTATTGAGCATGGCATCCAAAAGTTTATCCTGATTGGAGAGAATTTTTTCTTTTTTATTCACCATAATCCCTGATTTAATATTGAATAGTCTGAGTGCTGCCGATCTTTAAATTGTCCAACGAAATGTATATTAACTTGAGCTCGACATAAGAATCTTGAATTTGATTCTCCCCTCCTGAGTAAGGAGGGGTTGGGGGAGGTAGCCTTGATGAATACAGGCTTCAAACTTGATCCGATTTTGGTTTCAACCACCCCTAAATCCCCTCCTTGAAAAGGAGGGGAATTTTTCAATGCCTTTACATTCATTTTATATCGAACTCATGTTATGCTATCATTTTAATTCCCGGTTGTTTTTTACATGTGAGTGCCATTCAGTTTGGTGATAGCTTTTGTTAAGTGAATAGAGTGTTTTGAATGATTCATCCACTGCTCCAGCTCAGGATTTTGGTTGTGAATCATAATCAGAGACGACCCAATGGCGGCAGCCGAAAGCTCATTCAGCTTTTCATATATAGTTATTAGGTCTGATGAACCGGGACCATGCAATAAAAGATCAATATCTCCACTTTTTATAAGTCTGAGCGCGACTTCTTTTTCAGTTGTAATCAGAACCTCAACATCGGGTTCAAGCTTTGTTTTTAGTTCGTTTGAAATTTCCATCAGAAGTTTATGAGAATGACAGTAGATCAATATAGTCTTCATCTTATGGATAGAGTTTTCTGCGCATTCGTCAGAATCCTGGCGTGCAATAAGATCTGCTTCCAGTCTCACATAGTCGGAAGGCATTTCCTGTCCTTCTAAATCTCGAGAATTTGAATACGATAATTTTTCACTTCCCATAAGCTTATACCAATTTTTACATGGGTTATTATCTGATATTTATTGTTTTATCATGTTAGTTGAGCAATCCGGTGTTAGATGTTGAATTGGGCAGTCTTATTATAAATGCTGCACCTCCAAGCTCGGAATCTCCAAGCTCAAGCTTTCCGTTGTGAATTTGAGTGATGAAGTCGTAACTGAGACTTAAGCCTAATCCGGTTCCTTCTCCGGTAGGTTTTGTTGTAAAAAAGGGTTCAAATATTTTCTCTTTAATGTGTTCAGGAATGCCGGGTCCGTTATCCGATACTTTTATAACGGTATGACCATTTTTCTGGAAACTGGATATTTTTATTTCGGGCCTGAAATCTGAATCACTGTTCTTTTTATGCTCCCAGGTAGAGTCAATTGCATTTTCTACAATATTTTGAAGTACCTGCCCCACTTTTTGAGGAATGATATTCACTTCTGTAATCGTTGAATCGAGCTCTGTATGAATTAGGATGTCCAGATTGTTGATCAGGGATTTCTTCCCTTGATAAGCCAGATCTGCGAACTCTTTTATCAGCTGATTTAATTGAACAGACTCAAAATCGCCCTGACCACCTCTGGAGTGCTGCATCATCGATCGAACAATTGCATCGGCTCGTTTACCGTGCTCGTCAATTTTTTGTGTGTTGAAGGAGAGATTTTTAAGGATGTAAGCAATCTCCTCCTGATCAGAGTTATCAATGGCTATCTTTAGTTCATCAACTAACTCTTTCGATACTTCAGAAAAGTTATTGATGAAGTTCAGCGGATTTTTGATTTCATGTGCGATCCCTGTGGATAGCCTTCCGAGAGAAGCCATTTTTTCGGCTTGAATAAGGCGTTTTTGAGTGGCTTTTAATTCGTGGTAGGCAATTTCCAGCTCCTTGGCTTTTTCCAATTCTGCAGCTTTCAATTCATTTTCGGCTTGTAGTACTTTGCTTTGAGCTTCGGCTGTTTCTGCTTTTAGTTGTGCTTCTCGCAGATGTGAAGCATCCCGTTCCTTCTTGAGGAGTCTTGCACGCTGGAATCGATCTACAACAAAAACCCCGGCGCTGAATAGAATGAAGTAGATCAAAAATGCCCACCAGGTCAGATACAGTGGTGGAGATACCGGGAATTCGAAAGTGAGAGCTTCAGTAGACGGGACTTCATGTTCATTGTAGGCTATAACTTCAAAGCGATAGGTTTTAGGCAGAAAAATAGCCGAAAGGTTGGTGTAATTTATCCGGGTATCTGTTTTAAGCGGTGTCCACTCGCTGCTAAATCCCACTAGTCGTGTTTGATAACGTACCTGCCGTTCATTTCCAAAGCTGAGGGCAGCATATTCAAACGTAAATTCGTTACGCTCTCCATCAATCTCTTGCGTGGCAAATTGGGTGAGTTTGAGAGTTGGAGGAGTACTGTTGATCTTGTCTAAAGGTGGATTATAGAGAGTAATTCCCTTTGCAGTTCCATAATAAAGAATTCCGTCAGGATCGAACTGGACTGATCCATAAAACCAGACTTCATTATCTACAAGCCCATCCACCTTTGAAACTGTTTTTAAAACAGAGCCCGTTTCAGGATCAATCTCTGCTAAACCGTTATTGGTTCCTACCCAAACCATTCCGGTTACGGGAGAAACCGCGAAGCTTGTGGCGTTGTTTGCCGGCAGTCCGTCAGATGTTGAAATAAAATACCCGGTTGAAATTGTACCGCCTTCCAAAACGGATAATCCGGATGGAGTTCCAACCCACATCATTCCATCGAGCCAAAGCATTTTTTCAATTTGATTGGAGGGGGCACCCAGATCAACAGACCACCAGGGTTCGAAAAGAATGTCAGGTTGCTCAGATGATTCATTTAAAGATAATCCTTCATATGTAATGGGTTTAGTAGAGCGATGAATTCCCCGGTCTCTTGTGCCAACCCATAGATATCCTTCATCATCAAATGCTACGGCATGGAATATTGCCGCGGGCAGATTGTTTTTTTCTGCCAGTGTAAAGAATTTGTCATTTATCACCGCATAGACTTCTTGATAGGCCGGAAACCAAAGACTCTCAAGGGTTCTTTGTGATTCTGAATTTTCAAGTATGAGTAACTTTTCAGCGGCCAGTACACTCGATGCCGGATAAGTAGAAAGTTTTGCAGAGGTGTCAAAAAGGGTTATATCAGTGCTGTATGATGCCTCCGAAAGGGGTTCAGAGTCTGAAAAGGATATGCTGTTTAATCCCCGCGAAGTTCCTATCCATAATCTACCGGAGAGATCATATGCGAGTCCGTTCACCCAATTTCCGGTCAGACCATCATCCTGCTGTATACTTTCTGACTCAAAATCTGAATTGATGCAGGTAACTCCTCCCTGCGCTGTTCCGCCCCAAAACGTACAAGGGTTATTGTGATGATAGGATGGAAGTACTGAGTTAACAGAGGGAGATGGGAGCACAGGCTTTTCACCGGCAATGGAAGTTGAAGTGAGATTTCTAAACGCTTTGTAGTTATATCGCAATTTTGATACACCCCCAGATTGGGCAATCCAAATATTATTTTCACGATCTTCGAATACACTGTAGATAACCTCAGTAAGAAGACCGTTTTCTCGTGAATAAGTTGTAAGTAGATCATTGGTGTCAGAGTCAATCTTTTGCAATCCTGTTCCCTCTCTGGAAACCCATAAAATACCATCGGAACCCATTGTGATATGCTGAATATTGCTGGTTGCGCTTGAATTTAAAAATATGAAGTTGGGTTCACTGTTTGTTTCATCAAGTTTCCAAATACTCCCGGCCTGCTCTACACCCCAAAGTGTACCGTACGGACTCTCATACAGGATGTTTACATCTATCTGGGAACCGGTAGTGTAGGTTGCTGAAACTATCCCATTTTCATATTTCAGAAGATCACCTCCCAGCAGAGCTACCCATACGGAGTTATCTTTTCTGGCCACAAGTGATCTTACAGCGACATTTACAGTAGAACCATCATAAGTTGTGGATAATGTATCTGACTCCAATTCTGAATCGGAGGAGAATCGGTAACGAACCACTCCAAGGTTTTCCGTGCCTACCCATATAATGCCATCATTATCAATATCCAGATTATTGTGATTTACGGCTACGTTGATAAGTTCAGTGTCTCCAAATCGGTTGACAAATCGAACTTTTTCGCCGATACCGTACTTATCAAGTGGCTCTTCTGATACCACAATGCCGGCGTTAGAGCTGATCCAAAGCCTGCCGGTAGAATCTTCTTTGAGATCCCAGATATATAGATCAGAAAGTCCATCATCCAATCCGTAAACTTCCATTTTCACACCATCGTATCTAACAATTCCTGAAGAGTAAATGGAAAACCACATATAACCAAGCTTATCCTGGTATACGCTGGTAACCTCGGCAGAGGGAAGTGGGTTAACTTCGTTTTCAGGTGTGTAGTGAGTGAAGGGGAGAACCTGACCTTCCGATGCACCCGGTAATAATGCTATAAGAGCAACTAATGATAATATAGTTCGTTTCATAAATGAGTCACACATCGACTTAGGTGCAATCGATTTTAGTTACCTACCCCACCGGTTCCGGATCTGTTAAAAGCTGAAAGCAGGCTTATTGTATCTTCTGTGGTGGTTAACGAAGATTCCGTAGGTACCGGCAACGTCTCTATCGTGCTGTTCAAATTGAAGAGTTCAACTGACGCAGCAGGAAACAATTCGGCCGCAACAGATTCACCATAACCAAGTAGTGCGAGATCAAAGTCTGGATTGCCCGATCCTCTGCCGCTTACAACATTCAATTCAGCTGTTAGCAGTTCAATCAATAACCGGTTGGAAAGGGATTTATCCGAAAGGTTAAGAATATCAAAAGCAGCCTGAAATTTTTTCGAGCCGAACTGGAAGGGTTCCGGTAAGAAAAGGTTTTCGATTTCAATCAGGTATCCTAGTAATTCTTCAGATGAGATTTCCATGGCTGGAATATCCCGGCCGGTATTTCCCCTACCAGGAGTTCGTACTGAATTTCTGGCAAGAAGCATCTGCTTTCGCCAGAATATTGAACTTTCCGTATTCAGTGTAATGGTTCCCTCTTCAAATTGTTGAATCATTTTTTCAACCTCAGGAGTAAATCCAAAATCTATTCCTGATATGTTCTCACTATTAATGGTTACGTTTAGAAGAACTGGAGTGGTTGGTGAATAATTGGTGAATAACCCTTCATTAAAATCATCGGGATTTTCAGTCATGTCTTTTACTTCAATTGTGTACTCAGTTTCAGCTTCACCGGTATAAACATTGAAAGAGTACTCACCGGTTGAGGATGTGGACTTTCGAATTGTATTTCCATGTGAGTCGGTTATGGAAACAGTCACATTTTGAGCACCGGACTCCAGAGCGTTTTTAACCTGATCTTCGTTTCCATCAATAAAAACAGATCCCGAAATGGTATAGAATCCTTCACAGAATTCAGTGTCTGGATTGTCGCATGTCAGAAAGCCACCATTTTGGCTGTTATCGCCGGTATGCGCAAAAATAAGATAGGGGGAGTTTTCCGAGTATGTATAGCTGGAATTTTCTCGTCTTACTTTTTCTACGATAGCGTTCACTTTTTCGATGCTGAAATTAGGTTGACCGTCGGTCAACATACTGGAAGGCATATCACCTGAAGCAAGTACCCGGTCTAGGTCAAATTTGGGTTCTTCGATCAGCGACCAGATGGAGACCTGGATCTCTTTGTAAGTAATTGTTGGGTCTTCTTCTATCAATCTGTTTTTTATAGACAAAAGGTAATTAAGAGGTCTCCAGGTTTCACTCCCATAGGTAGAGTAATTATCGATTCCCCGGTGAACATCACCATTGGATGTAATAGGTTTATTCCATTCCAAACACCAACCTTCGGTTAAACCCTCTTTAACAATCGTATTGTCTGATACATCGCTCACATCAAACGCAAAAAAACTATTCATGCCCATTGCAGTACCCCGGTGAACAGTGAACGTTGTATTAGATGCACCCTGAACGGCTTCTAACTCGAGATAAGGTGCAATCGATTCTTCAAAACTGTTATTAACCGGACTCTCACATGCAGCTGTATAAAAGATTAGGACTACAAAAAAAGCCGGTATTGTTAAAATTTTGTGTACTCTCATATTATTACCCAAGTAGTTTGATTTTTTAGATTTTCTCTCAATTAATACCCCTTTTTTTGACAGAAAGAAATAATACCAGCGGGCATATTATAAATTCGATAGGCTAACCTTTTATATCCATGTCGCAAACTGTTGGCTTAATGTCCAATTACAGGAAAAACCGGCCATTAGCCGCAATCTCTGTTTTTAAAAAGGGATGAAACATCAGGAGAGATTATGTCATCTCTTTTTCTTGCGATTGTGCAAATTCTGTAGGGGTTTGGGAATAGTGCTCTTTAAAAACACGTGAAAAGTGTGCTACATTTTTAAAACCTGTTGAGTAAGCAATTTCACTGACGGTTCCTGCATTTTGAGCCAGAAGCTGTGCACCCAATTCCAGTCGGATTCGGCGTATGAGCGCGCTGGGCGTTTCCCCGGTGAGTTTTGTAAGGCGCCTGTGAAGGTTCGAACGGCTTTGATTAACTTTCTCCGAGAGCTCCTCAACGGTAAAGTTCTCATCAGAAAGTTCTTCCTGAATAACAGTTTTTACGGTAGTTAGAAATTGCTGGTCGGTTGATTGTGCCGATACCGTATCGTGATGAATTTTGGTTCCGTTTACAGGCCGTCCATTTTTAATTTGTTGAGCCAATCGCTTTTGCTGGTCAAAAATATTCTTCAGCCTGGCAAGCACTTCCCGGATACTAAATGGTTTGGTGATATAGTCGTTGGCTCCAATATTCAGCCCGGATAATTTATCTTCAGCCTCCGCTCGCGCGGTTAAAAGGATTACGGGCAGGAAATCCATTTCCGGTTCAGACCGGATATAAGAAAGCAGTGAAAATCCATCACCATCCGACATCATCACGTCAGAGATCACCAGATCGGGCAGATGCTGATTCAGCAGCGCGATGGCTTCGTTTCCGGAGGATGCTTCAATAATGTTATATAATTCTTCCAGGTGTCGTTTTAAATAGGCGCGGATATCTGAATGATCATCTACAATCAATATTGTTTTTAGCATATTGTGGCTGTCATTCAGGTCATCCAGGTCATTATTTACAACCTGTTCAGCGCTATCCAATACAGCCTGTTCTTCAAGAATATCTGAAGAGATGTTGCTTGATGTTCTGAATGTAATACCGTTTGTATTTGCTGTAGCTAATGGCATTGATAGAGTGAATACACTGCCAACCCCCACTTCACTTTCAACTCGAATTTGCCCTCCATGAAGCTCTATAAGTTCTTTTGCCAGGGATAACCCAATACCGCTGCCGGGTTGCATTTCTGATTTCTGTATTTGATAAAATCTGTCAAACAGATGAGGGATATACTGAGGTTCTATTCCTGAACCTGTATCTGAAACGCTGATCCGCGCCTGATCGGCTTGGGAGATAATCTGCAGAGTAATGGTGCCATTTTCGGACGTAAATTTGAATGCATTCGACAGAAGATTCGCCACAATTTTGTCGAAATGGCCGGGGTCAAATTCTACATAAATGGGTTTTTCGGGAAGAATAACCCGGAAGTCGATCTGTTTCTGAATGGCCGCTGCTTCGAAAGGTTCAGAGAGAGTTTTAAGATATCGGCAGAGATTTCCGGTTTGCAGGGTTAAATCAAACTTTTTGTCCTCGAGACGGGCTAAATCCATGAGCTGTCCAACCAATCTCAACAATCGGCGTGCATTGCGCAAGCTCAGCTCAATTTGCTGCTTGGCAACGGGTGGCAGACCTCCATATTTGCCAATTTTCAAATCGGTAAGCGGGCCTATGGTTAAAGTGAGGGGAGTTCTGAATTCGTGGCTGATGTTAGCAAAAAAACGATTTTTCTCATTTGCCAGAATTTTCAACTGCTCAGCCTGCTGTTCAGTTTTAATCTTTTCTGATCTTAAATCTTCTGTTCGCCTTTCAACCAGTTTACCGAGAATGGCTTCTCTTTTAATCAATTGCCGCAGTCTCAGTCGGTAACCGTAGGCGATGAGCAGACCGAATGTCAAAATAATGAGGATCGGAAACCAAGCTGTTTCGTAAAAATAGGGCGAGATGACAACGGCGTGTGAAGCTGCAACAGAACGGCTCTGATTTTCTCCGAGATCAACCTGCACTAAAAACTGATATTCTCCTGCCGGCACATTGGTATAGATCGCCTCTCTTCGGCTGTCAACGTTTATCCAGTTTTGATCAAACCCCTCAAGCATGTATTGAAAGCGTAATCGTTCCGGTGCTGAAAAAAATGGAGCGCTGTATTTTATTGTAAAGCTCCGCTGATCATTTTTCAAAGAGGTAACACCGGATGTGATCAACCCGGTCTTGTTATCACTGATAATCTCCTCGATAATCACATCAGGTACCGGGTAATTTAAGTCGATTTGATCGGGATCGATCATGACAATCCCTTCCTGGGTTGTAAAATAGAGTCTGCCATCTTCCGATTTAAAGCCGGTGTTTTGAAAACCGCCATTTGCTTCACGGTTGAGCATTCCATCACGGTCGTTATAAGAAACGGATTGAACTTCTGATCGTTTTCCATCAGCAAAATCGTGCAGCTGCTTTAACGGAACCCAAAAAATACCCCGGTTTGTACTGATCCACATCCGGCCGCGATCATCGGGAATCATGTTATGCAGGCCATCATCAAATAGTCCATCCGCTTTGCGTATGACCTTGATTTCTCCGGTTTCCAGGTTTAGCCGGTTTAGACCACGATCTTCAGATACTATCCAGATATATCCCAGGCTGTCGGCAACCAGCGCTCTGATATTATTGCTGGACAAGCCCTGATCAACGGAAAATGCTTCGAACAGATCATCTTTGTATCGGAGAACGCCATTCCCGTTTGTCGCCATCCAAATAGTGCCATCATCAGTTTCAATCAAATAGCGTACAAGATGATACACATTTCTATGAAAGGCAGGAATGGGTTTAATTTCACCATTTTCCAGCCTGAATAATCCCTCGTTGGTGCCAAACCACATTCTATTATTACTATCTTCCAGAACGGTGAATACATTCTTGCCCAGAAGCTCATCCACTCGTTCAAAATCAAGGCAGGCACCGGCTTCCGTACGGTTTTCCGGTTTACAATAGTGATATCCATTCCAGATAGTTCCATCGGATGATTCAAAAAAAGTAGCTGTGGTACCCTCATTTTTACGGTTTACGACATCAAAAATTTGTCCACTTATGTCTATTTGCGTGAGATCAGAAAAGAACCCGCCAGCCCATAAGGTGTTGTAGGAATCAGAAAAAACACCGTAGAAAATGTTGTTTGTATGCTCAAATGTAATGTTTTGGAATATCGATTTTCGATAGCGAAATAACCCATCTCTCATCGTCGATACCCAAAGGTTATCTTCCCGATCACAGTAGATGGTCTTTCCGTTGGCTCCGGTCCGGAATTCAAGCTCTCCATTTTTATAAACTCGATTTTCAACGATCGTCCAAACCGAAGAGTCAGGACATTTTGTGAATGAGTGCCCCAAAAATTCAGGCAGTGAGCCGTAACTTTGATAATCAATAAAATCTACGGGGGTCAGAGTGTTGTCCTCAATTTCCAGCAAACCATTGAGACTCATCACAAAAAGCTGCCCCTCATTAACTTCCTTAATGCTTAGGTAGTAAGGATGAAGTTGATCCCAGTCTTTCTTGAAATCATCCGGTGTAGAGATGGTTTGATAGCCATTACTGTCAATTCTCGCGATCTCATTTCTTGTTACCCAAACTGAGCCTTCCTGATTCTCAAATATATGACTTGCTCCAGATATTCCGGGTGTTTTAATTGACTCTACGATTTCTCGTTCGGTTCCAATTGTCCAAAGATATCCGTCGCTGTCGTGAATCAGAATGTGATTATCTCGGCTTAAATGCAGTGCCGTAATTGATTTATTCTTAAAAATTTCGGGCTTGAAGGAGGAAATCTCATTTTTACGGTACAGAAAAAGTCCGTTTTTTGTCGCGATCCACGTTTGCAGGCCATCCTGTTGAATAAATATTCTGTTGTTAACCGATCCTGAGGTCAGATCAGATGATAGACGCTCATCAAAAGAGGTGAATTCCCCGTTTTCATAAAGAATTAGATGCCCCTGCTCAGAATTGATCCAGAATGAGTTTCCTGCACCGGGTTGAATGGCGATGATACGATTGGATGGAAGAGCCGGTGTATTCCCCGAATTGAACTCTTTGAACGTCACTCCATCAAAGCGTAAAAGCCCGGTAAACGTGGCGAGCCAGATAAAACCATCCGGAGTTTGATAAACCTGGTTTACATGATTGATGGGCAGACCGTTTTTGGTCGTCCACTGTTCTGAGATGTATTCAGGTGATTGACTGCCTATGAGATGAACTGAGCCGGTTTCATCATGATCAATCTGACCGTAGAGAGTCCCGCTTAGGAAAGAAAGTATGAGCGCTAATGATGAAATTCTTTTAAACATACGTTGCAATACCCCGGACTTAACCCTGGAAATCAAGATATGGCTGATTGTAATGAATCAGCTGCTTAAACAATCTCAACTTTAGGTTGATAATTAAACAAATAAGGTTAGCTCGTCGCAGGATACAACTTCATCTCTCTTGAAAAGTAGAAGCCACTAAATGTGTGGGAATACTTAATTAATAGCTTAATGTAGTTTTATGGGGGGTTAAAACCAAAAAGGAGCAAAAAATAATGAACCCTGAACTACGACTATTTAGAAAGCCTGAATCCGGGTGATTCACGAATTCAGGCTTACATTTTATTCAGATGTTAAGAGAATGTTGATCGCATTTAGCCCTGCTCATCAAAAATATCGCGGTACATATCGCTTTCCGTTTCAAACACTTTCCCATCGAGGTAACGGTAAGGAATATCCAGAGATTTAATCTTTGACATGTCCTCATCATCCAGGTTCAGCTCAGCACTTTTCAGGTTTTCCTCAATTCTGCCGGCGTTGGTTGATTTTGGAATCACGGTTGTATCTCTTTCAACAGCCCATTTTATAAGCACCTGCGCGGGAGTTGCATCGTGCTTGTTGGCGATATTGTGGATTACCTCATTTTCGAGCAATGAAGGTTCATCATCCGCTTTTAAAACATCCGGACGGTCACTGCTGCCAAGCGGAGAGTAGGCCGTAACCAAAATATTGTTGTCGCTGCAGTAGTCGAGCATATCCCATTGCTGCAGGTAAGGGTGCAGTTCTATCTGATTCATCTCCGGTGCATGATCAGTTTTTGAACTGAGATCTTTCAGTTTTTTGATACTAAAATTTGATACACCCGCGTGTTTTATCAGTCCCTCATTTTTCGCTTCGAGCATAGCTTCCCATGTCTCAATAAGCGGCACTTCATCAAGTGAGAGATAATCGCTGTCACTCTGGGGAAAACCCTCAAGGATAGGTTTAAACGCGATTGGCCAGTGAATTAAATAAAGATCGAGAGTTTCCAATTGAAGATCAGAGAGAGTCTGTTTTAGAGCAGGCTTTACGTCTTCGGGTTTATGCGCCGTATTCCATAGTTTGGATGTGATCCATACATCCTCACGATTTATATCATATGCAGAAAAGCTTTCTTTGAGCGCTGATCCAACTTCTTTTTCATTTCCATAAACTGCAGCGCAATCGATATGACGATACCCAACTTTGAGAGCTGCTTTTACCGCCTCACCCACTTTGCCGGGATCAGATTTCCATGTACCCAATCCAATTGCGTCAATTTTGTCACCGTTATTAAAGGTCAATTTCTTCATTGAAATATTCTTTTAAATGTTTACTTGTTTCCTTTCATATATACAATTGAATTTTAAGGTATATCTGTTCCATTGTACCTGATTTATCAATCAGGATGCCGAATTTAACAGTGTCGACCCATTCAAAAAATTACAGTACTTACCCTAAAAAAGAGGAGAAGAAAAATCGTGTGACAGTTTTTTCACCGTATCTGCGCAATCAAAGTAGGTATAAATCAAAACTGGAAAAGAATAAAAAAAGATGAAATCAATAAAATTACTACTCATCATCATGGCTTTGCTCCCATTAGCAATGGCCTGCAGCAACAGTACTTCAGCCGATGATATTGAAGAAGAGTTAACCGAAGATGAACCCAATGGTCTGGCCGTTCGAATTGTGAATACCGGCGACTCAAAAATGGAAGTTGAAACCGGTGGCAGCACTATTGTCTATTTTTGCTACGAAGATGAGTGCGAGGATGACGCAGGATATTTCAGCTATGCTGAAGTGAATACCGGAGCAGAGATGATGTTCGACACTTCACTGCCTGAAAAAGTAGCTGTGGGAGTTTATGTAGGATTTGAAGTCACTCGTGGAAGCGGACATTTTGAAATTGTTAGCGGTGTGTCTTACAGAGATGATGACGACTGGGCTGAATTTGATGAGGTGGATGTTCTGTATACTTCCGGAACACTCAGTTCAGGTGATAAGGCCGACTATACCTATGGCAACATGGAGTAAGAAAAGATGATCTCAAACAAAAACGCCCCGACTTCAAAAGAAGACGAGGCGTTCTTTAAAATGGATTAAGTATTGAATAATTAATCCGGGAGATTGTAGTCTACATCCTCGGGATAGTAGCCAAGGAGATGCTCGGCAAAATAGTCCCACAGCATTCGTTCAAAATAGTCGGAGTATCTACCGAAACCGTGACGAGCTTCCGGGAAGATCATCATATCAAATCGTTTGCCGGCTTTTAGCAGTTCTTCGGCTACCCTGTAGGTGTGAGCCGGATGAACATTATTGTCGATAGCACCGTGAACCAAAAGCAGTCGTCCCTGAAGGTTGTCAGCCAGCTCGGCATTCGATGGTATTTCGGATGAAAATGTTGTGCGCTCCTCTTTTACCTCTTCGCCGTTCTCATTTTCTACGGTAACCGAATCGGTTTTGGCGTCCACTCCGTGGTGAAATTCACTCCACCAGATGTTGTAGATATTGTTATCGTGGTTTCCGGCAGAGGATACGGCAACTTTATAGAAGTCCGGGTAGGAAAGTAGTGCCGCGGTACTCATGAAGCCACCGCCAGAGTGACCGTAAATTCCCACTTTATCCAGATCGATGTAGGAGTGGCGCCCGGCAAGCTGCTCAATGCCATAGCGGTTGTCATCCAGAGCGTAGTCACGAAGGTTGTTATATCCGTAGTTGTGGTACCATTTTTCACGAAGAGGACTTCCGCCACGGTTACCCATCGCTACAACCACAAATCCAACCTGTGCCAGGGAGTGTGCCCGTGCAGCAGTGCCTGTAACAGAGAAACTTCGTGGAAAAGGTTCAACCTGAGGGCCGGGGTAGACGTAAGAAATAATCGGATACTTCTTCTCGGGATCAAAATCGGCCGGTTTCCACATTACGCCATAAAGATCGGTATAGCCATCTTTCGCTTTCACAGAAAACTGCTCCGGCATATTAAATCCGGCTTCATTTAATCGGGTCAGATCTACTTCCTCCAGCTGCAATACCTCACGACCGCGATTATCTCTGAGCACAGCCTCTGTCGGCATATCGGGACGCGATGCGTTGTGAACAAAGTAAGACCGGCTGTCGCTGATGCTGAAACTGTGGTTTGCATTTTCCGGAGTTACCAATTGCTGCCCTGAACCGTCAAAGCTGACTTTATAGTAGTGTGCATGATTAGGATTTCGATCTTCCTCTTTCCCAAAACCTTCGAAATAAACGGTCTGACCTGTGGTATCGACGGCGGCTACATCCGTAACCATAAAGTGTCCGTCAGTAATTCGGTTTTGCAGGTTTCCTTCGCTGTCGTAACGGTAGAGCTGTCCCCATCCGGTACGTTCACTCAGCCATATAAACTCTTCGCCATCGTTGATGATACCCAAATAAGAGTTCATTACGTTGAAGTAAGGTTCACTTTTTTCACTCCATAGAACTTCAGTTTCTCCCGTATTGGTGTTGGCTTTTACCACGTCCACTTCATCCCAAGTACGGTTCCGGCGCAGAATATACATATGGTCTGAAGATGTTTCTGTCGTATAGATTCCGCCGTTGCTGAAATAGACGCCGCCCAGTGATTGATCGGGCCATTTGTCGGTGTCGAGGCGTACATGTTCCTGCGATTCTATATCAAAGACAAGAATTTCATCCTGATAGTGATTGTCCTCACCGGGCATGTTGTATTTGTATGTCTCCAGTTCGGGCCTGGATTTTACATTGTTGATGACCCACAGTTCATCCACTTCGCGCCAATCCTGACGTTTTACGTAGAGTTTTTCCGAATCTTCGAACCAATTCACACGGGCTCTGAGACGTTCTGTTGATGTGGTATCGCCGTGATCGGCCTGAAAACTGTACCAGCGTTCACCATCTTCGGTCAGACGAATCTCCGTACTGTCGGGGTCATCGGTTTCCATGATATAGAGGTCATGTTCTCGCGCAAAAGCGATGTAGGTACTGTCCGGCGAGTACGTTGCCCATCGCTCACGTTCTTCGGCTTCTAAGGAGTCACCTTTCTCTAGTAAATTTCGATCGATGTGGTATTTGAACTCAATACTGTCGACGTGAAATGTGAAGAGCTCACGATCGGTATCGTAATCAAACTCTTTCAAGTCAAGGTTTTTGGCATCGAACCCCCGGTTAAACTCTTCTGAAAGTTGAGCAGACATATTTTCGCGGTCAAAAAGTGGGCGGATGTTTTGGCGTGATGCATCCACAAACATCCAGCGTTTACCTTCACCGTCTTCCCACTCGTACCAGAATTGGTCTTTATCTTCGAGCCAGTTTGCCCGGAGGAAGGCGGAGCCGGTCATTTTTTGCATGTTGTCTGCCGTAAAGCGTTCGGCAAGTTCAAAATTAGCTTCCTGTTGAGCCTGTGCATCCTGAACCAGGAAACCGGCCATCAAGAAAACAAAAAGAGATGTAATGGTTCGTAACGAATATTTCATAGAGTCAACTTATTGGTTTTGGATTTCGACCCGCAATATCCTAAAGAATCGCGTTGGAAGCACACTTTTTACAAATTTTACCTATTTCATAGTCAAAAACCCTCCAAGGGTTCGGAACCCTTGGAAGGTTGGGGTTAGACTATGTTACATTTTTGGATTAATAAACCCCGAATGGGGTTTTATGTGAATAGCCACGGGTTTTAACCCGTGGTAAAAGTCATCAAAAAAGAGTTGAAAACCCTGAAGGGGTTTAATGACAAATTTTAAATTAAATATCGCTCATCAAACTTAATTTTATGCTCTTCTAAAAGAGAAATGAATTCTTCTTTATAGCTTACATTTTTATGATGTTTTTCCTGATTTTTTACGTACTCAATTAAACGATCAAGAGCGGTAATTTTATAAGTAAATGCGCCGTAACCATCTTGCCACCCCTCAAATTCTGTAAACAGTTTCTCACTCTTTATAAAGTTTCCGCTTGAAATCTTAACAACTTTAACTATGTCTGAAACTGACTCTGTAGGGTGAATATGAGTAATAATGTGAATATGATCTGATACCCCGTTTATACGATATAGATGACAATTTTTGTTGTTCAGAATGCCACAGATATATTTAAAAAGTTCTTTCCGGTTTTCTTTTTTTAAAATCGGCTGTCGGTTTTTGGTGCTAAAAACTATTTGATATAGTAATTGTGAGTAAGTACCCATAAATCCCTCCATTATTTTAAATACTAATATGCCTGATCAGTGATTTTAGTTCAACCCTTTCAGGGTTGTGATTTTATATTCGCTGTTTACCCTGGGTTCGCAAGCGTCACCCAGGGTTATTCATATACTATCCTTTCAGGATAGATATTATCCCATTTAACTTTTATTCGTTTGTTAATATTGATCCCGAAGCCCTTGGAGGTTTAATTTATAGATCCATCTCAAGATCCACGTAATCGTACTGCTTTCTTTTTAAAAGCGGATAGATCAAAAAGAGTATGATGGTAATGATTCCAACCCAATACATTCCCCAGGCATAGGTCATATGATTGGCAAGTACTCCCTTCATGCTGAACATGTTATAATAGTCATGAGCGGAGGAGGGCAGGTTTCCGATCAGAGGCATTCTACGGGCAACGGCATCAGCAGCATAGGCGGAGGATTCAACCCAGGAGAACGCGGTGAGAAGCAGTCCCAGCTGAGCAACAAAGTGCTGACGGTTCCACCATCCGTAGATAAAAATTACAAAGGGGAGTAATATTTGTAACAGGGTTCCACCTAAAATGGTGAGAAAGCGGCTTCCAAAAAATCCGAAGAAGGTATGGCCCGCCTCATGTACAATCAAAAGGAACCAGTCGATAAAGAAGAAAAACGGAAACAGAAAAAAGGGATACGGATATTGCCATGCAAATGAGATCTCCCACTCCAGCGCCATCCATTGCTGCTCTGCCAGAACCCAGCAGAATGGGATGCACATGACCGAAAACCACCATTTGCGGATGTGTGGTAAAGCCCGGTCTAAATAATGCTGAAAGCCGTTTTCCATTTTGGGTATGTGCCAGTTAATCAGATTAAGAGTTTTTGATAGTATGGATTTCAAATCTAAAAAACCTTCAAGGTTTTGGAAACCTTGGAGGTTTTCTAACATAAGGAATCAAAATCGCCATTTTGGATTGATATGCTTATCCTTTGTGTTATAATGAGAAACAGAACCTAAACAGAAGAAAATCTTTTATGAAAATTGTAGATCCATCAGGAAAGGAAGTAACCAGTAAAGAGAATAAAGATGCCAAAGAGCTCGAAAAGCAGCTCAACAAAAATATTGAAAAACTGCTCGAGCCGATCTTCAACAAGATCAAATTAAGCGGCGCTCAGGT
The DNA here is from genome assembly GCF_002834295.1 of Rhodohalobacter barkolensis. Lineage (NCBI taxonomy): Bacteria > Pseudomonadati > Balneolota > Balneolia > Balneolales > Balneolaceae > Rhodohalobacter > Rhodohalobacter barkolensis. The sequence goes on along the minus strand of NZ_PISP01000003.1, from coordinate 477,389 downwards.
TCCTCAGGAGCAGTTAGTTCAGCTCTCCTCAGCAGCACATCAAATGCTGTTTAATCGGATGATATATAATCTTCTACAAAAGGTTGGTGTAAAAGAGATCTCCGAAGTGTTGAGTGAAGATGATGTTGAAGAACTTCAAACTTCATTGAGCAATCAATTACAGTTTGTAGATCCATCACAGCAACAGGGAATGGATGGCAATGGTCCGGGAGAAGGTCCCAAAAAGGAAAATTAATTCAAGACCAATAAGCCGGGTTCTGTTCAGGAATCCGGCTCTTTTTATATCTGAATGAAAAGGAAGAGTTTAATTTCATGAAATTTCAGCCGCTTAAAAATGTAACGGTTGTCTCGGTTGAGCAGGCAGTATCAGCCCCTTTTGCAAGTTGTCGGCTGGCGGATGCCGGCGCGCGTGTAATTAAAGTGGAACGGGAGTCGGGCGATTTTGCAAGGGATTATGATGATTCAGTAAACGGTGAAAGCACTTATTTTGCATGGGTGAATCGCGGAAAGGAGTCGGTTCGGATCAATTTAAAATCGAAAGAAGGAAAAAAGCTCTTTCTAAATCTGGTTAAAAAAGCGGATGTACTGATTCAAAACCTGAAACCCGGATCTATGAAGAAGCTGGGGTTTGGGAGTGAATCACTGCGGGAAAAATATCCAAAACTGATTACCTGTGATATCAGCGGTTATGGAGAGGAGGGAGAGTATTCCGAAATGAAAGCGTATGATAATCTGGTTCAGGCCGAATCAGGCTTGATTGATGTGACCGGGGACGATGACATGCGTGCAAAAGTTGGAATATCCATTGCTGATATTAGTACGGGTATGCACGCCTATTCAGCAATTTTGGAAGCGTTGATGCATCGGGATCAAACCGGAGAGGGAGTTTCAATCAAGCTTTCTATGTTCGATTCGATGGCCGATTGGATGATGGTGCCGTGGTTTCATCAAAAATATGCCGGCAGAACACCCAAGCGAAAGGGTGTTTTTCATGCTGAAATTGCTCCTTATGGACCGTTCAAGACATCAGACGGTCGGGAAGTGATGGTTGGTATTCAAAATGAGCGGGAGTGGAAACGATTTTGTGATGGTGTGTTGAGTGGTTTGATTCATTTCGAAGACCCGAAGTTCAGTTCAAACTCCAATCGTGTGAAACATGTTGAGGAGTTAAATGAGCTGATACAATCCCGAATCGATCAGCTATCGCATCAGCAAACTGTAGAGTTGCTGAAAAAGCATCAGATTGCGTTTGCAAACTTGAACACGCTCAGGCAGTTTTCAGAACACCCGCAGCTTCGCCTGACCGATGTGGAGATGAACGGGGAATTGATTAAAATGGCAGACAGACCGGCTCAGTTTATTGGATTTTCTACTGAGTTTGGGCCCATACCCGCTTTGGGCGAACACGATGAAAAAATTAGAAAGGAGTTTGGATCATGAATGTGAATGAATGGATTGGAAATACGTTTGATATTTCTGACTCTATGGCACCGGAACAGTTTCAGAAATTTGAAGCATTGATGAATGGCGGCCCGGATTCTGTGGGTGAAGGATTGGAAATTCCACCTTGTGGTCACTGGATCTACTTTAACCCGCCCATTCCTCAGGCTGACTTAGGAATTAACGGCCATGAGCGAAACAGCGATTTTCTACCACCTATTGATCTTCCACGAAGAATGTGGGCCGGCGGCACACTTAAATTTAAAAAGCCTCTGAAGACCGGTATTCCGGCAGATAAAAAATCAACGATTACTAAAATTGAGGAGAAGGACGGTAAAACAGGACGCCTCTGTTTTGTAACGATTCGTCACCAGGTGAGTTCAAGTGGAGCCGTGGCCATTGATGAAGAACAGACTCTGGTTTACAGAGAGGATAGTGAAAAGGGTGCTCACCCGATTCGAACAAAACCACTGGATATTGATCCGGACTGGAGAAAATCGACGAAACCGGATTCCGTTCAGCTGTTTCGCTATTCGGCATTGACGTTTAATAGCCACAGAATTCATTATGATCAGGATTATGCGCGGGAAATGGAGGGGTACCCGAATGTAATTGTACATGCACCTTTTTTGGTTTTGCTGATGCTGGATGCTTTCAAATCGAAAGCTGACGGCAAAGTGATTTCGAAAATCCAATATGAAAATCTGGGTCCGGTCTATTTGGGCGAACAGATAACGATTTGTGGTAAAAGTGTGGATAACACCAAATCATCGCTCCGCATTCATGGTCCGGAGGGGAAATTGGCCATGAAAGCAGAGATTGACTGGGGTTACGATTGGTAAACAAAAATTATCTGCTTAAGTCGTTTCAAATCAAGGAATCCCCTATTCATGTTACCTGTTCTTTTGTATACATTAAAGGCAGAGATATTAGATAGAAGAGTTTAATATAAAAAGGAGAAGATATGTCGATACTATTTAAACATGCAGTTGTAGCGCTTGACCTTTCTGAAGCGAGTGACCTTATTGTGAGTTGTGTGCCTCATCTGAAAAAATTTGGCATGAAAAAAGTGACGTTGGTCAATGTGGTTCCGATTCCGTACAGCACCAAGCGCACAGAAGTGAATACCGAAGAGCATCGTGAGGCTTTGGAAAAGTATAAAAAGAAGCTGGAAGCCAAAGATCTTACGGTAGAAATCGATATTCGAAGCGGGGTGCACTTTTATCCGCCTACAGAGATTTTGGAGTCGGCAAAGGAGAGAGATGCAGATTTTGTAGTGATCGGAAACCGGGGGCACAGTAAAGTTCAGGAGATGCTGATGGGGAGCACAGCAACGGAAGTTCTTCACCGTTCTGAGTTGCCCGTATACCTGATCAACATGGAAGTGGAGTGGTATGATGACGATGTAGAGAAACGAAAATTGGTCCTCAAGATGGCTCATGAAAAATCACTGGATCATGTGTTGCATCCGACCGATTTTTCCGAAAATGCATATCGTGCATTTGAAGTGATTAAAAATCTGGATAAAGAGGGGCTGATTAAAAAACTCTCGTTGGTTCACGTACAGGGTCACCACGCCATCGCCCTGAAAGACCCGGTTAGTCGAGATGAGTTGACCAAACAAACAGAGCAGATCCTGGATGAAATGCGGGATCAGCTATCCGGAAATACCCGCGAGAATGCTCAGATCTACATAACATTTGGGACTCCGGCCAAAGAGATCATTTCAGCGGCCGAAGATAACAAAGCTACCATGTTGATTATGGGTAGCCAGGGTAAAGGATTTGTGGAACGGTTTTTTATCGGTGGGGTGAGTAATCAGGTAACCCGACAGAGTAAAATTCCAATTCTTTTGGTTCCTGCCGAGAGAGGGTAATGGGAATTGGATAGACATGGTATTTCTGTTTGGTTTCCAGTTTATTATGTAGTCTTTAAGCCTGCTGTTCTTTAAATCTTTGGTTGGGAGACTTATAAAAATACCATGTCTTATTCGTGTCAGAATCGTCCATCGTAGTTCGGTCGTTCGGTGATTCGTCATTCATTTCAGTACGATCGACGAATAATGATGGACGAATGACCGAAGCACCGATTTAATATTAATCCGAAGAGATCAAAATCAATTCTTCCTGCGGCTCGGTCAAATATTCTGCACCGGTTTCTGTAACAACGGCCATCTCTTCAACAGAAATCGTTTTTGTTCCGCCCTCAATTTCCCACATGTAAAAACCGTCATAGGCAAAAACATTTCCAACGCGGAGAGGTTCGTAAGCCGTTGAACTTGGATCGCGACCCTCTTGTGCTCCACCCAGACTGGGACCCACATCATGAGCAACATATCCCACCGGATGACCGGTATTCCACATTACATTCATCGATCCATTTTCTGCAAGCCAGTTTCTTTGAACGCGATCCACCTCTAATCCGGTAATTCCGGGCTGCATCACTTCCAGTACCATACGGTTGGCGTCTCTTGCCACATCCCAGTACTTCTGAATGTCAGCCGGGGGCTCACTTTCATCAGGTTGAAGAACATATGCAAAACGCTGAATGTCGGTCACCCACATATCATAAACTTTGATTCCAAAGTCGATTTGGATGACATCGCCCGGCCGAATAATCTTATCTGTTGGATGAGCGTGTCCGCGGTCCGGTCCTGAATTAACTGCGGGGTTCTGGTCGGGCATCCATGCATCGGTCACGCCATACTCCCGCATTTTAGCTTTTAAAAAATCTGCTACATCCTTATCGGTTGTTTGGTTTGGAATAACCCGCCGGTAAGCTTCAACCTCCCATTGTGCCGTCAGTTCGGCGGCTTTGCGTAGAATGTCAATTTCGTCCGGAGATTTTACGGAGAGCCATTCAAACACCAACTCTTCTGAAGAGACAATTTGATTAATAACCGGCTGAATCAGCAGATCTGTAAAACTTTGATACTGTGAATAGCTTAAACCGTCAGCTATTTCGTTCGTTTCACTAAAATTCATAGCCAGTCGTCCACGGTGATTACTATTGATGTAATCCGCAGCTTCAACCATTGCGCCGGGGCTTCGATCTACAACAGAAATGCTATCATGAAGAGCAACTTCCCGCAAGGCCGTGGCTTCGCCCGGAGGTGTAAATACAGTTGAGCGAATATCATCTCCTTCCAACTCAAAAATAAAAACTGCAGGAGCTACAGCATTTTCACATCCGATGTGCCGGGCCAGCGGATCGTTGTTGTTTGATCTGCATAAGATCATCCAGGTATCAACTTCAGCCCGTTGCATAGCCTGAGGCAGCAGGGTTTGAACACGTTCCTTGCGGATATCCGGCCAGGGGCTGGGCCCGTCGAACGGATTGTCTGCTGTTTGTTGATTGCTTGACGTGCAGGAGATGAGAATTAATGCTGAAGTAAGAAAGAGTAATCCGGTTCGAATCATAAGTTGGGCCTGAATTGAAATTTCACCAATATGATAAATTTATTTCAAATACGGCAGGGATTCTTTTTACCGGATGGGGGGGTATGATTAAAAATCATAGTATAGAATCATATTCAATAAAAGCTCACTGCATTGAATTAAAGGCTATTATAAATGTCAGTACGATCCCGAATGGCTCGGGAAACCTGCGGCCCTCTAAATTATAACAAGTTGAAGTCGGGATACTCGAATGAACAGAACCGAGTGTTATAATTAATACCTCCTCAAAGAGAAAACACAGAAGTATATTGGATGAAGTGAAGGAAAAAAAGAAAGCCCACTGCGATGTGCAATGAGCTTAGTAATAGTCGGGACGACAGGATTTGAACCTGCGACCCCTCGACCCCCAGCCGAGTGCTCTACCGAACTGAGCCACGTCCCGATTTAATAGAGGCGAAAATTAGGAGTAAATGAGGCTAAATACAATGGGAAATTACTGTGAAGAATTCTGATCGCTTAAAAACCGCTTTGCTCCGCGTTTTTTAATTATCAGCTCCAGCTTTCTGGCTTCGCTTCTATTATCACATTTCTTATACCACACCAACTCCCAAGGGACTCCATATTTCGTAGATGACACTCTTGATTCGTTGTGTCTTTGAAGGCGCCTGTCTACGTTATCACACGAACCGGTATAATATCTTTGCGCTGAATTGCTGATCGTTTAAAAATCGTTTTGCTCCACGTTTATTGATTTTCAGCTCCAAATTTCCGACTTCACTTCTGCTATTGCATAATACGTCACACTCATTTCCGGTTAACTCGATCTTCGTTGATTAAGACGTTTTTAAATCGTCAGATAAAAGAGGTATAAAAAAATTATTGCGAGAGGTGGGGGTACTCAAAATGGCGCTTGTCATATATGCAGTAAGTGGAAATAAAAAACCACACAACAGGGTCAGCCATTGTGTGGTCAATCAAGTATGTGTTCGTACTTGTTGTTAGTTCTCAAGGTGTTCAAAAATCTCAAGCAGCACTAACTGTTAGATATGGTTGTGTACTGAAACGACTTATATAATACCAATTGATTTGGCCAGAATACAATACTTTCTGTTGACTATTAGTTGACAGATAGTTGACTAATTGCCCTTTAGAGGCTCTAAGGGATGATTTTTATTTTATCCAAATTCAAGTAAATAACTTTTACCCGTTTATCGGTTTGACTCTTTCTTTCTTCTATAAGATTTATGTTACTCTCCTGGTTTATGACCTGAATGAGTTTTTTTCGGGTTCTTGACATGTATGATGCGTGGGTGTTTTCAGAGAATAACTTCTGATCAAGATCTGATATCAACATCTCCGAGATTCCGTTTATTTTCATGTCATAAATAACCTCTATGAATCGGGTTAAATAAATATCTCCTGAGTAGTTGAACCGTTCACCCTCAAAATAGATTTCTATTTCAGAGTTGTCATTTTTAGAAATCGTTACATTTTTAGAATGTGGAGATGTTCCGGCTTCAGTTGTTGTGATCGTTTTATAAGCCAGCCATCCGAGCAGCAATACAAATAGTCCGCCAAATCCACCAAGTATAACCATGCTTACAAGTTCAAATTCCTGTTCTGCTTCAATCCTTGTAAATGCAGGGTGGTCCGGGTTAAACGGAATCGTTTTTACAATCAGGTGATCTCTTCGGTTAGTAGAGAATGGATGCCCCAGAATGACCCAGCGGTCCTGTTTTGAGGAGTAAAAAATGTTTTTTGCATCATAGATGCTGAACTGGGACAAATCGAGTTCGTACATTTCATTATCCCGGTAATTAAGAATATAGGCCAGATCATTTTGTGAGCTTGCATTATTTAAAAACCCAAATAAATGTTTCTCTCTATCCACAGCTTGTGTACTGGTTTGTCTGTAATACGAAGCAGAACGTTCTACATCTATGGTACGCTGCGATAAAAGTGAGGTGACTGTTTCATTATATTCCCATCGATTCTCTGCAGGCTTGAAAGTATATACCAAGTTGTGACCAACTGTTTGGTCAAGTGGCATTGTGAAATAGGTGAAGGTATCATCGTGGTGCAATAATAATCCCAGATTATTTTTTGGCACTAAGTTTGGATCAGGTATGCTGACCAATTCCCACTGCTGCTCTTCATGGATATACTCGATCAGTAAATTTTTAAATGTCCAGTATCCGTAACCCCCCATTGCATAGATGGTTCCGTCCTCTCCCAATGTGGCGGCATGACCGAATTGGTTCATGTGATTGTGTGATTCATCCAGCCGTTCAAGGCTGCGCTCGTTCAAGTCAAAAGAGTGAACCCGGCCAACCCCAGAATCCCAAAAAAGTAGGTTTTTATCCTCCGGATGGACATCAAGTACTTGACCAAAATTTGATTCGAACTCAAGAGTAGCTAGTGTGTCAACTTCACTGTTTTCGGTAAATCGTATCAGATAGCCCGGGTTTTGGTAGTAGATGTAGAGATCACCGGTGTCGGGATGCAGGGTAACAGAAGAGTTGGTGTTTTGAGTGTTTTCATTTAACTGAAAATAGATGTCAGCATAATGCTCATCTGAATCCAATTCAGAAACAGATTGGACCAATAAAAATATAAACACCCAAATTTTCATAGAGAGAGTTAGTTATACCGAACACGTACGTACCTTATTATTAATTGATAAAATACGTAAAATTAATGGAAACTCGATATATTTGATTGATAGAAAATGAGTATGAGTTGTATAATTTAATTCAATATTATTCTGAGTGAAATGATTATAATGATATATTCAAAACTGAATAGTTTAAGACACGATAATCTGATTAATAAATTTATTTAAATGGCCTCGTTTGATATAGTAAACCAAATAAATGCCCAGGAAGTGGATAATGCCGTGAATAATACCTTAAAGGAAGTTACTTCACGGTACGATTTTAAGGGACTTCACACCGAAGTGAATTTTGATAAGAAGGAGAATCGAATCGACCTGGTGGCTGCAGAAGGGATGAAATTGAAAGCTGTAAAAGAGATGCTGATTAAGCACTTTATAAAAAGAGGACTGGAACCGAAGGCTTTAGAGTTTGGACGCGAAGAGGGGACGTCTCAGGGGTACGTTAAGATGAGTGCTACCATTAAAGAAGGCATTGACCGTGAGACGGCGAAAAAAATTGTGAAAGAGATTAAAGGGCTGAAGCTAAAAGTTCAGCCGGCCATTCAGGATGATCAGGTGAGGGTTTCAGGGAAAAAGATTGACGATCTGCAGGAAGTGATTCAGTATCTGAAGAGTAAAAACTTCGGGATTCCGCTTCAGTTTGTAAATCTGAAGTAAACTCAAAAAAATCGGGTATCAGGGAACAGGAGTAGACTGCAGCCACTGCTGGGGATCAATATATTCGCTGCCCTCTGCAATCATAAAGATGATAACTTCTCCGTTTGCAGAATTTTCATCTCCGGAAAGTCCGACTACATCACCTTTTTGAAGGACCTGATTTTTTCGGACAAAAACTTCACTCATGTTTCCATACATGGTTTTATAGGTGCCGTGATGAACCAATACAACATCGCCAAAACCGAGGAAATTCTGAATGCCAAATACATATCCGTCATTCACGGCCCTAACGGTTGAACCGGGAACGGCTGCAATCTCAATACCCGGGAAATTGGTTTGGGTATTGAACACCGGATGAGTACGGATACCAAATTTTTGCGTAATCGTCCCATTGTCTACAGGCCATGGAAGCTCGCCACGATTCTCTTCAAAGCTGTTTTCGTATGCAAGGAGCTCTTCGTTGCTAATCCCGCTTTCGCGAAGTATTGGCCGGGAATAGCGCTCTTCTGCTGCCCGGCGCTCATCGTCATCTTCAATTTCTGAAGCTTCCGCGAGTCGGCGGCGGCGTTCTTCCTCTTCACGCTGAATCCGCTCCTCTTCGGCTACTAAATTTTCAAGCACTTCCGTCAATTCTGCAAGCTGCCGCTGATGAATTTCCAGCTGCTCCTGTAGATTATCCCGGTCTCGGCGAAGTAACTGAACATTTCTTTCCTGCATTTCTCGTCGCTGCTGAAGCTGATCGGTCTCTTCACGTATCGACGCCAGAGCTTCTTGATTTCGCTCCCGGGTCTCTTCTAAATCAACGATCGACTCTTCATACTCCTCTTGCGTTTCTTTTATCCGATCTGCCTGAGCCGACTGATATTCATCAAATTTGCCGAGATAGTACGATCGTATTAAAAGCTGGTTGAAAGATCCGGAACTGAGCAGCAGGGCAACTTCTGTCGTACGTCCGTTTTTATAGAGAAAAGTGAGGGTCTCTTTATACTCCTCAATCAAAGTGCGGAGCTCTTCCTGTAGGCGGTTGATATTTTGCTCGATGAGCTGAATCTCTTCCGTTATCTGCTCCTGTTCCCGGGTCATTTGGCGGATGTTCTCCTGCTGTAGCGCAATTAACCGTTCCATCTCCTGATACTGCTGAAACATTTGATCATATCGCTCGGTGGCATACCCTAGCCGTTCGCTGTAGTTGTCGATCTGTTCCTGCAGGGTTTCGATCTGGCTGCGGGTTGAATTTTGCTGCTGAACCACTTGATTGCGCTGCTCTTCATAGGAAGAATCCTGGGCAAATAGCACATCAACCCCAAAACAGAGTGTAAGAAAAAGAAATAAGTAGGTTGGTAGTCGAAACGTCATATCCTGTAAATTGGGATGTTTTCAGGAATGGAGATCTCCATGGGAAGTAAAGTTGTATTTACTTCCAGGCGCTGAACTAAAAAAGTAGCTTTAGAGTCACCATCGTTGCTTAAAATGGTGATTTTCCGCGGCAGATAAAAATCCTCAATTTGTGCGTAACCTTCATAATCAATTTGGCTGTAGGCGGCATCTGCACCCGATTGGGTGACCTTTTGAATAAATCCATCAGATTTTAAAATGGTAACTTGTGACCGGTCATCCAAAACAGCCACAAAATGGGTTTCATCTTCATAAATACCGCGAATATCGTCCGGCTGAAAAGTAAAGCTAAACATATCGAGCATATTCAATGAGGCTAATGAACCTATACTTGTCAGGTTACTCTGATTCAGGGATACCTTTTCTGCGTATTTATCCACGCGGTTATAAATCAAAAGGGAATCTGTATCAACCAATATTTGTCCGCCTTCAATACCCACACTTGTTCTGATAGTAATCAGGCTCTTTTCTCGATCTGACCGGAACTGAAGGGTTACACGATCACTGCCGCCCGGTTCGCTGACTATGGCCCGTCCGTTACCTGAAAGTGTTTTGAGATCTTCGCGATAATCCGGTATTCGTTCAACCAGCTGTTCGGGAGAGATATCTGAACGCTCCATATCTTCGATGGATATAAGCCGTTCCGAGCTGCTGCAGGCAGACAGAAGAAGTAGCGTTGTAATCCCGATAAGTAGGGGTTTCAATAGACTTTGCATCAGATGATCGATTGTTTTCCAGATGATATCACGTAATACGGCATAAAGTGGTTCGAAAAAATCGATTAATCAATCCTTTCTTTCAGATAATCTCGAGCCGGTTCCATTTCAAGTGCTTTTGCCCACCATGACTTTGCCTGTTCCATATCGCCAAGTTCACGGAATACATCACCAAGATGTTCATACACTTCGGCACCGGCATCTCCGGTATCAATGGCTCTTTCTATATACGTTTTCGCCTCATCGTAGTTCCCAAGGTTAAAATGGATCCACCCGATGGTATCCAGATATGCGGCGTTTTCCGGTTCAATAGAGATCGCTTTTTCGGCCATTTCCAATGCATCGGCCAGCCGTTCTCCCCGAACAGAAAGGAAATATGCATAATTATTGAGGGCATTGTGATTATTTGGGTCGAGTCTCAGAGCCATATTGTAGGCGTCAACGGCCGAACTCCACTCGTCCAATTCTTGCTGTACATCCCCAAGTGTTCCATAGATTACGGACCTGAAATTTCGTTGAGCCGGCAGCGCGGTTGCCCGGTCCAAAACTTCAGCGGCTGATTCATATTGATCGGTCAGCATGTAAGATGCACCTGTAAAAAAGTGAACGTACGCGTTGTTGGATGCAATCTCCATGGCTTCTTCAGAAAGGGCAATGACTTCATTATATCGGCCCAGTGAGAACAGAACCTGTAAACGCTGACTCCAAACATCAGGTTCTTCGGGGGTAACTTCGGCGGCCCGTTCCAAAGTCTCAAGAGCAAGCTCCAGATTGTTTTGCTGAATGAAAAACTCGGAGGCAATGAGTTGTGCCGGACCAAATTCAGGTTCACTTCTGCTGAAGGCCGTAATTGCTTCAGATGTTTGCTCGGTAAGAAGCTGCTCATTAGGCCGTTGCTGATGCTGCATGTACAGAAACCGAACCAGCTCCATCTTTTGAGTGGGGTAGAGCAGGGGATCTTCCAGTAGGGTGATGAATGTCTCCCCGAGGTTTTCCCACTCCTCATTTTCAATAAATATTTCTGCCAGGAGTATAAGCGTTTGAGGATCTCTTGGGTTTCGATTTTTGGCATCCAGGAGTGTTTCTCGAGCGGATTCAAGATCGCCCAATTCCATGTAGTGCTGACTAATTGTATGGAGAGTGGAGATATTTCCGGGGTTCAGGTCACGCATGATTTCCAGCTGCTCAAGAGCTTTGTCTCGTTGCTGCATGGCATTGAAATTCTGGAATTTTCTTAGATGTAGCTCAAACTCACTTCCACGAATTTCAATCAATCGATCAAGGGTCTCGTTTGATTTCTCCAGTTCCCCAAACTCTACATACGCCTGCGATTTCAAGTAGAGAACATCCGCATCATCGGGATGATATTCCAGAACAGTATCAAACACATCGATAATCGCCTCATAGCGGCCTGCCTGCCGATAGATTTCTGCCAGCTGCAGCTGATACCAGCGATTCTCCGGTTCACTGTTGGCAGCGATTTGTGCATAGTAGGAGGCGTTGTTGAAATCACCCATCATCAGGTATACATCAGACAGGGCGTAGTTTATTCCGGGATCTTCAGACAGTTTCAGCTGAGCAGCGGTCAGGTTGTCGAGTGCACTTTCGTACTCCTCATTTTCAAAATCGGTAACCCCCTGGATGAAATACTCCATAGCCTCAGCACGCTCTTCCGCGGTCAGATCGGATGAGGTTTGAGCCGACACCCCTCCTGATGCCAGAACAAAAATAATAAACGTAGCAGTAAACGTAGATTTAATCATATCGAAACTAAGATAACGAAAAGAGAAGTGTGATAATATATAAGCGTTTAGCTGATCGCTTTTCGAAACGAATTCAGTTTTCTGAACGAGGGGAGCATGCGCGAACCGTACCAGCTAAACCATTCTCCGTCAACAAGCAGCACCCGGCAGTCGGGACAATTTTGCTCTATTTCTTTGAGGTGTTTTTCCTTAAACGGATAAGGCTCACTGCTGAGCAGGATAATATCCGGCTGTTTATTTTTTATTTCATCCAGCGAGGTTTTCGGGTATCTCGTCTGATCTCCAAACACATTTTCCAGTTTCCATCGCCTCAGAACTGAGTGGATATACGTGTCGCTGCCGATGGTCATCCACGGTTCGCGCCAGATCAAATAAGCAACGGAGAGCAGCGGTTCATTGGGTACATTATCATACTCTTTTCGGATTGCAGAGGTTAGTTCTTCGGCAGCCTCTTCTGCACCGCACCGTTTTCCAATCTCGTGAATGGTAAGCAGCGCATCTTCGATGGTGTTGATATCGGTTACCATCACCTCAAAATCAGATTGCAGCTTCTCGATATCTTTTTTCCGGTTCTCCTCTTTGTTGGCGATGATCAAATCGGGCTGTGCTTCCTGAATTTTATCCAGCCGGGGATTCTTGGTACCTCCCATGATTTCAGCTTGATTCACTTTTCCTTCCGGATGAATACAAAACCGCGTTCGGCCGATTACCTGCTTCCCCAAACCCAGATCGAACAGGAGCTCCGTAAGTGATGGAACAAGGCTAACAATTTTTTGTGGTGGATTCATGGCAAACGTTGTGCTCAAAACGATTCGTTAGTAATTGTATCCCTTCATCTCATCCGCATCAAATTCAACCCCGAGCCCCAGAACCATCCGATTTACAAAGTTGAAATAGGCAATGATCTGAACAGCATCCAGAATAGCCCGGTCTTCGAACCCGGCATCCTTGAGTTGTGTTATATACTGAGAGTAGTCGGGACCCTCATTCATTGTTAAATATTCGGCCAGATTGCATAGAAGGCGATCCTTTACCGGTAAATCCAATTCAGCCCTGTTAAATCTGAGTAATTTCGTTTTCTCCTCTTCTTTCCAATATGCCAGCAGTGCCTGCTCGTGATGATGAATGCAGTATTCACATCGGTTTGCTGCCGATACGACCACAGCCATCATCTCCCGCTGATATCTTTTGAGCGGTGATTTTCCGAACATGGTTGTCATATAAAGGTCCATGTGAGCGACCAGCGCTTCCGGATTCAGGCCTTGAATTTTGTGGACTTCGGCCAGCTTTCCCCGCGATTTGATGATGTCATCATACACTTCTTTCAGTTCAGAATCGGCTTCATCGTAAGAAAAGGTTTTAATGTGAGGCATTGAGCGATCGGTTTGTTTTGTAATCTATTTGATGTTGCCAAATTACGAATCTGTGACCCAGATGCTAATAATTTTTAAGGATAGATTTGAACTGAGAGGTGTAATGCCCCCCGAAAAGGTTTACGTGTACCAACAGTGGGTAGAGATTATAAATGGGGACGCGTTCAGAAAATCCTGGCTCGAGCGGAGATTCCGATTCATAGCCGCTGTAAAACTCGGCAGAAAAACCTCCAAACATTTTGGTGAAGGAGAGATCCATCTCCGGGTGACCGTAGTAGACGGCAGGATCGATCATTACAGCGTTTCCGGAGGAGTCAAACAGGTAGTTTCCGCCCCAAAGGTCGCCGTGCAGGAGTGAAGGGGTTGTTGCCGGGAAAATGTCGTTGAGTTTCGATGAAAGCCGATTCCAGTTTTGGTTGATGCCTGCATCCATTTTGCCTGAATCGACCGCCATTTTTATCTGTGGATCAATGCGTTCCTGGGTGAAAAACTCTGTCCAGTCGTTGCATTGACGATTGCTCTGCGGAAGGCTCCCGATGTAGTTATCCATTTCCAGGCCAAATTGTTCAGCCTTGGTTTGATGGAGCTTAGCCAGTTTTTGCCCAAATTCGAAGGAGTTTCCTGTACGGCCTTTCTCGATGAATTCCATCAGCAGATATCCCGGTCGGCCGGGTTCCGGTTTTCCGGTTGAAATAACGTTGGGAACCTGGAGATTTGATTTGGCATCCCTTAAACGTTTCAATCCGTCCGCTTCCTTTTCAAAAAAGTCATCCGGCGCCGAACGGTTCCATTTTAAAAAATAATCACCCTTGTTCGTGGAGAGTTTCACGGCTTGATTGATACTTCCCCCGGATAGGGGTTGAGTATCTTTTATTTCTAGATCAAGAGTTTCCGTAAGATGTGTTGAAAGTTCTGTTGGGATCATTAATTGAAAGTGTTCGTTATGCGGGATGTATCTGAGTTTGTACAATAGTTCGCTTGACCCGTTGAATATAAATCAAATCAGACATGGTATTTTTATTCACAGGACCTGCCAAATTAAACAATCGATTATAAGGTATAGATAAAGAGAAAAGCGGATGTTTTAAAAGAATAGCATGTCTTTTGCACAGCGCAAAACCGCCTCAAAACTGCAAATACTTCGAGCAACTCTCTTTGTTCGGCGGTAAAAATGTTGCTGTAAATCTTTACCCGGGGTTGAAACCCCGGGCTATGAGTGTTTCACCCCTACGGGGTTGGGGGCGAGTTGTCCACAGAGTTTGGCGTGGTGAGTTGATCACGGTAGTAAAATTTATTTGTCTATACAGGAAGAATGGCGTAGCAATGGCCATACATTATAGCCCACCATTTCAATGGTGGGTATGAATCAGTAAAGTAAAATGAAAGCCCTGAAGGGGCGAAACTAATATTTAGGTGCGGCAATGGATTGTTGAAGAATGAACATCAAATTTTGAAGTAAATCAGACATAGTATTTTTGCTTACAGAACCTGCCAAAGTTTTAAACCACGCTAAGACTGGGATACGATTAAAAAACTATACTCATTCAAAAAAATACCATGTCTACCAATGTTGAGTATAACCGCCTCAAAGCTGCTAAATACTTCAAGCAACTCTCTTTGTTCGGCGGTATTAATTTTGGTCTGCATTCTTCCCCGGGGTTGAAACCCCGGGCTATGTTTGGGACACCCCTACGGGGTTTGAGATTGAATTACCACCGATTATTTGAAAAGATGTTTGCAAGATTGGTGATTTTTTGGCTTAAATCGTGGATTTGTACTGCTTCAATTAAGTGGAAAGCAGCAGAACGGTGTGAGGTCAAATCGTTTTAACAAAAATGGCGTAGCCATGGCCATACATTTTAGCCCACCATTTTAATGGTGGGTCTGCTAGAGATAAAAAATCGAAAGCCCTGAAGGGGCGAGCCACTTTTACATTCTGTACATCAAAAATTTCAATTTATTTGTAACCTTTTGAGAGGTTTGTGCATCAAACAGTTGAACCGTAACTAGAACCAAGAGCAACAAATATTATGAACCAAATTGTATTTACGATCATTTTTCTGGCATTCTTAACCGCCGGTTTTCTGGCTTGGTATTTTTCCCATAAATCGCGTGAAAAAGAGCGTATGTTGCTGATTGAAAAAGGACAGGAAGTACCTGAACAAAAAAATGGCTGGAGTTTCTCATTCCGCTTTCCGTGGCTAAAGGTCGGCATTTTGATAACAGCAATAGCAGTTGGTCTGATTATTGGAATCACAATAAATGAAATGACAGATTTTCGTGAATTTCCTCCAATTATGATGTTACTGTTTGGTGGGATCGGGATGATTATTGCACATTATGTAGGCAAAAAGGATAACGGATAACTGATTAATGCCGGATCGTTACATAGAACGAGTTTTAAATGGTGACAAAGAGGCCTTTCGATTTATCATCAGGGAGTATAAGGAGGATGCTTATAACCTGGCGATATCGATCGTGAAGGAGGAGTATGCGGCAAAAGAGGTGGTTCAAAAATCTTTTATTAATGCATATGAAGGTCTTGCTGAGTTTAGAAAAGAGGCTGCATTTAATACCTGGTTTCATCGAATAGTTGTCAATGAATCTTATCAGCTGTTGCGCAGCCGAAAACCGGATAGAAACCATCCCTTCAATGAAGAACAGCATATTGATGGTTCAAATAATTCAGTACACCAAGCTATAGACGATCAACACAAGAGGCACTGTATTCAAACCGTTTTAAAAGCGATGAAGCCTGATGAAAGCCTCGCTCTGAGGTTATTTTATCTGTATGAGTACAGCATCAAAGAAGTTTGCGAAATAACCGGCTGGAGCAATTCAAATACAAAGGTAATTTTACACAGAGCAAGGAATAACATGAGAGAAAAACTATCCAAAAATTTCAACCTGAAACCGGAAGAGGTGTAGTGATGACGGAAGAGGATAAACTGTTTAAAGAGTTGTTATCGCACGGAGAGGAGAATTTACCTTTTCCCGATATTGAAGATGACGTGATGCTGAATATTGAACGCCTTGAGTTGGAAAAAAAGGCAATTCAGGAAGATTATCAAAGAGGAGTGGCCTTTTCATGGTTCTTTTTTATCGTTGGCATAGTCAGTGGCATTGTTCTGATGAGCTTGATTCCGCAGATGGAATTTCAGGTTTCACCAAAATACACAGATACAATCTTGTTGGTTTTCCAGGTTGGGTTTATTCTATTTGTATTGACACATTTCGAAAAGCTTATGAGTATGACCCGGAAAAATATCATGAAATTTTAGTATTGGATTGAAGGAAAGTTTGATGCTCTGAGCTACAACCTGTGCAACGGGGCGCCTATCTCTTTGATTTTTATGTTAATCAGGCATGGTATTTTTACTCTTCAAGCCTGTAACTAAATAGCTATAAAGAGAGACTTATAAAAATACCATATCTATCAACGCTGAGTATAACCGCCTCAAAATTCCATAAACTTCGAACAACGCTCTCTGTTCGGCGGAATCAATTTTGAGGTACATTTCTAACCCGGGGTTGAAACCCCGGGCTATGAGTGTTTCACCCCTACGGGGTTTAGGATTTATAGTCTGTCTATTCTCAGCTTATTTATGCATTATTTGATCTTATATACTCTACAAATGGCGTAGCCATGAGTTCACATTTTAGCCCACCATTTCAATGGTGGGTATCTCAAGGATAAAATAATGAAAAGCCCTGTAGGGGCGACCCACCCCCCTGCCCCTCCGCCGCAAAAGAACGCCGCAAGGAGGGGAGCAATCTTTACGTAATATTGTAAACCAAAAACCAGAAGAGTGCTCCTTATATAGATACCATGTCTCAGCCACCACCATTCATCTCGCATGGATTAAACATGGGTAGAGAATAGCTTTAACCATATATAGTTGCCGAACAGAAAGACTTTCTTGAGACGCTATTCAAAGATGAGGCGATATAAATTTAAATGTATTATCAGATTATATCTCAACCCCGAGTCGGGCGATTCACGGCACGTTTTAAAATACCATCTCTTTAATGTTATGAGTCCATCATCCCATCGGGATGAAACATGGGTAGATATTTAGCCTGAAACCTATCCGCCGTCGAACAGAGGGAGTTGCTTGAAGCGTTAATCAATGATGAGGCGGTTCCCAGCAAAATAAGTTTTGAAAATAGCCACCTTATAGAGTATTCATCACCCGAACCGGGCAATTCGGGGCGTGGTTATTTCTCTATCCGTTCTTCCAGCTCGTCGAGTAGGTTTTCGCAGCTTCGTTGAACCATATCAAACACATTGTTGAATCCGTCCATACCGCCGTAGTAGGGGTCGGGCACTTCGGCGTTGTTACCGGCTTTCGGGTCGAACTCGCGCATTAATTTAACCTTGTCGGAATAGCTGCCGTTACCGTCTAAAGCCAGAATGTTTTGGTAGTTCTCCCGGTCCATCGCTAGAATCAGGTCAAATTCGTACAGGTCTTCGGATTCAAATCGCCGGGCTCTGGATTTGAGCTCAAACCCTCGCTCATTTGCCACTTTTTGTGCCTTGCTGTTGGCAGGCTCCCCGATGTGGTAGGCGGACGTCCCGGCCGAATCGATATAGAAATAGGACTGAAGACCGCGCTCGTTCACCAAGTGCTGCATCACACCCTCGGCGGTCGGGCTGCGGCAGATATTACCGAGACAGACGAATACGATTTTGTATGGATTTTCTTTGGTGATGCGGTTTGAATCAGGCATAATTAGAATAGATGATGTTCTTTATAATTCAGACTCAATTATAAGGTCTTGACTCAATATTTTAAACAAAACTTTAACCTGACTTTCTCCGTCTTTTTCTCCTCCTCAATACAATTCCCAAACCCGTCATCAATCTGGCCCAGCGGGCAGAGCTTTTCGTCATCATCGGGGTCTTCACCCGGATCGCACGATTCGAAAGGGTCGGATGAACCGCCGGGTACAATGGGTTCCCACGGATTAGGATCAGATGGATCTTTCGGTGGAGCAGGAGGTATAGGTCAGTGTAAGTCCTAACCGCCACCGCCGTCGTCGCCTATGCATTCTTCAATTTATGAGATCACTTCCAGTTCCGGTCTTTCGACTCAGGTTACTAGTGAGAGATGATACCTGCTAAAGTATCATTACTTCCGTATATACGTACTCATTGAAAGTCCTACACCAATATTATATACAAGGATAAGTCTTTTTTCAGTCTGTGTATCGATTATATAATTTTTCTGATCATCAGGATTTTCAATATTGATCAGCACCAATTCACGTTTAGTTAATCCAGAAGGAGTAGAAACTTCTCGGATTGACCAGTTGTAGGTTTTATATACGTTGTTTTTATAATAAGTGGTAAGTGTATTTTCCGCATGATATACCCACCGATTTTCAAATGAGCTTCCTTCTGCCACCCATGTTCCAACTATTTCATCTGATTTATTAGAGGAGGTCAAAATGAGATTTCCGATAAGAAATAACAGTACTGATAACACAGGTTTAAACATATTCTCCAGTGCTCATATAGATGATTTCATTTTTAGGCCAAGTCTTGAGAGTAAGATTGTAAAGTGACGTGAAAAGCTGTTTTCCGACAAATGAATGATATGGATAAACAGTCAATGAAATTGACTATCGAATGAGTTGATGAGTATTCTGCGATTATTCTAATCCAAAATTGCTGTTTGTAAACTTCAGCCAAAAAGGACTTATTAAGTTGAATCTAAGGACTCACAAAGTATACAATTTCTGTTATAGTATTTGTGTTGGGATCTATTTCTAAAATCACTCCAGTATCCTTTTCAGTACATCTAAATGCTATAAAAGAATACGATACATATTGAGATTCACCGATAATAAGATCATTCCCGAAAGCCTGCTTAAGACTGTCAATTGTATCCCCGACTTTTACAGTATTGCCCTGGATAACGACTGGCCACTGGTTGCTGGTTATGGTAATTCGTGTAACATATGTTTGGATGTCATAGGTAAAACCTATTCGGAAATCTACATAGTTAAACGATCTGCTTCTATTCTCACTGAGCTCTTCTACAGAACTGTAGTTACCTAAAAGGCGCTGTACATTTTGGGATTCTGCATTTGTAGCATTTAACTGTTCTATGGTTTTTCCGTTGAATTTTATTGCTTCATAGTCGTCGCACGGAATGATGTTTACAGCATCTTGGGCTAGTGCGAGACCTGAAGATATCGAGATTAGTATAATAAACAGAGTTTTCAGAAGATGAACCATTTTAACTCCCTATCGAACTTTCTATTGCAGAATTTGCAATCCAAATCATTGTCTGTTTTGGCGCTGCTTTTTGTTCGACAGTATATTTAATATTGTTTTCAAACCAAATCAGTTTGGCTCTATTGCAGAAAGCATTACAGACAGATTCTATAAAATACCCTTCAATATTTTTCCTTAAAGATACTTTTTGGCTGTTTTCAGGCTGCTGTTCTTCCTCAACGTCTTCTCCATGAACTGCTCCAACAATGCAAAAGTTATTCCAGTTACATTCAGGCAGAACTGAAATTTGAATCGAATAGCGGTTTGCAGGTGTATCATCAACGAGTGCATAAAGTTGCTGAGGCTCAGTCAATTCATCGGCATCCAAAAAGGATGGCAAGCGAAGTGGGATGGTTTTGTCCCTAAGTTCTGGCATTATCGGTTCAAATACTTGATAGCCTGTATGAATCGTATCCTGATGAGCGGTTGCTTTTTCAGTAGCATAATTATCAGTCCAGTTTTCCCGATCAAAAATTAAAAGCCGCCCCTGAGGTATTGCCAGCAGTGTTAGAACCCCATTCAGTCCTTGGACTACGTAGCACTGATTTGGCACATTCTGACCACGACTTATTTCTAACATTGCAAAATCTTCTTCATTGTCAGCAGTTTCTCCCTCGCATTCATCCACGATTTGCCAAGCTCTTTCACTTACCAATTCATCATCTGAATAGGTGAAATGTTGACTACCTTCATTAAACTCCCAAATGTATGTTGAGTCATTCTCTGCATACCATTTTCCAAGAATCATTTCTTCTGGATCGTTGACGTTGAAATCAATAATTGAGCTGAAGAATATTGTTAAAAGGAGTAACATACCTGAGGTGGTTTTCCATCTATTTAACAACTTCAATAATTGATTCATAAAAGTAATTTCCGTTAGTGTTTTCACCATGCGACAGGAAGCGGCTGAACCCAATTCTGCAGATTTTAAATCAATTTCATACAATTCCTTGCTGAAATTAATGAATCTTTAACAGATCTGTTCCTACTCCCCTCACAAAACTTTAACCTGACTTTCTCCGTCTCTCCCTATATATTCACCCGCTGATGTAATCCGGGGAATAAATTAGGATGCAGTGAATGGTATATTCATTGCAAACCTTTTCGTATATTTAGTGCTTATAAAATTTTCACAGAATGAACGATGTCGTTCAATATGGCTAAAAAATTCGACGAAGTTAAACAGCTCGCTTACCCAAAAGCGGAAGTGGAGATCCTGAATTGGTGGAAAGAGAATAAGATTTTTAAGAAAAGTCTGACCTCCAGAGAGGATGGGATTCCGTTCACGTTCTATGAAGGACCTCCCACTGCTAACGGAAAACCGGGTATTCACCACGTAATGGCAAGAACCGTGAAGGATCTGTTCTGCCGCTACAAAACGCTGAAGGGTTTTAGGGTAGACCGCAAAGGCGGATGGGATACGCACGGACTCCCGGTAGAGATTGAAATTGAGAAAGAGCTGGGGCTCGAGGGGCGCGCTCAGGTTGAGGAGTACGGCATGGCAGAGTATAACGCCAAATGCCGAGAGAGTGTCCTTAAATATAAAGATCTCTGGGACGAGCTGACCAACCGAATGGCTTACTGGGTGGATCTGGATGATCCCTATGTGACGTTCGAGAACGACTATATCGAATCGGTCTGGTGGGCATTTAAGCAGCTCTATGATAAAGGACTGGTGTATCAGGGATATAAAATTCAGTGGTATTCGCCGGGCAGCGGAACCGTGCTCTCTTCGCACGAGGTTAGCCTGGGATATAAGGAGACGCAGGATCCTTCGATCTACGTGAAATTCCCGCTGGATGCCGATGAAAATGTTTTCTTCCTTGCCTGGACCACAACTCCGTGGACCATCATCTCCAATATGGCGCTGGCCGTGAACCCGAAACTGGAGTATGTAAAGGTGAAAGTGAGTGAGGGCGACCAAACTGAATTTTACATTCTGGCCAAAGACTGCCTGGAAGATGCCCTGAACCACGACTACGAAATTGTAGAGAGCTATAAAGGATCAGACCTGATCGGCTGGACTTACAAGCCGATTTTTGATTATGCTCTCAAAGAGTTTGAAAAAGAGGATGCCTGGAGAGTCATCGAGGCGGATTACGTAACAACAGAAGATGGTACCGGTGTGGTTCATACAGCCCCTGCATTTGGTGCAGATGACTATACCACGTGCCAGGATGCGGGAATTCCGATGTTCAACCCAATTAATGAAGAGGGGCGATTTACCGAGCAGGTCCCCGATTTTGAAGGGCAGTGGTTCAAGGACGCCGACAAAGAGATTAACCGCGCCATTAAGGAGAAGAACCGGATGTATCACCATGACGTGTACGTGCATAACTATCCGTTTGACTGGCGCAAAGGTACCCCGCTGATGTCGTACCCGGTGGAGTCGTGGTTTATCAGAACCACCGCCGTGAAGGATAAAATGGTGGAACTGAACAAAGATATTAACTGGAAGCCGGAGAGTACCGGAACCGGACGTTTTGGCACCTGGCTCGAAAACAATGTGGACTGGGCCGTTTCGCGGCAGCGCTATTGGGGAACACCGATTCCTCTCTGGGTGAGCGATAAAAATCCGGAACACATTGAGTGTGTGGGCAGCGTAGAGGAGCTTCGCAAAAAAGCGGGAATTTCCGAAGATGTGGAGATCGATCTTCACCGTCCGCACATTGATGAATTTACATGGGAAGGCCCTGATGGCGGAACCATGAGGCGAATTCCAGATCTGCTGGATGTCTGGTTCGATTCCGGTTCGATGCCGTGGGCTCAGTGGCACTACCCGTTTGAGAACAAGGACAAATTCAAGACCAACTTCCCGGCCGATTTTATTGCCGAAGGTGTGGATCAGACACGCGGTTGGTTCTATACGCTTCACGCGCTGGCTACCATGCTGTTTGATAAGCCTGCATATAAAAATGTAGTATCCAACGGACTGGTGCTCGACGCCAACGGCGAGAAGATGAGTAAGTCGAAAGGGAATTCTGTGGATCCGTTTGAAGTGATTCAGAAGTATGGAGCCGACACCGTTCGCTGGTATATGATGAGCAACTCCTCTCCGTGGGAGAATCTCAAGTTCAGCGAAGAGGGTTTGCAGGAGACACAGCGTAAGTTTTTTAATACCATTGTAAACACCTACTCATTCTTTGCGATGTATGCGAACATCGACGGATTTACCTACTCCGGATCACCGCTGCCAAAATCGGAGAGAACGGAGATGGACCGATGGGTCATTTCCAGGCTCAATACAACCGTTAAATCGGTTGATGAATTTTTGGATGAGTACGAACCGACCAAAGCCGCCCGTGAAGTGGAGCGGTTTGTGGAGGAATTAAGTAACTGGTACGTTCGCCGGAACCGGCGCCGTTTCTGGAAAGAGGGCAAGAGCCTGGATAAAACAGCCGCTTATCAGACTTTGTATGAGTGTCTGGTCAGCCTGGCGAAGATTGTCAGCCCCACTGCTCCGTATCTGGGTGAATGGCTCTATCAGAGATTGAATGAAGTAACCGGACAGGACGAACAGTCGGTTCACATCTCATTCTATCCAACCGTTGAGGAGACCGCTATTGACAAACAGCTCGAGCGCCGCATGGATATTGCACGAACCGTAAGCTCGATTGTGCTTCGCGTACGGAATCAGATCGATATTAACGTGCGCCAGCCGCTCTCAAAAATCATTCTTCCGATAGATAAAGAAGAAAGAGCTGTGGTTGAAGCTGTAAAAGATATTATATTAGATGAGGTAAACGTTAAGAATATTGAGTTTGTGGATGATGACTCTGGAATCGTCAGCAAATCGGCCAAGCCGAACTTCCCAGTTTTAGGGAAGCGACTCGGTAAAAAGATGAAGCCGGTGGCTGCGAGAATTCAGAATTTATCTACAGATGAAATATCTGAATTCGAGACGGAAGGTGTAATTGAGCTGGATCTGGAAGATGGCGATACGGTACGTATATCATCCGGAGAGATCGAAATTCAACGATCCGGTTTGAAGGGATGGTCGGTAGAAACCGAAGATGGCATAACCGTTGCCGTTGACACGGATATCACACCGGAACTTCAGAAAGAGGGACTTTCCCGAGAGTTTGTGAACCGAATTCAGAACATGCGTAAAGAGGCTGACTTTGATGTGACCGATCGAATTGTGATTGGATTTTCCGGAAACAAGGAGATCGAAGAAGCGGTGGAAGCAAACCGCAATACCATCATGTCGGAGACACTGGCCGGAGAGATTACCCCTGAACCACTAAAAGTATCTGATTTTGTAAAATCCTGGGATATCGAAGACCGGGATTGTGAAATTTCGATACGAAGAATTACTAACAAATAATCATCAGCATTATGGCATCTTCAAAGGATTCCAAGACAAAGGAACGAATCAGTCCGTATAACGACGAAGAACTGGAGTACTTCCGTGAAATTATTCTCAAAAAGCGAGACGAGGCTGAGCAGGAGCTGAACGCACTGCAGAGTACTCTGCGTGAAAGCATGGAAAACTCTTCCGACGAATCGGCTTACTCATTTCATATGGCAGATGCCGGCACGGATGCTCAGGAGCGTGAAAAGACGTATATGCTTTTCAACAGAACCAAGAAGTTTATCCGCTATCTGGATGACGCTTTGGTTCGAATCGACAATAAGACTTACGGCGTTTGTAAGGTTACCGGCAAAAAGATTGCCAAGGGCAGACTGGAAGCGGTACCTCACACTCAGTTGAGTATAGAGGCTAAACTAAAACGCAGGTAGAGTCTACATTTTGTCAGAAAAAGCAAAAAAGCTGCTTATTTTTTCAGTTCCGGCGGTTATTGTTCTGATTATTGATCAGATCACAAAACACATCGTTCGAACATCACCGGACCTTCACAGGGTTGATCTGATTGAGGGGTGGCTGGCTTTTAATTTTACTAAAAATCCAGGCATGGCGATGGGGATGGACTGGCTCTCCACTCCGGCGATCAGCGTCATTGCCATTACGGCCACGGTTGGGATAATCGGCTATATCATCTATACGTTGAACCGGGCAAATTATGCCTACTTGATCTGTATGGGGCTGATTATTGGTGGTGCGCTCGGCAACATCTACGACCGTATTTTTATGGGAATTGTTGGCGGTTACGGCGGGGTTCTCGATGGCCATGTGGTAGACTTTATCCACTTTAACCTGACTATAGGGGATACTCCTGTTTTTCCTTATATCTTTAATGTTGCTGATATTGCGATCAGTACTTCCATTATTGTTTTACTGCTCTTCCACAAGTGGATCATGCCGGTTGAGGATGAAGGGGAGAGTGATATGGAAATGATGAGTGAAACAAGAAGTGATGAGTCTCCAAAAATAGAGAGTGCAGATCAACAGTAACCAGTTGGCAGTTTGCGTTTGGCAATTAATGAGCCAGATTCGCTTCTGAGACCTGCTGTGTGTTTTTTCACAGTCCCGAGAATTCGGGAAGACCTGAATTTATTCCAGCATCAGCTTTTTAAGAAACCCTTCCTTCGATTGAGGTTTGTCCAGTTTTTCTTCCGGATGGTCCGTGTCGATATGATCGAGCGGAATGGCTACTTCATCTACCATTTCCAGGCCAAAGCTTTTTAGTCCAACCCGTTTAACCGGATTGTTGGTGAGCAGACGCAGCTTGCGAATTCCCAGCATGTGCAAAATCTGGGCTCCAACACCATAATCGCGCGAGTCCATTTTTGACCCTAGCTTAGACCGAATCTCTTCCTTGTTAAGCCCGTCATCCTGCAGACGAATAGCTGTGATTTGATCTACAATGTTAAACTCACGGCTCATCTGATCCATATATAGAACAACGCCGTGATCCGATTTAGCGACCATCTTCAGGCTCTCGTGGAGCAGGCCGGTTTTGTCACTTCGCTTGCTCCCAAAAATGTCGGCAAGAGGATTTGCAGAGTGTACACGAACCAGAACGGGATCCTCTTCGGTCCAGCTACCTTTTGTAAAGGCGAGATGATGTTCGCCGGTCAGCTTCTCTTCGAAAACGTGCAGATCAAAATCGCCATGGATTGTTGGCATGTCTACGGAAAGAACTTTTTTAACAAGCGATTCATGCTTCATGCGGTAAGCAATCAGATCTTTGATTGTTACCAGCTTCATATCAAACTTTTTGGAGAGCTCAATCAATTCGGGAAGCCGCGCCATCTCACCGTCGTCATGCATAATTTCACAAATGATTCCGGCCGGCGCACAATCTGCCAAACGGGCAAAATCTACGGCTGCTTCGGTATGACCTGCTCTTCTCAGAACTCCGCCTTCTACACTGATCAGGGGAAAAACGTGTCCGGGCCTGCGAAAATCGGAAGGGTGTGCCTTCGGGTTGATAATCTCCTTGATGGTATTGGCACGATCGGGTGCAGAAATCCCGGTTGTAGTAAGTTTCTTGTGATCTACCGAAATGGTGAATGCGGCTTCATCGGGATCAGCTCCCTCAGTTACCATGTAATCCAGATTCAGCTCATGCGCACGGTGGCGGGTAATGGGTACACAAACCAAGCCTCTGCCATGCTTCACCATAATATTAATGGCTTCGGGCGTGACCTGATCTGCAGCCATTAAAAAGTCTCCTTCATTTTCGCGGTCTTCATCATCTACTACAATGATCATCTTGCCCGCACGAATATCTTCAATAGCTTCTTCTATAGTATGGAAAGGAGACTGTGTCATGATAGAGTATGTTTCCGGATTACCCGGTTAAAATCAAATTACTTCTTATTTTTATTAGGATTTACATCCGTGATGGATCCTTTTTGGAAACGGGCTTTCACGCCACTGTCAATTTCAAGAAGTACGGTGTCTTCGTCAATAGTGTTAACCGTTCCAATCATTCCACCGGATGTTACCACTTTATCACCCTTTTTCAGTTCACTTACTTTTTTCTGAATCTCTTTCTGCCGTTTGCTTTGCGGGCGAATGATGAAGAAATAGAATACAAAGAAGAGGGCTCCCAGAAAGATCAGGTTAATCATTGCGCCGTCGCCACCGCCTTCGGGTGATCCCATCAGAAAAAATACATTCAAAAATGTCATATCAAAGTTAATTATTGGATTAAGATTTCAGCTTTGAAAGATACACTTTTTCCCATGGGTGAGCAATTCACTCTGAGAGTGTGATAAGTTTTATCAAATAGTAATTGGAAAAGAGAAATACCTCTTTATTCTTTTTTGGTAGACAAACCAAAGGGTAGATAAAGAGGGCATGTGCCCACAAGACTTGTTAAAATAAATACAGCTGCCAAAATACCGAGAATGATGGCTACGGTTCCGGATATTAGTCCGGTAAAATAAAGTACAGCCACAACCAGTGCGACAATTACTCTCAAACCGCGATCGATGTTACCCATATTTTTCTTCATAATAAGACTCCAGTGTTAGGTGTTGATAAGAAATTGAATTCCAAAACCGATAGCTGTGATGATCAAAATACAGATCACACAGACTGCAATGAATTTCAATATGTTTGATTTACCGGTTTTCATTACAGTGGATTACGTTTAATCGGATGAATGAAATACCGGAACGAACTCTTTCAGGGGCAAGGGTTCAGACTTTGATATGTCATTTTCTCCGCGTTCCAAAGTCATTTCGTACTTAACCTGATCGTTTCGGTAGTAGCGCTTTTGATAGTAAATTGGTTTTTCGCCTATTGTATATGTGATTCTGTCTATTAAAAAGAGTGGAGTTTTAACAGGTATATCCAACTCTTTGGAGAGTTCTTCATCGGCGACTGTGGCCGACATGCGATAACAGCCTTTGGTTATCTCAATATCGTAATCGTCCTCAAGAATTGAGTAGATCGTTTTCTCCTTTAAGGCTTCTTCCGAAAGCAGTTGTCCGTAAAAAATGGGAAGCCAGGAGATGTCGTATGCAATCGGTTCACCATCACCCAAGCGAAGTCGGTCAACGCGCAGAACCTTTATATTCTCTTCAATGTTGAGGCGTTCAGCCAGCCACTTGGGTGGATTGATAACTTCAAAAAGCTTAACAATGGAAGAGGCTTCAAGGCCTGCTTTCTTCATGTCTTCGTTAAAATCGGTCAGCTTAACCAGGTTGTGTTTTTTTCGGTCGTCACTGACAAATGACCCCAGGCCCTGGCAGCGATATATCAGTTCGTCATTTTCGAGGGATTGGAGGGCACGACGAATGGTAACGCGGCTGACATCAAACTTTTTGGCGAGTTCATTCTCAGACGGAAGCTTTTCATCCGGCTGATATTCACCCTTCTCTATCTGATCAATTAACCACTGCGTGATCTGCGCGTGGCGCGGTATTCCTTCTTTTAGAGTCATATCGAGTTTATTTCTTTAATACTAAATATAGTAAAATAAAAAGTATACATCAATACTTGTATTAACAAGTAATATTTTGTTAACTTAATGGTATACCAAAAAAATAAAATAAGAGCTATGGAAAAGTTAAAAACAGTTTCAGGAAAGAATGTTGAAACAATAAAAGCACGTCCTTACGCTAATCATCATCAGTTTTTAATAGTTGGTGGTGGAACAGCCGGAATTACAATAGCTGCTCAATTGCAGAAAAAGTTAAGCAAGCCGGATGTTGCAATTATTGAGCCTTCGGATGTGCACTACTATCAACCAATGTGGACATTTAATGGCGCCGGGGTATTTCATAAAGAGAAGTCGAAGAAACTGATGAAGGATGTAATGCCGTATGATGTGGCATGGATAAAAGATTATGTTGTTGCGTTTCATCCGGATCAAAATATTGTGGAAACAGACTGCGGAAAGTTTTTTTCCTATGAGTATTTAATTGTAGCACCGGGTATTCAGGTAGACTGGGATGCCATACCGGGACTTGCTGAGAATATCGGTACAAATGGTATTTGCAGTATCTACTCGTATAATCAGGTAGATTATGTGCACGAGTGCATCAATAATATGAAAAAAGGGCGTGCTCTTTTTACACAGCCGGCCACAAAATTTAAATGTGGCGGTGCCCCTCAAAAAATAATGTACCTCTCGTCCGATACCTGGAAGAGAAATAATATATTGGACGATATTGATGTGAAATTTACCAGTGCGGGATCGGTCATATTTGGGGTTGAAGAAATCAAGGATGCATTAGGTCCCGTTATTGAGCGGTACGGTATAGACGTTAAACTTCTGCATAACTTGAAAGAGATTAAAGCAGATGAAAAGATTGCTGTTTATGATATCCTGAAAGATGGCAAACCGGTAGATGAAGTGGAACTTGAATTTGATATGATCCACGTGACACCACCTATGAGCTCGCCTGACTTTATCAAGAATAGTCCGCTGGCTGATGCCGAGGGATGGGTAGATGTGGATAAAAGTT
Organism: Rhodohalobacter barkolensis; assembly: GCF_002834295.1. Taxonomy (NCBI): domain Bacteria; kingdom Pseudomonadati; phylum Balneolota; class Balneolia; order Balneolales; family Balneolaceae; genus Rhodohalobacter; species Rhodohalobacter barkolensis. The sequence goes on along the minus strand of NZ_PISP01000003.1, from coordinate 448,363 downwards.
CACTTCAGCATAACAAGTATCCGAATATCTTTTCACTTGGAGATGCCGGGAGTACACCCAATGCTAAAACCGGGGCTGCCGTGCGTAAACAAGCTCCTGTAGTAGCAGGTAACCTGATATCCTTGTTACAGAAAGGAAAGATTAATGATAAACTCTCTTATGACGGCTACGGTTCGTGCCCGCTAATAACCGGATATAACAAACTGATACTCGCTGAATTTGACTACGACAACAATATGACACCTTCATTTCCAATTAATCAAGCAAAAGAACGGAGAAGTATGTACCACATGAAGAGAGACTTACTACCTTTAATGTACTGGCATGGAATGCTTAAAGGAAGAGCGTAATGCTTTTAGGTAATCATAAACAGGTGAATAGAAAAGATCTATTACACTTGTATTGACAAGTAAATACATTTGCAGTATATTTGAATTGTAACAATAAAAAACAGAGCAATTAATCATGTTAGACTTTTTATATCAACCGTGGCCCTGGTACGTGGCCGGCCCGATCATTGGGTTAACCGTTCCCATTTTACTGCTGCTGGGCGGCAAGATGTTTGGTGTATCGGCAAACCTTCGTCACGCCTGTGCAGCGTGTAACTTCGGGAATATTGAATTTTTTAATTACGACTGGAAATCAGCCGGCAGATGGAACATAACTTTCTTGGTAGGTACAGTGCTGGGAGGGTTCCTCGGCGGATATGTATTTGCAAATCCGGAGCCGATCCAGTTGGCAGCATCCACAATAACCGACCTTCAGGCATTGGGTATTCAGGACTTTAACGGACTTGTGCCAAATGACTTGTTTGCATGGGATATGCTTGGAACAGGTGTTGGTTTGACCGTATTGGTTCTTGGAGGATTTTTGGTAGGCTTTGGAGCCAGATATGCAGGAGGATGTACTTCAGGTCATGCCATATCAGGTTTATCTGATCTTCAGCTTGCATCACTCATTGCAGTGATCGGATTCTTTATCGGAGGCTTGATCATGACCTTCTTCATCTACCCAATTATACTTGGTTAATGAAGCTAAAGACCTGTCAGCGTCCCGACTGTTGTCGGGATCTGACAGCGTCAAGAAAAGCATAACGAAAAACAAGAAATTATATAACCGAACACTTTCAGGTTCCGACTGTTGTCGGAACGCTGAAAGGTTCTAAGACTTACAACACATGAAATTTTCAGAATATTTAAAATACTTATTAATCGGTACAGGTTTTGGCTTTGTACTGGTTAAATCAGAGGTTGTATCCTGGTTCAGAATTCAGGAGATGTTCCGGTTCGATTCCATTCATATGTACGGAATTATCGGACTGGCAGTGATCGTGGGCATCATATCCGTTCAGATTATCAAAAGAAAGAACATGAAAGATGCTGAAGGAAATCCAATATCGATTCCTCCTAAAGATGCATCGCAAGTAACCAGATACATCGTAGGTGGATCCATCTTTGGATTAGGCTGGGCGCTTTTGGGAGCCTGTCCGGGACCAATGTTTGCACTGCTTGGAAGCGGGTTGACCATTATGGTGATCCCAATTTTAGCAGCTTTAGCAGGTACATATACATACGGACTGCTAAGAGACAAAATTCCTCATTAAGTTGAAGAGGTAGTAAAGAAGTCCCCTCTTGAGAGGGGATTTAGGGGTGTGTTAGAAGATTTATTGATGAGCAAATAACAGAGATAACATCCCCCCGGAGCAATCGCTTAACGCGATTACTCATCCCCCCTTCAAAGGGGGAGGATTTTTAAGAATATTTAAAAACAAAACAATAAAGGTAGAACAACATGTATTTCAAACAATTCTTTGATGAAAAATTAGCACAATATGCGTACCTGGTAGGATGCCAGGCGAACGGTACTGCTGTAATCATCGATCCGATGAGAGATATCGATCAGTATATCGACCATGCAGCAAACCAGAATCTAACCATTACGGCTGCTGTGGATACACATATCCATGCCGACTACATTTCAGGTCTTCGCGAATTCGCAGAGCGTGGCGTAAAAGTATACGCTTCTGACGAGGGCGACAAAGACTGGAAATATGAGTGGTTGAAGGGAAGTGATTATGACTATGAATTCCTGAATGACGGCGATGAGTTCAAAATCGGAAACATCACAATCAAAGCGTGGCACACACCGGGACATACTCCTGAGCACCTCAGCTATTTTATAACAGATGGAGCCGCTGCGGGCGAACCGATGGGTGTGGCTACAGGCGACTTTGTATTTGTGGGTGATGTAGGACGTCCTGACCTGCTTGAATCTGCTGCGGGACAGGAAAATGTAATGGAGCCTTCTGCGCGAACGCTGTTTGGAACAGTAGAAGAGTTCAAAAAGCTGCCCGAGTATATGCAGGTATGGCCGGGACACGGAGCAGGCAGCGCATGCGGTAAAGCACTGGGTGCAATTCCTGAAACAACAGTAGGGTATGAGCTGAGATATAATAACTCTCTGAAATCAGCCAGCTCAGAAGATAGTTTTGTGAACTTTATTCTGGAAGGACAGCCCGAGCCGCCACTCTATTTTGCGCGCATGAAGCGTGACAACAAAATTGGTCCAGCTCTGATTGGCGGTCTGCCACAGCCAAAACGACTCACTCTTAACGAACTGAGAGGATTGGTAGGTAAAGAAGAGCCTATTATTCTCGACACAAGAGAAAAAGAAGACTATGTAGCCGGACATATTCCGGGATCACTGCTGTCGCCTTTAAACAAGCAGTTCAACACGGTAGCCGGATCATACATCACCGAAGACGATCAAATCTATCTGGTAGTTAGCGAACATCAGCTTACAGAAGCCGTTCGTGACCTCTACAGAATTGGATTGGATAACGTGGTAGGTTATGTAACTCCACGAGATATTCTGATGTACAAAGATCAGGGTGGCGACATGGAGAAACTGGATGTAGTGAAATTTGAAGATGTTGAAAATCTGGATAGCAACGAACTGGTTGTAGACGTAAGAAAAGCATCTGAATTTGAGGAGTCTCATGTTGACGGTGCTGTAAACTTTGCACACACCAGACTGCTTCCAAACAAAGAGAACATTCCTTCAGGTAAAAAACTCTATCTGCACTGCATGACAGGCGGAAGATCTGCTGTAGCTTCAGCATTCCTGAAGAGAAAAGGATTCGAAGTTGCTCTCATCGACGACGACTTCGAAAAATACATGAGCAAAGTTAAAGCATAAATAAGAAATCAAAGAACAGGCCGGCAGCGTAAAGTTGTCGGCCTTTTATACTCAAGTGGAGAATTTAAAAACACATATCAAAAATTTCGTACCGATAGTAGATACGCTTGGATCGTATAATAAAAGCGCATTTAAAGGAGACTTAAATGCCGGTGTAACCGTGGGTATCATGCTTATTCCTCAGGGAATGGCGTACGCGATACTGGCGGGTTTACCTCCGGTCTATGGGCTCTATGCTTCAATCATACCATTGGTTATTTATGCGCTGTTCGGCACATCGAGACAGCTGGCTGTAGGTCCTGTAGCCATGGTTTCACTTCTGGTAGTTGCGGGAGTCGGTGAATTTGCTGAAGTAGGGAGTGCACGTTTTATCCAGTTAGCGATATTAACTGCACTGGGTGTTGGCCTGGTTCAGTTTTTAATGGGCCTATTCCGGATGGGATTCCTGGTAAATTTTCTGTCTCATCCAGTACTAAGCGGGTTTACATCAGCTGCCGCTTTGATTATTGGTGCCAGCCAAATAAAAAATTTAACCGGACTCGAACTGACAAGGACAAAACAGGTTCAGGAGATTGTCATAGAAACGTTCAGACGATTCACGGAAATTGAGCCGATTACAGCTGCCATTGGTATCGGTTCAATAGCTGCGATTATTCTGATTAGAAAATGGAAACGGACATTCCCGTCAGCTTTGGTTGTTGTTGTGGTTGGTACGGTATTAACGGCTATGTTTGGGCTGAATCAGCACGGAGTGGCTATCGTAGGAGAAATCCCAAAAGGATTGCCGACGTTCAGTCTGGAATTTTTAAATCTATCTGACGCTCGAATTCTGATTCCAACTGTGCTGATCATTTCATTGGTGAGCTACATGGAATCGATTGCCGTGGCAAAAGCGATTGCCAACAAACACGGTTACAAAGTAGATGCCAATAAAGAGCTGATTGCGCTGGGAGCCGCAAATATCGGGGGTTCATTTTTCCAGGCATTTCCAACAACGGGAGGATTTTCAAGAACAGCAGTCAATGATCAATCCGGCGCCAATACAACGATCGCATCGATTATCAGTGCGGCAATTATTGCACTGACGGTTCTGTTTCTGACGCCCCTGTTTTACTATCTGCCAAGTGCAGTACTGGCCGCGATTATTATGGTGGCGGTAGCGGGACTGTTTGATATTTCGGAGATGAAGCACCTTTGGAAAACAGACAAACGTGATCTTGCAATGTTACTGGCAACGTTTATTGCAACGTTGGCACTCGGTATTGAAGAAGGAATCGCTATTGGTGTGGTACTCTCACTGGTACTGGTGATCTACAGCAGCACGAAGCCTCACAGTGCAGAACTTGGAAGGCTTGGCGATTCAAAAAATTATCGAAATATCAATCGATATACGGAAGCAGAAGTAGATGATGAAGTTCTGATCTATCGATACGACTCCTCACTCTACTTCGCCAACGTTGAACATTTCCAGGAGTCTCTCTTTCGGATAATTGAACAGCGGGGTGAACAACTGGAATTGGTTATCCTCGATGCCTCAGCCATCCACTCTGTCGATTCAACAGGAGTGCATATGCTGAGCGAGGTGATAAAGGATTTAAGACAGAGACGAATTGCGTTTTTTATAGCCGGAGCGATTGGCCCGGTGAGGGATAAACTGAAAAAATGCGGTATTCAGGAGGCGATGGGTGAAGAGAATTTTTTCTTTGACGTATCCGGAGCTGTGGCGTACTACAAAGATCAGCCGGAACGAATTAAAAAGACGTTTTCTCCCTGTCAGACAAACGTGTAACAAGCCGCTTTTATACTGAAATAATATGTAGCAAATAGACTATTCAGAGATATGGAGACAGAGATTATTATTGTGTTGACCATCATGGCCTTTACCATCTTCATGCTGGTTACGGAAATTATACGGATTGATGTTACTGCACTCATTACCATGCTGGCGCTCAGCTGGACCGGGATTTTAACAACAAATGAGGCGCTGGCAGGGTTTTCGAGTAATGCCGTTGTGGCAATGATTGCGGTTATGATACTTGGTGAGGGAATGGCCAAAACGGGCATGATGTCCCGATTTTCGAAATGGCTTTTGAAGCGGGTTGGTTCGAATAAATCATCCATTCTGGGTTCGCTCTCGCTGTCTGTCGGAACACTCTCGGGAGTGATTCAGAACATCGGAGCTGCGGCACTGTTCCTGCCCAGCATCATGGATATTTCCCGCCGAACAAAAATATCAGCATCTGTGCTGATCATGCCGATCGGTTTCGCTGCGATTATTGGTGGAACGCTCACCATGGTAGGATCCGGTCACCTGATTTTGACAAACGACCTATTGGCAAATGCAGACCTGGATCCATACGGTCTGTTTGCAGTAACCCCGGTGGGAATCGCGCTTTTGGTTGCGGCTGTTCTCTTTTTTGTGCTGCTGGGTAAATATTTTCTTCCTCAGGAGAGCACTGAAGGCGAGTCTAAATTAACAGAACAGGAGAAGATCATAGAGGCGTTTAGCCTGAATAAGGATATCCGATATTTCCGGGTTGAAAACAACTGCGAACTGACCGGAAAAACGATAGAACAGAGTGGGATATGGAGCGATTACAATATCAACCTGTTGGCTCTCCGTGATGGAAATAATACACAGTACTCTCCCTGGCGCGAAACGGTTTTAAAAGAGGGACAGGTAGTTGCGCTTTATGGTGAAGTGGATGATGTGAACCGTTTTACGGATGACAAGAAATTAAGCGCAACAGAAGATCACATTATTTTTGAAAGTATTGAAGATCCCGAAGAATCCGGATTTGTGGAAGTAATTGTTCCGCCGCGTTCAGATTTGGTCGGTCAAACGATTCGGGAATTCTCTATGAGAAAGCGATATGCTGTAGAGCCGATTATGTTGTTCAGCCAGGGGGAAAACGTTGATGATGATTTTTCAGACCATAAAATTAAGGCAGGCGACACATTCATCATATACGGAACATGGAAAAATATTAAAGAACTACAGAGCAGTGATCCGTTTATAGTGACTACACCGATTTCTGCCGAGATGAAGGACCCTTCTAAAACTTGGCAGGCCGCCGGAAGTTTTCTGCTGGCTATTGTATTGGCAATGAGTGGATTTTCCATCTCTATCGCATTTCTGACCGGCGCCGTGATGATGGTTCTGACCAATGTCATGTCCATTCAGCAGGCATACAAATCCATAGAGTGGAAAGTGGTATTTCTGCTGGTCGGTTTGATTCCGCTTGGTACAGCCATGCAAAACAGCGGCACGGCCCAGTTTCTGGCAGAAAATGTAATGAGCGTTATTGAGGGAAGTCATCTGTTGGTGCTGCTGTTTACCGTTGGAATACTTTCAACCGGATTTTCTCTGGTGATGTCGAATGTAGGAGCCGTGGTGGTATTGGCACCGCTGGTAGTAGGCATTGGCGCCCTTGCCGGTGTGGATCCGCGTCCATTGGTACTGCTTGCCGCTGTTAATGCCGGTAACTCATTTGTGCTGCCAACGCATCAGGTAAATGCTTTGATGATGTCGGCCGGAGGATATAAAACCAAAGACTACTTCAAAGCCGGAGGCGGAATGACGATTGTGTTTCTGGTGGTATCGGTACTGTTCTTTTACTACACCTTCTTTTAAAATTGAAGAAAGAACAGTAATGCATAATGAGCTATTAAGTTCTCCCTTTGAAGGGGGACAGGGGGATGAAAAGAAATACAGTTTGGGAAAAACCAAATTATGGTAAATGCCAAGTAGAAAATGAACACTGAAACCATCAAACTCGGTCTGAAAGAGAACTGGAAGCAGTTTTCTCTGCTGGTTATGATCAATGCGTTTGTGGGGGGGATGGTTGGCCTGGAGCGAACCATACTGCCTGAAATCGCAGAGACAGAATTCGGTATTGCAGCTCGCACGGCGATCTTTTCGTTCATTGTTGTATTTGGAATTACCAAGGCAGCATCGAACTATTTTGCCGGACGATTTGCACAGCAGTACGGCCGGAAGAAGATGCTTATAGTGGGCTGGCTTTTCGGTCTTCCGGTTCCATTTATATTGATGTTTGCGGGAAGCTGGAACTGGATTATTCTGGCCAATGTGCTGCTCGGGATAAACCAGGGACTGGCGTGGTCGGCCAATGTGATTATGAAAATCGACATTGCCGGTAAGAAAGACCGCGGTCTTGCGATGGGTTTGAATGAATTTGCGGGCTATCTGGCCGTTGGAGTCGTCGCCTTTTTGACAGGTTGGATCGCTTCCGAGTTTGGACTAAGACCGTATCCGTTCTATCTCGGTATCGGAATGGCAGTCATTGGGTTGATTATGTCGATCGTATTAGTGATTGACACCGAGCCGTGGGTGAATCTGGAAGCAAAAGGAGCTAAAACCAAGAAGAGTGAGGGCAGTCTTTTCTGGAAGGCATCGTTTGCCGACCGAAATTTGTTTGCTGTATCACAGGGCGGAATGGCCACCAACCTGAAGGATGGAATGGCTTGGGGAGCATTCCCGCTGTTTCTGGCTGCAGCTGATCTGAATATGGCTCAGATCGGAGTGGTTACAGCTATCTATCCTGCTTTCTGGGGGATTTTTCAGGTCGCAACAGGAAAACTTTCGGATTACACCGGGAGGAAGCAGATGTTGGTAGCCGGGATGCTTGTTCAGGCCGTGAGCTTGCTTATTTTTCAAATGTTGACCGGATTTTATCAATTTCTGGTGGTTGCGGCCCTTCTTGGAATCGGAACAGCGATGGTTTATCCTACATTTATCGCGGCAGTAGCCGATCTGGTTCATCCGCAGGATCGTGCCGAAAGTGTTGGAGTGTACAGGCTTTGGAGAGATGGCGGATATGCGGTAGGTGCTGTTGTAACCGGTGTAATTGCGGATGCATTTAATCTCTCACTGGCCATAACCGTTACCGGAGTTATCAGTTTGATGTCTGCGGGCTTTATTGCCTTTGGAATGAACAAATTGAACAGACCGATTAAGTCTGCTGAAGGATGATGAGTATTAAATGGATTTGATTGGCAAAGTTCTTAAGGAGCAGGAAGTTTAATCAACTGCTAAAAGAAATTTATGCAAAGAATATTAATCGTAACAATTGGAATCATAATAACAGGAATGATCATGTTTAGTTTTTTATCTCGATCGAATGGCATTGATATCAGTGCCCAGGAGTTCAAAGAGAAAGTAGAAGAGGAGAGAGGTGTGGTGATTGATGTCCGCTCTAAAATGGAGTATGACGAAGGCCACCTGAAATTAGCCGATGAGCTGATTGATTTTAACGCCGGTGAGTTTCACAACAAAGTGGACTCTCTCGATAAAGACAAAACCTACTACCTCTATTGCCGATCAGGAAATCGAAGCGGACAGGCCGCCCGACTCATGAAAAGCAAAGGGTTCGAAAATGTCTACAACGTCGGCGGATTCGATGACCTGGCTCGAAATGGATTAGATACCGAGTAATACTCAACGCTCCGTCAGATTGCTACCCGCGGTCAGCCGGATATATTATTAGGACACTCGTGGCACGACTTTGAGGCGTGCCACGAGTACGTCTTAAGCGGTATAACGGGTTGAACAGAAATCAAAAGCAGATAGATAAAACAATGGATTTAAGCATACCCAAAAAAGAACTGGAAGAGATCGAATCCGCCATTCAGAGTGAAGAGAGTGTAGTTGGTATCGATGCCAAGAAAACACACGTGATTATCATCCATATGCTCCATCAAATTCAGCAAAAGCTGGATGATCTGGAAAGCAGAATTGAGAAACTGGAGAAGTGAATAAATCCCCGTCAGACCGCTACAGTCGGTCAGACGGATAGACAAAAAATCAAGAATAATCCGTCTAACCACTTGGAGCGGTTAAAAGATTTTTTCTCAAGGCCGCGGAACGTATGTGAATTCCTGAAGGAATGAACATCTGCTCAACGTTCTGCGGCCTTTCTTATTCCGTACCTAACGGCACGGGGAATTGTGTTGGGTTTTTGGAATCTACCCATATTTCGTCCCAAATGGGACGATCCTAAGAAAGGATTTCTTGAGAATACGGGATTCATTGTACTATGAAAGACGGCACTAAAGTGGTGTTCAACCCACTGATTTGGTATAAAAAATGTGACTGATCATTCGATATCTAAATTTAACTTTGTCCCGTAGGGACTAAACATGGGTAGTAGAAATAGAGAGGAGTCATCTGAAAATAGCGTGCCTTTAGGTACGCAATACGAGTTTCTGGATCCATTACGGAATGAAGAATTGTGTTGGGTTTTTGAGCTCTTCCCATATTCCGTCCCCAATGGGATGGTTACCAAATCCTTCGTAATCAAAAAAAACTTTGAGTTCTTCCTATGTGTTAAAAACTTGTCCCTTAGGGACAAAACATAGGTAGATAAAATGAGGAAACATTTTAAAAAGCGTGCCGTCAGGTACGCAATATGAAGGGCTTATTTTGTTGGGAATATTGAATTTGTCTATCAATGAATATCATCGTGTGTTTTTAACCGGGTCATTGTTCTAAATAATAATGGTGTATTTCTTTTCAGAAATCTTCAACCACTCCTGCGCCCTCCTTGGAAAGGAGGGGAAATGACATCAAATACAAGCTTTCCTGGAACTCTATTTCTTGGTTGCAATCCCGCGAATGACAACTGCCTCACCGTGATGATATTTTCCTTCTATCAACTCAACCTTTTTCTCCTCAAACAGATCTACATTCACACCTTTCAATAGCGATCGAAGCTCATCGTAATCGAAAAGCAACTCCTTTGATTTTGGTCCGCCGGATTCTCTTCCAAGCTGTTTTTCAGAATAGAGCTCCAATATGAGAATTCCACCGCTTTTTAGACTGTTAATTACTTTATTGAGAAACGGTTTAAAAACGTCTTTTGGCAGATGAACAAAGATTAAAGCGGCAGCATCGTACTCATTTTCAGGCAGTAAGATATCCTCGGCAAAAGAGACCTCGTAGCGAATGTTCGCTCCACTTTCTGATGCCAAAGCGAGTGCTTTTTGTTTGGCTTCTTCACTATAGTCGAAAGCAAAAACATCCCATCCTTGCTTGGCGGCATAAACTGCATTTCTTCCCTCACCCTCGGCCGGAAGAAGTAACTTGCCGGGTGTCATTCTGTCTAGTGCTCGCTTGAAAAATAGATTGGGTTGTTTTCCGTACACGTACTCACTATCCGAGTATCGGTTGTTCCAAAAGTCTTTCATGATGAATGATTATTTATGAAATCGAGTAGTTATTAGACCTGACAGGTTTCGAAAACCTGTCAGGTCTGTCAGGTCTGTAAATCTAAAAATTACTTAGCTATGAAAACGATTACCAATCTTATCTCTTAACAAGTCTGCCGGCTTAAATCGATCCCCATGTTTGCTTTGAAGCTTCTCCATACGCTCAACCATTTTCGCAGGAGTTTCTCTGTCAATATACCGGAAAGGTCCTCCCAAAAATGGCGGGAAGCCCAACCCCATGATAGCGCCGAGATCACCGTCTGTCGGACTCTCCAGAATTCCTTCCTGAAGGCAAAGCACAGCCTCGTTCACCATCACCAGTGCAAGACGTTTCTGAATTTCATTTTGGTCAATTGATTTTCGGTCCTGTCCGCCAAAGAATCCATAAATCTCACGATTCACTTCTTTCTTTTTCGAGCCGTCTTCGTAAGTGTAAAATCCTTTTTTGTTCTTGCGGCCCTTATAGCCGGCATCCACAAGCTCTTTCGCCTTCTTGCTGGTTTTTGCGCCGCGGGATTCAAACTTATCACTGAGCACTTCCGCGACATGTGCGCCAACATCGATTCCTACCTCATCAAAAAGAGCCACCGGTCCGACCGGGAAGCCAAACTGTTTCATCGCCTTGTCCAGATCCTCAATTTTGGCACCCTCTTCAAGCAGTAAGAGCGCTTCATTCATAAATGGAGCCAAGATTCGGGTGGTATAAAATCCGGGGCCATCATTCACTACAATCACCGTTTTGCCCTGATTGAGTCCAACCTCGTACGCGGTAGCCGTGACCCAATCATCCGTTTTTTCGGTTTTGATGATTTCCAGGAGCGGCATTTTTTGAACGGGGGAAAAATAGTGCATCCCGATGATATTCTCCGGTCGGTCTGCTTTAGCAGCAATATCTGTAATCGGAAGGGATGATGTGTTGGAGGCGAATATGATATCCTTCGAACCATGGTTTTCAATCTCCTCGACAATACTCTGTTTCAGGTCGAGATCTTCGAAAACGGCTTCAATCACCAGGTCAATGTGTTCAAATCCATTGTAGGTTTCGGTCGGGTGAATCAGGCTGGCGATTTCATCCCGTTCAAACCTTGAAAGGATATGCTTGCTCACTTTCTTGTCGAGATTTTTCAGAATCTCAGCTTCTCCTTTCGCTGCATTTTCCACTGTTTGGTCTTTCAGCCAAACATGATATCCGTTGTCAACGCTCACCTCTGCGATACCTGAACCCATCAGGCCGGCGCCCAATACACCGATACGTTCTACTTCTTTTGCCTGATCTTTCAACGGATTCTTTTTGGCATCATTCATCGCAAAGAAGAGTTGAACCAATGCCCTCGATTCGGGAGTAACCGCAAGCTCACCAAATAATCGCGATTCATTTTTTAATCCCTTCTCTAAACCGTTTTTAAACCCAAACTCCACGCTGTCAATGATTTTGGGCGGAGCGGGATAGTTCCCTTTGGTCTGACCGTGGGTGCGTTTGCGGGCCTGACTAAAAATGATCTTTCGGCCGATTGGATTTCCTTCGAGAATCTTTTCAAAAAAGGATCGTTTATCAGGCTGCTTAGCCTTCCCATTAGAAAGTTTCTGTACAGCTTTAATCCCGGCCTTAACAAGAGCATGCTTGTGAACCACCTCGTTGGCAAACCCGGTTTTTTTGGCCTGATGGGTATACATGTTTTTACCCGTCAGCATGTAGGTGAGGGATTTCTGAATCCCAATTAGTCTTGGAAGTCGCTGCGTTCCTCCCATTCCCGGCAGCAGTCCGAGTTGAACCTCCGGAAGACCGATTTTCGTAGAGCTGTCGTCCGAGACAATTCGGTAGTGACTGGCCAGGGCCAGCTCAGTTCCTCCACCCATACACGATCCGTTGATTCCCACTACAAACGGCTTTTTCAGATTTTCGATTCGGAGCAAAATCTCATGGCCCGTCCAGCTCAGTTCTGAAAGCTCCTCTGCAGTCTCCCGCGTTTTGAACATCTCGATATCTGCACCGGCAATAAAATTCCCATCCTTTCCGCTGACAAGAACAGCTCCTTTCAGGGAATCATCAGACTCCAGCTGATCCAGAATATCGGAGATCTCATCAATCAACGCTTCATTGAGCTTGTTCACTTTCTCCCCGGGAGTGTCCATCGTGATAATAGCAACATCTTCTTTATTCTCGATCTCAAATATTTTTTGGCTGCTCATGTGTGTATGGGTTTTGAAATTTTAAAAGTCCCCTCTTGAGAGGGGATTTAGGGGTGTGTTAAAAATCTCGTCAGCAAATCATAACTTTTTATTTGGTCAAAGTGCTGAACACACCCCTTGCTCGTGATAATCGGCTTCGCCATTATCACTCACTTTTCCCCTCTCAAGAGGGGAAGTCTGACTTTCATTCTAGATAAACATTAGTAATCATTTTTCCGGATACCGTTCAATAATCATAGCATGCCCCTGACCACCGGCTGCGCAGGCTGCAATCAGAGCGTATTTGCCATTCTCTTTGATGAGCCGGTTTGTGGCTGTAGTAACCAATCGGATTCCGGTTGCGGCAAATGGGTGACCAATGGAAAGTGAGCCACCCCAGGCATTTAATTTTTCATCCGGAACTTCTCCAACCTTTTTATCCCGGTTTAAACGATTTTGGGCAAACTCATCACTTGCCAGAGCTTTGAGCACGGTTACCATTTGACCCGCAAACGCTTCATGAAATTCAAAAACATCGATGTCATCAAAGGTTAAATTCATTTCGTCCAGTACTCTGGGGACTGCAAATGCAGGGCCGATCAATAGCTCATCGCCGGGTCGCTGTGCCACATAACTGTAAGAATGTAAAATCGATTTCGGCTGGTACCCTCGTTCTTGCGCTTTCTCCTCACTCATCACCAAAGCTGCGGAGGCTCCGTCAGTCAGAAATGAAGCATTTCCGGCGGTAACGGTCCCATGCGGTTTGATAAATGCGGGACGAAGGGACTCCAGTTTTTCCATGGATGTATCGCCCCGGACCCCATTATCTGAGTCAATTAATTTCTCTCCATTTTTAATAGAAACCGGATAGATCTCTTCACGAAGTTGATCCTTAGCTTGGTCCGCGCGGTGATGAGATTGAAGAGCAAATTCATCCTGTTCACGTCGGGTTACGCCATATTTGGCGGCCATCTTATCACAACTTTCACCCATCGTTTCGCCGGTAGAGAATTCAGATATGGATGGAATTTCCGGAAGCAGATCACTCGGTCTTAGGCCTTTAAAAAATTTAAACCAATCGGTGGGTTTGCGGTATTTCTGAGTCTCCAGCAATTTCTGCCTGAATTTCTTTCTGAACCGGATCGGGATATCGCTCATCACTTCTACACCGCCAACAATGGCTCCATCGATTTGACTCAGCCTGATGGAATTCATGGCGGAGGTCAGTGCTACATTGGATGAGATACACGCCATGGAGACGGTCGTTGCCGGGATGTGATCGCCCAGGCCCGAAGCAAGAGAAACCTCCCGTGCCACATTGCTCGTATTTACATCCTGGATCACATTTCCATAGAAGAGGTGGTCGATGTGTTTGGGGTTCAGTTTAGTCTGATTGATGAGTCCTGTAACGGCAAAACGTCCCAGATCGTAGGCAGAAAATTTTTTGAAATCGGTTTGGGCGCGAAGAAAAGGTGTGCGTCCGCCATTGATGAAAACTACTTTCCGGGATTTTTTAGAATCAGTCATGGATCAGTGTAAAATTTTTCTGAATAGAAAAGAGGTAGATTAACAGTGTTAACCTGTACTATATATACAAAAAAGTTTGGGATGTCTCCACTTTCGGTTTCTCTTGCATGAACGTTAAATTGTACGCCGTACTTTACTATTTACTGCTTTTTTAATAGCGATCGCAAACGAGCAAAAGTAAGTGTAGTCGGGAGAGCCCTTCAACCCTCTATTAGAGCAATCTAATCTGCATAAAAAAGCCCAAATGAGTATATAGAAAATCACTTTAGAACCATTAGAGCAACCCGGTTACATATGCAAAAAAGGTTGTGAAAAGTTCTAGTTGGCGCAAACAAATGATTTAATGAAAAGGGAAGCTTTTCAAGGGGGCTTAGATGCGAAGGTTTTTATATGCTATTGTGATAATTGTAGCCATACTAATGTTCAGTTGTGATACTTCAACAGCACCTTTCGACGATACACTTCCAGACGAATTTACTTTAACCACAACTGCGTCACCTGAAAATGGGGGTACTGTTCAACCTGCAAACGGTGAGTTTGTGGATGGTGCCAGAATTGAACTTCAAGCTATTGAAAATGAAGGCTACCTGTTCGATGAGTGGCAAGGCGATCTGACCGGCTCCAATAATCCCACAGTGCTATTTATTCGTCGGGATCTGAATATTACAGCACTCTTTTCTGAAATTCAGTTTCAACTGAATACGAATGTAATAGGTGAAGGTACCATTACTCAGGAGATAATTGGCGAAGAAACTATCAAAGAAGCTGAACAACAGCAGTCCCCAGATGCTTCAGTTGAAAGTGAGAGGGAGATCGATACCGACAGAGACGATACCAAACTTCGAGAGAGTCTTTCCGGCGCTCTTAAGAGACAACAATCGGATGATGAACAGATATCTCAGGACCGGAACTCGTCACAATTAGAAAGCCTGGAGAGAATACAGCTGAACTCTCAGCTTTCAGCTAGTCAGGTTATAGCCAATTACAGGCTTACAGCAGTCCCGGAAGACGGATGGGTATTTGATCGATGGGAGGGAGATCTGACAGGTAATGAAAATCCGGTCGATATTGTAGTGGATGAAGACAAAGAGGTTACGGCAGTTTTTGTTCAGGATGATTTTGAGGGGTTTACTCTGCAGTTAGATATTTTAGGTAATGGTACTGTCGATATTGATCCGGAGAAGGAGTCGTACGAGGAGAATGAAGAGGTAACCCTTACTGCCACACCATCAGCCGGTTGGGAGTTTATACGCTGGGAAGGAGATTTGAGCGGGAACAATAATCCGGCCACTATTCTGATGGATGCTAATAAAGTCATCAGTTCAATTTTCGAAGAGGAAGGTTCACCTGAAATCGCTGTTCAAACCCAGCCGTCAGAGACAGTTGCAGGAAACCCAATCAACCCGGCTCCGTCTATAGAACTTTTAGATGGTAATGGTGAACCGTTATCAGGAGTGAATGTGTCGGTCAGCTTGAATAAGAGTTCGTTTGCAACGGGCAGCACAACTCAATCTTCAACTAACCAAAACGGTATAGCAGTTTTTGATGACCTTGTGATTCAAAATGCCGACTCCGGGTACCGGCTCACATTCAGTGCTGATATTGATGGTGTGTCTGACCTGCAGTCTTCTCTATTTGATATTATCGCAGCAGCCGGAGACCCCGGCAATACAAGTGCAACAGTTCCCGATGGTGTTGCCGGTGAACTTACCGTGATAGAAATTACGATCCGGGATGCATTCGGAAATAGTGTTGAGGGTGCTACTTCTGAACTATCCTTGGAAGTGATTTCCGGGGATAACACAGGAGCCTCATTTGAAACGATATCGGATGAAGGCAACGGAATTTATACCACAAGCTATACACCCACATCCAGTGGTTCTGATATCATTGAAATTCTGCTTGACGGCACCGAAATAGCAAAAAGTCCGTTTACAAGCAACGTGATCACCAGCTCTGTCAGCTCGGCCAATTCCTCAGCTTCAGTGGATCCCGAAGAGCTGCGGGCAGGTGAGACTTCGGTTTTGACCATAACATTGCGAGATAATCAGGATAATGAAGTTTCGGGAATTGAAGATGACATTCAGATTTCAGGATTAGGCAATGCAACTGCCGGACCCATCACGGAAGATGGAACCACGGGTATTTATTCAACGAGTATTAGCAGCACCACGGCCGAAACCATTACGCTGACCATAGTTGCGGATGCCGTGACGTTGTCAGAGAATCCGGAAATTACATTCCTGGCCGGTAATGCGGATGAGATTGCGATTCAGTCCGGCAACAACCAGACCGGAACCGTCACCCAGCCGCTGAATAACCCTTTTACGGTTCTTGTGACAGATGAATTTGGCAACCCTGTTGCAGGGCAAAATGTATCATTTGAAATAACAGATACGCCGCCGGCAGCGATTGGACAGAGCCTGAGTACAGAATCTGCTGTCACAAATAGTGATGGTCAGGCTTCATCCGTACTTACCCTTGGTTCAACACCCGGAACATATGAAGTAACTACCTCTGCCGGTACAGCGGGTGATGTGATTTTTAATGCCACAGCTGAATTAGGCCTTGTTTCAGCACTTTCCATACTGTTACAGCCCTCCGAAACCGAGGCCGGAACAGTAATCTCTCCTGCACTACAGGTAGAAGTAACCGATGAGGGAGGCAATCCAATTGAAGGCGTTGAAGTTACTGTTGCAGAACAGGGTGGCTATTCATTCGATTCAGGTACACTTACTAAGGTCAGTAACAGTAATGGTATTGCTGAATTTGATGATTTAGTGATTCAGACTAGCGGTAATTATACACTGGTATTCAGTACGGTTGAATCAGACGTGGATGATGTGTTATCTGATCCGTTTGATATTACGGCTGCTGCGGGAGACCCATTGAACACAGCTGTAAATGTTCCTGATGGAGCAGCGGGTGAACCAACCACAGTAACCATTAACGTTCAGGATAGTTTTGGTAATTCTGTGAGCGGTGCTGAAGCTGATCTGTCAGTTTTAGTGAACGGTGCCAATTCAGCGAATCCTGCCGTAACCGCCACCGGAACAACCGGTGAGTATACAGCTTCCTATACACCGGAGAATGCAGGTACGGATGAAATTTCAGTAGAATTACAGGGCACACCTGTTGCAGGCAGTCCGTTTGAAAGTGTGGTAACCGTAAGCGATATCAGTGCATCTGTATCAACTGTTTCGGTCAATCCGGATGAATTGGTTGTCGGTAATTCATCAGCGGTTACTGTAGAACTCCGCGATGGCAGTAATAATGCTATTAGCGGACTGGGTGATTCTGATTTCGATATCAGTGTGTCGGGAAGTGCATCAGCGGGCACCGTCAGTGAGACAACATCGGGAACCTACCTATTTAATGTGAGCAATACGACAGCCCAGCAGGTTACGGTTACGGTATCGGCTCAGGGTGTAACACTTGATGATACTCCTGCAATCGCATTTCTTACAGGAACACCGGATCAGATTACCATTACCTCGCAACCGGATCAGACCGTAGCCGGTGAACCTGTGGCGGGATCTCCGTCCATATTGCTGAGAGATTCATTTGATAATCCCGTGCCCGGAATAGAGGTTACCATCACCGAACAGGGAGGACAGGATTTTACAGGTGGTGATTTAACGGTGACAACCGATCAATCCGGTATCGCCGCGTTTGATAATGCGGTTATTTCGGAAGCCGGCAGATATAATCTTGTATTCACAGCAGAAGAAGGCCTTGTTATAACATCCAATGCGTTTGATGTAGTCCCGGCTGCGGCCGATCCGTCGTCCACAACGGCCTCGGTTCCCAACGGTGCCGCCGGTGATGTTACAAATATTACCATTACCGTTAGCGATGAATTCGGCAACCGCGTAAACAGCGAATCAGATAATCTGACTGTGTCTGTGAGTGGTGACAATGCAGGTGCAGCTGTAAATGCGATAACCGATGAAGGAAATGGTGAATACACCACCGGGTATACTCCTGAGAGTAATGGTACGGATCAAATCAACATTGAACTGAGTGGTACTGCTATCAGTGGCAGTCCATATACAAGTAATGTAATTACCAGTGATGCGGACAATGTTGCAGTGACGGCGCAGCCACAGCAAACAGTTGCCGGCCAGGTTATCGGCGGGCAACCGTCTGTATTGGTTGAGGATAATCTTGGGAACCCTGTTGATGATGTTGAAGTGGTTGTGACTCTTCAGGACGGAACTTTTGCGTCCGGGACCACCTCTGTATCTACAGATGCATCCGGAACAGCAGAGTTTAACGATCTGACGGTTAATGAATCCGGAAACTACACTCTTGAATTTAATGCCATCGGGGTTACTGAAAATGCCGTTTCTGACCCGTTTGATGTGGTGCCTGCGGCTGCATCATCCATAACTACTGTTTCAGGAAACAGCCAGTCTGACGTAGTTACCGAAACTCTCGGTGAACCGTTTGTCATTAGAGTGACAGACACTTTTGGAAATCCTGTACAGGGCGAAACCATAGAATTTGATATAACGAATACCCCTGCAGGATCAACAGGAGAAACCCTGAGCCAGACAACGGTTCAAACGGATGCATCGGGAGAAGCTACTTCTGTGTTAACACTGGGAACTATTGCCGGAACGTACTCCGTATCGGCTGCTCTGAGTGGAGTTGGTTCCGTTTCGTTTACAGCCGGTGCTGAAGCCGGGCCGGCAGACAGCTTTGAGTTTAATACCATCACCAGCCCGCAAACGGCGGGTCAGGCGTTCAGCATAACGATTACGGCGTTGGATGAATTTGACAACCGGGCAGAAAGTTACTCAGGCACGGCCACACTCAGTACCACGGCGGGCTCGGTAAATCCGGCTTCGGCCAGCTTTACCGATGGACAGGCAACCCTGGATGTCTCGGTCAGTGAGGCGGGACCCGGTCAGACCATCACGGCAGCGGACGGTGCGGTTACGGGAACCTCCAACACGTTTGATGTGCAGAGCGGCGGAGTGGATCCGGATAACTCGGCGGTTAGCGCAGACCCAACAAATTTACAGGCTGGAAATCCCTCAACCGTAACCATTGACCTCCGCGACGGCAGTAACAACCCCGTGAGCGGGCTGGCCGATACCGATTTTACCATCGGCCTGACGGGATCAGCAACAGCCGGAACTGTTACAGAAGGCACGGCAGGCTCTTATAATGTAGACATAGGTAATGAAACGGCAGAAACCATATCGGTGACGGTTACAGCAAATGGTGTAACGCTGACGGACAGTCCGTCTATCACCTATACGGCTGCGGACGCCGCTGACCTGGCTATCGTGTCAGGGAATAACCAAACCGGAACGGTAAGTGAAGCTCTTGCAGATCCGTTTGTGGTAGTGATTACCGATCAATTCGGCAATCCGGTGGAAGGGGAAACTGTGGACTTTGTTATTGATCAAACTCCGTCGGGAGCTTCAGGCCAGTCATTATCAACCACAAGTGCAACGACAGATGCCTCAGGCGAAGCTTCTTCAACACTTACACTCGGAGATACTCCGGGAACCTACACCACAAATGTAAGCTCGGGCAGCCTGACGCCGGTGAGCTTTACAGCGGAAGCCCAGATCGGGGATGCCTCACAAATGGCCGTAACCACCCAGCCGTCAGAAACCACGGCGGGTGAAGTAATCAGTCCGGCGCCTTCCGTTGAAGTAACAGATGACATTGGCAACCCGGTAGCAGGAGTTAATGTAACAGTCAGTGAACAGGGAGGATACACATTTGATGAAGGGACCACAACGGTTTCAACAAACAGTTCAGGAATTGCTTCCTTTGATGATCTTGTGATCCGGACAGCAGGAAGCTATACGCTAAACTTTAGTTCTGATGCTTCCGGGGTTGATGATGTTATTTCAGATCCATTTAATGTAACCGCTGCTGCTGCAAATCTTGCAAATACCGTTGCTGTTGTACCCGATGGCGTTGCCGGGAACTCCACGGAGATAACCATTACTCTTGAAGATGAATTTAACAATCCAGTAAGCGGAGCGGCAAGTCAGCTGACTGTAAATGTTAGCGGTGCCAACACTGCTTCTCCATCCGTAAGTGAAACGGGAACAACGGGTGAATATACTTCAAGTTATACCCCTACCAATACCGGAGCCGATGATATTGCGATTACCCTGAACGGATCTACAATTCCGGGAAGTCCGTTTACCAGCAACGTTACAACAAGTGATATCAGCGCATCCGTTTCAACCGTTACTGCAAGTCCGTCCGCACTGCAGGTTGGCAGTAATTCAACAGTTACAATTGAGCTTCGTGATGGCAGCAATAATCCGATCGGTGGCTTGACCAATTCAGACTTTACGATTAGTGAAAGCGGAGATGCTGTTTCGGGCGAAGTGAGTGAAATTAGTACGGGTACCTATCAGTTTACGGTACAAAATGAAACGGCAGAAACTGTAGCGGTAACCGTTGCGGCCGGTGGTGTTACACTTGATGATACCCCTGAAATCGTATTTGAAGCCGGCGATGTTGATATTGTGGCCATTCAAACCCAACCCGGAGAAACTGTTGCAGGTGAGCCGATTACAGGACCGCCGCTGGTACGTTTACTGGATGAATTTAATAACCGTGTTCCGGGTGTGGAAATAACCGTTTCAGAACAGAGCGGTCAATCATTCGCAAGCGGCACCCTTACTATAACTTCAAACTCTACTGGTCAGGCTGCGTTTAGTGACCTGGTAATTAATGAAGCCGGAAATTATGATCTTGTATTTACAGCATCCGGACAGGTTGGTTCTACCGTTGCTTTTGATGTTATACCCGCAGCACCTTTAGCCAGTGAAACCACGGCAAATGTGCCGAATGGAGCAGCCGGTGATCGTACTGCAATTACAATTACGGTGGAGGATGAATTTGGCAACCGCGTAGGCGGAGTGGCCGGCGACCTGGCGGTGAGCGTAAGCGGTGCTAATGATGGGGCTACCGTAGATCCAATCAGCGATGACGGCAACGGCATTTACACCACCGGCTATACGCCAACGTCCACCGGAACCGATGAGATTGCCATTACGCTGGACGGTACGGCTATTGCCGGAAGCCCGTATACAAGTGAAGTTGTAACCAGTGATGCAGAAAGTGTTGCCGTAGATACTCAGCCACAGCAGACCGTTGCCGGACAGTCGATAGCCGGTCCTCCGGCCGCATTGGTAACCGATAACCTTGCCAATCCGGTCTCAGGTGTTGAAGTAATTGCAGGGCTGCAGAGTGGAAACTTCGATAGCGGAACCACTTCTGTGGATTCCGACGGCAGCGGCGTTGCCACCTTCAGCGACCTGGTGGTCAACACGGCCGGTACCTACATCATGGAATTTAATGCCGTAGGCGTGACTGAAGATGCTGTTACACAGGAATTTGACGTGATTCCGGCAGCCGCTTCACAAACAGTTTCTGTTTCCGGAGATAATCAAACCGGTACGGTTGCCGCCGAATTGGCTGAACCATTTGTGGTCCGGGTTGAAGACACCTTCGGTAATCCGGTGAGCGGCCATACGGTAGATTTTTCAATTGATCAGGTTCCCACCGGGGCTACAGGCCAGTCATTATCTGCTGCAAGTGTAACCACTGACGCATTGGGTGAAGCCTCATCACTGCTTACACTGGGTACAATTTTGGGCGACTATACTGTAAATGCCGATGCAGGATCTGCCGGGCTGATTGTGTTTACAGCCAATGCTGAAGCCGGTCCGGCAGACAGCTTTGAGTTTAATACCATCACCAGCCCGCAAACGGCGGGTCAGGCGTTCAGCATAACGATTACGGCGCTGGATGAATTTGACAACCGGGCAGAGAGTTACTCAGGCACGGCCGCACTCAGTACCACGGCGGGCTCGATAAATCCGGCTTCGGCCAGCTTTACCGATGGACAGGCAACCCTGGATGTCTCGGTCAGTGAGGTGGGATCCGGTCAGACCATCACCGCAACAGACGGTGCGCTTACGGGAACCTCCAACACGTTTGATGTGCAGAGCGGCGGAGTGGATCCGGATAACTCGGCGGTTAGCGCAGACCCAACAAATTTACAGGCTGGAAATCCCTCAACAGTAACCATTGATCTCCGCGACGGCAGTAACAACCCCGTGAGCGGGCTGACCGATACCGATTTTACCATCGGCCTGACGGGATCAGCAACAGCCGGAACTGTTACAGAAGGCACGGCAGGCTCTTATAATGTGGACATAGGTAATGAAACGGCAGAAACCATATCGGTGACGGTTACAGCAAATGGTGTAACGCTGACGGACAGTCCGTCTATCACCTATACGGCTGCGGACGCCGCTGACCTGGTCATCTTAACCGGAAATAACCAAACCGGAACGGTGAGTGAAGCCCTTGCCAATCCATTTGTAGTGCAGATAACCGATCAATTCGGCAATCCGGTGGAAGGGGAAACTGTGGACTTTGCAATTGATCAAACTCCGTCGGGAGCTTCAGGCCAGTCATTATCAACCACAAGTGCAACGACAGATGCCTCAGGCGAAGCTTCTTCTACCCTTACACTTGGAGACACTCCGGGAACCTACACCACAAATGTAAGCTCGGGCAGCCTGACGGCGGTGAGCTTTACAGCGGAAGCCCAGATCGGGGATGCCTCACAAATGGCCGTAACCACCCAGCCGTCAGAAACCACGGCGGGTGAAGTAATCAGTCCGGCGCCTTCCGTTGAAGTTACGGATGATGTGGGCAACGGAGTCCAGGGAATCAGTGTATCGGTTTCTGAACAATCAGGAGAAGGTTTTGATTCAGGCACTCTCACACAGCAAACAGATGCTTCCGGTGTTGCTTCATTCCCTGACCTGATATTTAATACAGCTCAAAATTACACCTTAATATTTAATGCATCTGCAACCGGGGTTTCCAATGTAAGCTCAAATCCGTTTGATGTTATTTCGGCAACCGGTGATCCTCTCAGCACAACTGCTGACGTTCCAAACGGCGCGGCAGGTGAAGCTACTGACATCACAATAAGTGTACAGGATGAATTTAACAACGGGGTAACAGGTGCTGCAAGCGATTTATCAGTCAGCGTGACCAACGGGCCCAATAGCGGCGCTGCATTTGCTTCAATTACGGACAATGCGGACGGGACCTATTCAACATCTTACACACCTGAAACGATAGGAACGGACGAGATTAGTATCACACTGGGTACTGTCGATATATCCGGTAGTCCTTATTCAAGTAATGTGACAACGAGCGATGTGAGTGCATCCAATTCAACAGTGAATGCTGTTCCGGAAACACTTCAGGCAGGAACCAATTCTGAAGTGACTGTTGAGTTAAGAGATGGCAGCAACAATCCGATTTCCGGATTAAGCAGTAGTGACTTCAATATCAGCGTGAGCGGAAATGGTACTTCAAATGGGTTTACAGAAACTTCAACGAACGGCACCTATAGCTTCAATGTGACAAATACGACAGCGGAAGACGTTACGGTGACGGTTACAGCAACGGGAACCACATTAAATCAAGCACCACAAATTACATTTACAGCTGCCGACCCTGACCTGATGGTGATTACTACAGAACCGGGACAATCTGTTGCAGGACAGCCAATCGAAGGGCCTCCTGCTGTTCGTATCACAGATGAGTATAATAATCCTGTACCCGCATTTAATGTTGACGTGACGGAGCAGGGAGGAGCAACATTTACAGGGGGCAGTACAACAAGCGTAAACACAAATGATAGCGGATTGGCCATCTTTGATAATGTAGCCATTGAAACAGCAGGCCAGTACAACCTGGTATTTGCAGCAACAGGTGTAACGAACAGAACCAGTAACGCATTTGATGTAACAGCTGCTGCCGGTGATCCGTCCTCAACGACAGCCACGGTTCCCGATGGGACGGCCGGTCAGGAGACAATAATAACGATTGATGTGACCGATGAGTTTGGCAATGAGGTCAGCGGTGCGGCCACGGACCTGTCGGTATCAGTAAGCGGTGCAAACACGGCAACACCGGTGGTAAGTGAAACAGGCCCCCCGGGTGAATACACGGCCAGCTACACGCCGGTTATTACGGGCACCGATATCGTGGCGATTACGTTGGGCGGAGCTGACATCTCGGGCGGCCCCTACAGCAGTGATGTAAGTGCGGGAGCGGCGACCAGCTACAGTTTTGATACGATTACCACCCCGCAAACGGCCGGTGCACCTTTCGAAATCACGATCACGGCCTTGGACGGCAGTTCGAACACAGCGACAGGCTATAACGGAACCGCTAATCTGACCACCACGGCCGGGACCATTACACCGGGCACGGCTGAGTTCACCAACGGCGTAGCCACACTGAATGTGGAGGTAACCGATGCAGGTACCGGCCAGACGATCACGGCCGATGACGGAACGATCAGTGCCACCTCGAACACTTTTGATGTAGATCCGGGCCCAGTGAGCTCGACGGTATCCTCAGCGGGAGCAACGAGCCCGCATACAGCGGATGGAAGCGATTTCTCAACGGTAACCGTAACCCTGGCGGATGCCAGTGGCAATGGAATCAGCGGGTTGGGTGATGCAGACTTTGCCGTGAATGTGGGCTCTAACGCGGCGGCCGGAACGGTGAGTGAGACGACTACTGATGGCACTTATGAGTTTACGGTAACCAACAACACCGTCGAGACAGTGACGGTAGTGATCACCGCTGATGGAGTCACCCTGGATGATCAGCCTGAGATTCAATTTCAATGAGAATAAGCCATTGACAATTTTTTGAATTTTCTAGCGCGTTGTGGTTAACTAACCCAATCAGGAATACTATTGAAGCGCAAATTCATATTCTTGATTAAAAACCAATAGCCGCAATAAAGAAATTGAAAT
The DNA here is from genome assembly GCF_002834295.1 of Rhodohalobacter barkolensis. NCBI lineage: Bacteria > Pseudomonadati > Balneolota > Balneolia > Balneolales > Balneolaceae > Rhodohalobacter > Rhodohalobacter barkolensis. Next base: position 423,398 of record NZ_PISP01000003.1, on the reverse strand, counting down.
TTTAAGCAGAAAATATTTTTTAGAATTAAGATCTTTCATATATTTAGAGTCTTGATTCATTTAGATAACTGCTTTACAGTACCCCGAAGTATTACAAACGGGACGGTCATAAATCCGAATCAGTTTTATTGAAATTTTGGGCAATTAGCTCAGTTGGTTTAGAGCACCTCGTTTACACCGAGGGGGTCGGGGGTTCGAATCCCTCATTGCCCACATTTAAAAGCCTTGCAATGAAAATTGTAAGGCTTTTTCTATTTTTAGGATATGAGTTACTACGTTTACATACTCTACAGCGTAAGTGTAAACAGATATTATGTTGGTCAAATGTCCAATCTTGAAGACCGGCTAAAGCGTCACAATCAGGGACGTAGTAAATACACTAAACCCTGTATTCCTTGGACGTTAAAGTATAAAGAGAGATTTGAGTCGCGGTCAGAGGTAATGAAAATAGAGGAGAGGATTAAATCGTTGAAGAGTCGGAAGGAGCTTCATGGGTATATTGATTTGGAAGTCAATGAATTGAACACCCGGTAATATCCAGGCCGAACTTTGTCATTTCAACTAACTTACAATAAACTGCTTAGCACAGTTTAGAAGTTAATAAAATAAAAAAAAGCTTTGATGTTGCCATCAAAGCCTTTTTTTGAATTGATTATTAAATAAGGTGTTAATCCTCTAGGCTGCCATACACTACCGAGTGTGCGGCAATATAAATGTCACCGGTAATATCCACTTCATGAACCACTTCAGTAGGCGTTACAGAAGTGGCATTGCTATCATTGTACGGGTAATTGCCATATCCTGTGTTACTACCCGTAGGCATTTTATTGGATCCAATATAAAGATGTGTTTCTTTGAATGAAGATCCCGGTGCAGCGATATATTTGACAGTAACTTTACCATCTTGGTAGTCAATTTCTAAGTCACCGGCATACTGGCCACTGCTGAGAATACATCTTCCCGCACCTGCATAAATCGGGAAGGTATAACTGTTTCCTTCGGAAAGTTTACCGTTTGACCATCCCCATTGGTTTTCAGAAATTTCACCATCTAATGGGAAGCAGTGCGCATAGCCATCTATTGAGTTGTTATTTTGATCAACCTGCCCCGCTTGTTCTGTGCTGTTTGGACCTAACTCGCCACCGTAAGCAAAAGCAGTCTCATCGCACTCTGTTATTAAAGTCTGTGTATTTTCATCAGTTCCAATGACGCACGTGGGTTTGTCATCATCATGTCCACTATTCATTAAACCGGAAAATTCTTCAGTTTTTGCAGTGCTTCTATTTTGAACAGCATCCAGAATAAACTGAACTTTGTCTTTATCAAAGTTAACTTCTCCATTCGAACGAACCCGGGAAGGTAACTCATCAACCGGCATGTTCATGTCAAATTCCTGAAATGGAACTAAACTCCAGACTGCAACCTGAATTTCTCGCCAAGTAATTTCCGGATCTGCTTTTTGAAGAGCATTTTTCATGGTAAATAAACGGTTTACATCTGCAAACTGTTTGTCGCCGGCTGTCGAATAAACGCCTATGCCGTCATAGATTGAGTTGTCACTCGAAATAGGATCTTTCCATGCAATACAGTAGGCTTCACGTTCACCGTTCGAGATCAATGTATTCCACTCCACATTATCGATATCAATCGAAAAGAAGCTGTTTGAACCTTTGTTTACAGTAATAGAAGCGTTTTCAGCTCCCTTAATAGCAGTAACATTTGGTACTTTGTCAAGTGACTCATCAAGTCCCTTCTCAGAAATGACGTCACATGCTGAAAACGTCATAACTGTTGCAAAAATTAAAAATAGAGATGCGATTATACCCCTGGTTATCATAGATTTTCTCCCGTTTAAGATATCTTTTATTGATTGTTTTAACCTAAAGCAAACTTACTGTTCGCTTAGAACATAATTATAACTCAATGTTTGGCGATCAAAAAGTTAAATGTCTCTAATGAGATACCCTTAATATTTTAGGGTTTGTAAATAGTTTTGCAAAAGAAGTGGTTCAATTACCGGGTAAGCGTAAACATTTTACAGGAATAAGGGCAATCAAAAGGTCTGTTTTTGGCAAAAATACCCCTTTGATTTGGAATCAAAGGGGCATGGGTAGAATTTACTGCTGGATTATTTTTCAACAACGGTGATTACCGTTTGAACATCAACTGGAGTTTCTGCGATTACTGCAAATCTGGAATTATCTTCGTAGTTAAAATCTCGATAGTTGTCTTCTATCTTTTGCAGAGTTGCTGAGACAACTTCTTGGTTAAAGAGAATCTCCTCATTGGTATACATTCTGCTTGGCAGATCTGAAAGTTGTACTTGATTTAGATCAAACTCCGGATTACCGCGCAAAGACCAAATAACAAGCTGGATCTCAATATTGGTTAACCCCGGTATTTCATCTCTTAAATAATCTAAGTTATTGAAGAGGTAATTAATCGATTTCCAGCTCTCAACATTGTAAGTAGAATAGAGTTGGATGTCTTCATAAGTACCCCCGGATGAATCAATGGGTTTTTGCCAATCAATACACCATCCCTCTTTTTCCCCATTGGTAATAATGTCATTAGTATTGATACCGGAGAAATCTAATCTGAAAAAACTTTCATTACTTTTGTTAACTGTAATTATGGTATTTGAGGTTCCGGATATGACTGTGACTTCTTCAACTGTCTCAAGTGAATCATCAAGGTCGGACTGAGTCGAAACATCCTTACATGAAGTGAACAGGATAATGAATAAGGAAATAGATAGTAGATAATATAATTTTTTGCTTTCCATGATCTTTAATTTGCTTAGTGATTAAGCTCTCAATTGAGCTTTGTCTTTTATTTAAGATTAAAGACAATTGGATTAAGTTGTAGTTATGAATATCTAATCTATAGTCGGTGATAAACAACGGATATTTAGGTGGCGATAAGCTGAAAAAAGATGAGCAGATAATGAAGTTCGTAATTGTTCTACTTGTACATGATTTCAGTATTTATGAGTCTCATAAAAGTAGGGGGGGTATTCTGTATTAAGTGACTAAATTTCGATTAATGAGCAATAAGCACTGTTTATAGTATTTTTGTATTGATGAGAAGAATTAAAATCAGTTATTTTTAAAATGCCTAGTTAGTAAAAAAACGTATGTAAAAACAGGTTGAATAGTTCTGTATAAAAGAAAAATAATACTATTAATAAGCTTAGGTATTCTTCATTAAGAATTGCTAATTCTGTTTATATCTCTGTTATTTTTCGGCGCAATCGGGTATAATTGATTTCGCAGTACAGTAATAATGAATTGCCACGGAAATGAAGGTAATTCAGTTTGTTTCAAAAGATATTGAAGAGGTAACACGGTATGTCCGATATAATACGGAGCGATAGAGAAGGGAGGGGTCCAAATAATGGAAGTAAATTTGAGTTTGTACCGACCACTCCAATGTCAAATCAGGCTCAGGAAAACAGTTTAAACCCTAAATATTTAGTTTCGCTAATTTTAAAATATAAGTGGCTGATTCTGCTATTTGTAATTCTGGGTGGTACGGGTGCATGGTTTTATGCCGATACAGTAACGCCAACCTATGAAAGTACTGGAACAATACTTATTAACGCCGGGACATCCGGTGATGATGAACTTTCTAAAATCATTTCTCAAACGACCGGTGTGGGAACAAGCTCTACATTGGCAAATGAGGTTCAAGTGTTGCGTTCCAGGGATTTTGCCCGACAAATTGCCAGGTCATTGATAGAAGAGGAGCCCGGTGATTATCGTGACTTTCCTGTGCTTTGGAATGAAGATGAAAATGGGAATATAAGCAGAGCTTCAGAAGAGGCAGTTACCGGACGAATTAGAAGGAATTTGTCGATTGTCAGGCCTGAAAGGGATTCGGAATTACTAGAGGTTAGTTTTGAGAGTCCTTCACCCATCGAAACATCTCATATTTCGAATAAAGCGATGGAAATATATGTTGAAAGCTCAACACAGGAAAATCGAAGAGCGGCTGAATTGACGGCTGAATTTTTGGAAAGAGAGAAAAGAGATATAGAGCAGAAACTTCAAGAGTCTGAGCGTAGGTTACAAGAGTTTATGGACAATACCGGAATTGTCCAGATGGATGAACAGGCGTCTGGAATTGTGACCCGACAAACATCAATTGAGATGGAGCTTCAGCAGGTGAATCTGGAGCTAGAGTCTGTAAATCAGGCGATCCAAAATCATGAACAGAGAATGGAAAGTTTGAAGCCGGGATTATCGGAGCAGTTTTCTGAAGCAGTTGGCCCTCGAATTCGGAATTCACAGGAGCAGTTGGCAAGGTATGAAAGTGAACGAACACTCATATTGACCAAAAATCCGAATGTAAGAGAACGGGAAACGACCCCGCCGAGATTAAAATACCTGGATGAGGAAATTGAAAGAGTTAAAAATGAGATAAGAGAACTATCGGCTCAGCTTTTTACCGAAGATGAAGAGTATACGGGAATGGACAGCGAAGAGAGAGCCCAGATGATTGCGACCATTCAAACTCGGTTAACGGAACTTCGCATACAGCAAAATCAACTTCAGTCAAGAAGTCAAGCTTTGGCACAAAGTAAAGAGGAGATCGATCAGGATTTGAACTCTCTCCCGGAAGGAATGATGCAGTTGGCTCGCCTTCAAAGGGATGTAGCGTTAAATGAAGAGCTTTTTGTGAATGTTTCGGAGAACTACGCGGAAATGTCTGTACTCAAACAGTCACAATTTGGTTTTGGACGCATTGTTGACTCAGCTTTAACACCAACAATCCCGGTAAGCCCGAACAAAAAAATTCTTTTAATAATAGGTATAATGCTTGGGGGCATCGTTTCTGGCGGGTTTATTTTCATACGTGAGTTTATGGACAACAGTGTGAATAATTTAGAGATGCTGAAAACATCATATCTGCCTTTACTCGCTGCAGTTCCTGTACTCGACAAGGTTTCCAAAAAAAGTAAAAAATCCTTTAAGAACGGTAGCGGAAAAATCCCGGATGAATTGGTGCTACTCAGGGATCGCTCCAATCTTGCTTCAGAAGCAATAAGAAGACTTAAAAATAATTTGATCTATCAGAATGGTGATTATCCGCCTAAAACCATTGCGATTACGAGTGCAGAGAAAGGGGACGGAAAATCTACGGTCGTATCTAACTTGGCCGTCTCGTTTGCAGAAGATGGCTATAAAACACTATTAATTGATACAGATTTCAGACGTCCTAAACTGCATTCTTACTTTGGCCATGACAATGAAAGCGGTTTAACGGATTACTTATCGGGACGTATCAAGCTTGTGAAGTTGATGAAGGATACGGATATCAATATGCTCAAATTGATTACATCCGGTGGCAGACACGAAGCTCCGGATACCGTTGTGAATAGTAAGAAATTCAATGATTTCCTGAATCAGATGGAAGAAGTATTTGATATCATTATTTTGGATACACCTCCATTTGGCATTGTAAGTGATTCTACAGCGCTGCTTAAGAGAGCTAAATCTACAGTATTGGTTACAAAATACAGAAAGACCAATCGAGGAGTGTTTCAAAAAACGGTGGAAGATCTAGAACGGATTAATGCAAACATAAGTGGAATCGTGGTGAATGGATTTGACCATAAAAAAGAGACTTCAGGATACTATGGATCGGGCTATTATAAATCCATGTATGAAAGTTACGAGTCATATGTATAAAAGTAAGTCGCCTAGTGATCTTCGTAGAAATTCTATTTTAAAAATAATTTATATGCAAAACCTCATATCATACGCTGCTTTAGTAGTTGTATTATTTATAGCAATTCCGGCTCAAGCTCAATTACCCGAAACGTTAAGTGATCGTTACATTCGTGTGGCAGAAATGGGAGAGCTGGTTGATTCAGTAAACGTATGGGGCGATGTGAATAGTTCGGGGCGCTATTTGGTTCCGGAAGGAACAAATCTACCGGACTTAATTTCGTTCAGCTTTGGCTATGGGCAGGTAAGAGGCGGAGGTGGGCAAAGTAATGTTGATTGGACAAAAACTCAGGTTGAAATCAAGGTGTCTAGGTTTAATGAAAATCGGAGAGTGGTGGAAGTGGCCTACTTCAGGTATTTATACCACGATCCTGAACCGGTGGAAATGTGGGAATTTGATCTTCAGAACAACGATATCGTGACCGTAAGGGTACGGAATAAACCTTCTTTGACTGATTACGTGGGGGTGCTGGCTCCGGTTTTGAGTGTAATTACAACTACGTTGATTTTATGGGATCGATTTAGGGAGTAGATCTCTAAGAAGACATAGTCAATAGTTCCAATATTAGTTTTCAGGCTATCTTTGCAAGAAATTTAGAAATGAATATAGATACAAGAATATATATTGCGGGTCATAACGGGATGGTTGGTTCAGCGATCAAAAGAAAGCTTGAATCAGAGGGATATACCCGGCTCATTACAAGTTCCAGTCAAGACCTCGACCTCAGAAATCAGCAGGACGTCCGTAATTTTTTTGATGAAACCAAACCTGAAATAGTCATTGATGCGGCTGCCCGGGTTGGCGGCATATTAGCCAATCGGGATTATCCGTGGCAGTTTCTATATGAGAATTTAGAGATTCAGAATAACCTGATCTCTGCAGCTCACGAAAATGATATTCAGAAACTGATTTTTCTGGGTAGCTCCTGTATCTATCCAAAATTTGCGGATCAGCCACTGAAAGAGTACAGTCTTTTGACCGGCTCTTTAGAACCGACAAACGAGTGGTACGCGATTGCAAAAATTGCCGGAGTAAAAATGGTTGAGGCCTTGCGAAAGCAGTACGACAGAGATTACGTATCACTGATGCCAACGAATCTTTACGGACCAAATGATAATTTTGATTTAGAAACTTCTCATGTACTGCCGGCGATGATCCGAAAATTTCACGATGCGAAAGAAGCCGGGCACATACCTGTGGGACTTTGGGGGACAGGTTCGCCCAAACGAGAATTTCTGCATGTAGACGATGTTGCAGCTGCAGTACTTTTTTCACTTACTCACGATATGCAATATGATCTCTATAATGTGGGTACAGGAAAGGATATTACCATTAAAGAGCTGGCCTTAACCGTACAAAGTATTGTTGGACACAACGGAGAGATCGAGTGGGACACTTCCAAGCCGGACGGTACTCCCCGTAAACTAATGGACGTGTCACGATTGAAAGATGCCGGGTGGACTTATTCAATTGACCTGGAAGACGGAGTTCGATCAACATATGAGTGGTTCCTGGATAATATTGAGGATATAAAAGAAGTCAAGTTGTAGAACTGTGGAATTGTCGAATTGTTAGACTGTCGAAAAGAGATGATTTATCGAATAATTTAAAGGTTAAATGAAAAAGGGGAGGCGGTTATGGATGATAGATTTTATACTTACAGTTTTGAAAAATTAGAGGTGTGGCAAGCGGCACGAAATTTTAAGAAGACGATTTATCAGATAACCAGAAGTTTCCCAAAAGAGGAAATATTTGGATTAACATCTCAGATAAGAAGATCCGTAGGAAGCATAACCTCGAATCTGGCTGAAGGTTCAGGCAGAGCAAGTGATAAAGAGAGGGCACACTTCACGAATATTGCCTATTCCAGCGGTTTAGAAACAATCGATCACCTGATTACCGCATTTGATTTGAAATATGTATCTGATGAGATGTACGTTGAACTACGGATAAAGCTAGACGAAATTTTAAATAAGTTAAATTCTCTCTATAAGTATCAAATAGGAAGGGATGAGAATTTGAAAAATCTCGATAAATAACTTGAGAGCTTTTACGATTCGTCGATTCAACAGTTCAACAGATCGACAATCCGAACTCACAATTTTAAACGTATTTTATAACTCATGACCAACCAAAAAAACAAAACAGCACTTATTACCGGAATCACCGGACAAGACGGATCCTATCTCGCCGAGTTTCTTTTGGATAAAGGGTACACCGTTCACGGCATTAAACGTAGATCAAGCTCATTTAATACGGGACGTGTGGATCATCTCTATACCGACCCGCATTTTAACGGGCTGCCGTTTTACATGCACTATGGCGACATGACAGATGCCACCAACCTGATTCGGCTCATACAGGAGACCCAGCCGGATGAGATCTACAACCTGGCGGCTCAAAGTCACGTTCAGGTCTCGTTTGACTCACCGGAATACACAGCTGATGTAGACGGTTTGGGTACGATGCGAATGCTCGAGGCCATCCGGTTGCTCGGGATGGAGAAGAAAACAAAATTTTATCAGGCATCGACTTCTGAACTTTTCGGTAAAGTTCAGGAAGTGCCACAGTCTGAAACCACTCCATTTTACCCAAGATCACCATATGCGGTTGCTAAAATATATGCCTATTGGATCGTAGTGAACTACCGTGAGGCCTATAATATTTATGCCGTAAATGGTATTCTGTTTAACCACGAGTCGCCTCGCAGGGGGGAAACATTTGTGACCCGGAAAATTACCCGAGCGGCAGCACGAATTGCAGAGGGGATGCAGAAAAAGTTATTTCTTGGCAATATGGACGCCCAAAGAGACTGGGGACACGCCAAGGATTATGTGAAGGGAATGTGGCTGATGATGCAGCAGGATAAGCCGGACGATTTTGTATTGGCCACCGGGCAAACTCATACCGTTCGCAAAATGTGTGATCTTGCTTTTAAACATGCCGGCATTGAGCTGGCTTGGGAAGGCGAAGGTTTGAATGAAAAAGGGATCAACAAAACTAACGGTGATGTACTGGTCGAAGTTGATCCGCAGTACTTTCGCCCGACCGAAGTGGAGCTGCTGATCGGAGACCCAACCAAGGCAAGAGAAGAGCTGGGATGGGGGCACGAATATGATTTTGAAGCATTAGTGAAGGAGATGGTTGAGTCAGATCTGGCGGAAGTGCAGAGGGGTAGAACCGTAGAACCGTAGAACTGTTGAACTATTGAACTGAACCTGACAGCGTACGAAGCAGAGCGAAGTTCCTGTCAGCGTTGAGCATTTTACTCTGGAAAATTGTGTAACTGTTGAACCGGTGAAACCTGTAAGCGTCTCCGGGGAAAGGCGGGTCCTGTCAGCGTTGAGTCGTTTTGCTATGTTGTATCATTGTAGAACTGTAGAACTGTAGAACTGTAGAACTGTAGAACTGTTGAATTGTCGAACTGTCGAATTGAAATTATTAATTGACACATAAGGTAAAATCAATCACCTTCGATTCCACGATTCCACGATTCCACGATTCCACGATTCCACGATTCCACGATTCCACGATTCCACGATTCCACGATTCCACGATTCCACGGTCTACGGTTCCACAATTAAATCCAACTACATGAAAAAAACTTTCCTAACCATCATTCTGGGTATTGTCCTCAGCTCAGCCGCCAATGCACAGCTAAAAGAGGCGGCACAGCTGGCCACACTATCACCTACTATTCTTGTGATTCAAAGTGATATGGAGAACTATAAAAAGAGCCATTACATGCTGAGTACTATAACTTATATGGGGAGTTACATGATTTTGGACTCGAAGTGGAAGGCGGCGCTGCTTACAATACTGGTGGGAGCCACTAAGGAGCTGGTTTATGATTCTATGTTGGGTAAGGGAGAGCCTCTGTGGGTCGATATGAAGTGGAATACATTGGGTACAGCGCAGGGATTAACTTTTACATTTTCACTTTCTTTTTGATTAAATAGGCTGAAATTTTACTGTTGGGTATAATTGTATGGGCAGCAGAACCGAATACCCGAAAAAGAGAATGTCATGTTTATCTTCAGGAACAAAGAGACGACATGTTCAACAAGTTGAAAATTGTTTTTTTCATTGGTTTAATGGCACTCATTTTTATAGTGGGAATGGGGGTAGCACACTTTCAACTATTTCCCTATCAATACCTTTTGGGTTTGAGAACATCTCCAGTACTGGAACCGCTTAAAAATTTGGTTCGGTACACGGCCGGTTCACCGGATGCCATACCGGCTTATATTAAGAATACAGCGCTTCAGCGGCTTCTGATCAAAGAAGTACCATTGGAGAAATACCCGGTCTCGTCCTCTACGTACATCGTAGAAGCGGCCGGTATACTGCACGTTGTATCAACTCACGGTAAATTTATTTCGTTTGATTTGAACAGCTATGAAAGAGTGGAATCGGAACTGCCGCCCGTGCCGATGAACCTGGATAAACTGATTGATTCCCCGCTAGTTGGGGGCATTTCATTTGCTGAAAATCACTTCCGGGTGCTGGGAGTTTACACAGAAACAGACAATAAGGGGAAAGATCAACTCTATGTAACCCATCATCAGTATGACGATAAAGGTGACTGTGTGTCGCTTGCTGTAAGCCGGTTGGAGTTAAACGGCGAACCGGAAACCGGAGATTGGGAGACATTGTTCACGCCTGAACCCTGTATGCGTACAAGGGTAGGACAGGATGGTGAGACTCAGCGGTTTCACATTAGGCAGACAACCGGTGGGGCTATGACCTCATATGGAGAAGATAATATCCTTTTTTCAGTCGGTGACTACGGTTTTGACGGTATGATCCACGAATCATTGAGTAATCTGCCGGAAAGTATGTTTGGAAAAATTTACCGGCTAAATAAAAGAACCGGTGAAGCAACCGTATTTGCTGAGGGGTTCCGTAACCCGCAAGGATTATATACCGACAAAGAAGGTACTGTCTGGGCTACGGATCACGGACCGTATGGAGGGGATGAACTGAACATAATACGTGAGGAAGATAATTACGGTTGGCCTGAAGTGACCTATGGAATTGAATACGGAAATAAGGCCTGGCCACACAATCCTGAACAGGGGAAGCATGAAGGATTTCAGAAACCGGAGTTTGTATGGATGAATGCAATTGCACCCACGGATATCCTTCGATTGGAGTCGACTGATTCATTTAAAGAGTGGCTAGGCGATCTGTTGATAGTGTCCCTGCTGAACCGTAGCCTCCACAGGGTTCGCATCGGTGAAGATAATAGGGCAATTTACAGTGAGAGCATTGAAATCGGGCACCGCATTCGCAATATGCAGTTGCTTTCGAACGGGGCCGTAGCTTTGATGACCGATGGTAAAGTGCTTATTATTATACAAGATGGAGGAGCTGTTTATGAACCGGAAAGCGTACAAGTAAAAGATAGACTTGAAGATTTAAACAGGTATGACAGTTTTATGGAATAAGTAGACTTGAAATTAGTTTCAGTGTTAAAACGGTGCTGTAGTTGCAATTTGAGAATAAGCAGATGGTACGTCTTATTATGTGACTACCTTTAAAAATAAAAAAATAATATGATGGTAATAAGTGAAAAGATCTCTTTAATAATACCAATCTATAATGTGGAAAAGTATCTGGAAAAATGCCTTCTATCGGTAGCGAACCAGGAATATGAAAACCTTGAGGTCATTTTAGTAAATGACGGGTCAACGGATAGTAGTAGAGAAATTGCAAAAAAATTTACGGATGCGAATGACCATTTTAAATTGATAAATCAGAAAAATCGCGGCAGGTCCGGAGCGAGAAACCGCGGGCTGAAAGAAGCTTCGGGCAAATATGTGATTTTTTTAGATAGTGATGATTTCATTGACAGGCAGATGATCTCAAAGCTTTATCAACAAATAACAAAGCATAATGCAGATATCGCAAAGTGTGGTTATTTAATGTTTGAAAATCAAACCAAAAAAATTAAGAAATTTAGAATCGACATGCCTAAAGTTACCGTAATAGAAACCGGAAAAGACATGATGATGACCTATCTGAATGGTAAGATAGATATGGTTGTTTGGAACGCGATTTACAGACGTGGCCTATTTGATAAAATCAGGTTTCCCGAAGGCCTGGAGTATGAAGATCACTACATAACCCCCGAAATTCTTTCAAAGGCTCAAAAATTTGTTTACACACCGGAGATCTATTGTTACTACAGAAAAAGGAGGGGGGCAATTACGCTCGAATCTAAACCGAAAGATTTACATGATAAAGTAAGATCATTAAACAGAATTTATGAAGTTCTAGTAAAAATGGATCTGCTTGAACAAGCTTCTGGACTCTATTCTATATATTTTTATAAGTTGCTGAAAAATTATCACAATGCATTGGTGTATATTGCTCCTGGGAAGCTGAAGAAGGGTAAACTTGCAGTTAAAAGTTCAATATATGATGAAGCGTTTGATTTTGCAGTGGAAAGTGAACGTTTAACGGAGAAAGAAATAAGAATGATTCGACTGATGAAGAAATCTCACTATCTGTACTTTATTGTACAGAAATGGGATATATTGAAATCTGTTTTCAAAGAAAGTTGCAGTAGAAACAGCACTAATAGATATCCGGCGCCTAATGAAATACCGGAAAAACATATAAATAATTTATCAATGTATGCCTGATTAAATTAGATAAACATTGTGGAGCATCATTTCAGGTATGAGTATGAACATTGCATTGATCTTAATAGTATACTTTTTAGTCTGCTGCTCTAAAAATATTTTTTAGGTTTCTAGTGCGCTCTTTTATTTATCAAGATTTAATTTTTCTCCCAGAATATGATCCCATCGTTCTTCACTGAAGCGCTCCAATCCATTCCCCGGGTAGCAGGTTAATTCGCCTATATAAATTTTCCCATTTACGTTATACATATCCACTCGCAGAAAAGGTAATTCTTCAGATAAAACTGCGGCTATTTCAAACATTTTTTCTAAATTTCTCGGTTTTTCAGCCACCGTTTCTTCTAAAGGATATCCAATTGAAAAAGGCATTTTGTTCCATTCGGCATCATAAAAAGATCGGGTATGTTTTTCGAATCGCCCGTGATCTACCTGAACGTAAGTGGGTGTGCCGTTAAAACAAAAGAATTTATAATCTTCGGGCAGGGTTCCGTCTGCATTAAAAATCAACTCCTCACAGACAACCCGTGGCTGAATATGCTTGTAGGCCCACTCTTTTGACCCAATATAGTAGCTCTTTTTTAGCCAGTATCTGAAATAGTCCCGAATTTCCTTCTCTGAAATACTCTCTTTGCTGGTTTCAATAATATTCCATCCGGAACCATGTGTAGCTTTCAGCGCAAACTGTTCCGGAAGTTCACTATGGTTTATATCATCGGCACGATTGTAAACTTTAAAGGATGGGATTACATATTCAGGCCCCACCCTCTCTTTAACGATTTTTTTTGACTCTGCTTTATCCGCCATCCGAGTTAGCAGGGGATTTTTATAATATAATTTGAGCCACTGTATTTTTTCGCTGAACGTTTTAGGAGATGAAAGATTGAGCTTCTTACCCGTTCTCTTCCGATAGATACTTCTTATAAATAGACGGGGAGGCAACACCCTGCACTTCAGAGCCTCTGTTATTCTTTTGATATACTGTTTCATGAGTATTCTAATTAATACTATTTGGTGTACATGCAGTTTTCATTATTACAAAATCTGTTTTAAGCAGCCAAGATTTGCAGTTGCGAGTCCGATATACCTGTCCCAATTTGGTGGCTCTGCGTATGAATTAAAAGGTTTAAAAAAAAATTCATTTATTCTTTAATCTATTAACAAACACTTCCAAACCAGGCACACGATCTTCATTGGTTGGCCCTATAAGATTATACAATCCTGTTTTATATCTCTCAGAGTGATAAAATTCAATTATTTTGGACATTTCAAAGTGTTCCGGCTTTTTGATGCCGGGAACGATATCCCGCTGAATATACCCGTGAAAGTCAAAGTAGAGCTGGTCTAATCCTTTTAACTGAACAACCGGAACACCCATCATAATTAATTTTGCCTGGGCCTGTGTATTTCCGCAAACCGCTAATGAAATTCTTTCGGCGAACGACTCCAAGGGTTCACTTTTATCAGATATGCTAATTCCTTCCGGTAGTTCGGGTATAACCAATCTGGAATTTGGGTGAAACCGAACTTCACATGGAAGGCCGATTTCCTTTTGAATATTAATAATCGTATTCCAGGCTCCTTCATGGGCGTGTACGTTTAGGAGGATACCGGCCGGGCCACGGTGAATATTTTCTGTATCAACCGATTTAACCTCACCGATATCTCTCCAATAATATCGTTTATCCTTGTGTATTTTTGACAATCGTATACCGGCACTGTTCAGAATGACGGCAACATCTGCCTCAACCGGTAGATGCTTAAAATCTAACATAGAATACTGCCAATATACGACAGTATGTCCCGAATGCTTGCAGGCTGCGGATAGGCATATTAAATCTGGCGATAAATCTCCGATGATTATCCATGCAGACGACTGTTGCTTGGTTTGCAGCCACTTACATAAAGCGGTGTAAACAAACAATATTTCAAAATATTTCAAGGCATGCTCACCATTAAAATAGGCATTACCGGAAATGAAGCTTCTGAAAACAGTAATAAAGGCTACTATCCGCGCTCCGAATGTTGGAGAGTGGTCACTGGTCTTAGATATTTGATCTGAGTTAAGTCCTGCTGCAGTAAGTTCGTTTTCTACTTCGTCATATTTATGACCTTTTCTCGGAAAAATGATCTGTTTTGCTTCTAATGAGTTGAAATATGAAATCAAATGAAAAGCATTTCTCATACCTCTTAAAACAACCCAAAACTTGCCAAAGCCGGTTTTCTCGTAAGGTGATTCCCGGCCTGTTTGTTTATTCATGGCCAATACTGCGGGTGCATTACGGCGTTCCCGTTCACTCTGTATGATTGATAATAATCGTGTATTCAATGGAACAGCAATTCTTTAATTATAAGTAGTTTAATTCCCCAACCATCTGGGGCGGATAAAAATAAAAGTCCCCCTTTGAAGGGGAAACGAACGGAGTGAGCCGGGGGATGACTTTCTAAGTTTAGAACTGTCAATTACTAGTTTCTGATCCAAAATGAATCAACCCCCTATTGCCCCCCCTTCAAAGGGGGACACTCTTTATATTTCTACTGAATATCAAAAATCTGCACAACACCATGAATTTCATTATTGTCCTGCACGATTAAGGCAGATATTTTAAGCTCGTTCATCATCTGTTCTGCTTCACTTAGTTTAATATCCGGTTTAATGGTTTTAGCATTGGATGTCATGATATTCTCTGCCTTCAGTCTAAAGAACCGGTCTTCTTTGTTTTCCATGGCACGGCGCAGATCTCCGTCGGTAATAATACCAGTTGGGGATGAACCATTTTGCCTGACAATAACCAAACCCATTCGGCCATTCGACATGGCCTGAACCACCTCTTTGATTGGAGTATCGGCAGATACGATAGGTAAATTCTTGGAATGCATGATATCGGCAACTTTTGTGAGAAGTTTTCGGCCCAATGATCCACCGGGGTGATACCTGGCAAACTGTTCAGGTTTAAAGTTTCGCAATTCCATAACGGCTATAGCCAGGGCATCACCCATGGCAAGCGTAGCAGTGGTTGAGGCTGTGGGTGCAAGATTGTTAGGGCACGCCTCTTTAGCCACTTTTACGTCAATGTGAAGATTAGCGGCTCGTGCCAGTGTGGAGTTTGCATTCCCGGTCATGGCCACCAGGCCGGATGAGTAATCTTTTAAAAAAGGAACGATTTTCAGTAGTTCGTCTGTCTCACCTGAGTAGGAAAGAGCCAGTACAACATCATCGGGCTGCAGCATTCCCAGATCACCGTGAATGGCTTCTGCGGGATGGAGGAAAAAGGATGGCGTGCCTGTACTTGAAAAAGTAGCCGTCAGCTTCATCCCGATCACTCCCGATTTCCCCATGCCCGTGATAATAAGGCGACCTTTTGACTGAAAGATAAAAGAGACAGCATCATTAAAACTCTGATCCAATCGGTCAATCAGGCTTGTAATAGCGTCAGCTTCTATTGTTAAAGTGTTTATAGCTGAAACCTTCATGTCTTGTATGTTATTAGTATTACTTTTTTGCATTTAATGGCTCCTGAGTTTTTATTTGACATCCTGTTAGCTCTGTCTCGAGGTTATTCATTATCTTGAGTTTAAAATTAATTCTGCAAATTCCCTGAGAGCCCCGCTTCCTCCTTTGCTTTCACATACATAATCCGCAATATCCCTTATTTTTGCGGCTGCATCAGCCGGGCAGGCGGATAGACCTGCAATGCTGAACGCCGGCAGATCATTCACATCATCGCCGATATACGCGGTTTGTGCAGGGGAGATATCAAGAAGGTGGATAATTTCCGTAACGGTCTTCTCCTTATCTTTTATACCCTGATGCACGATTTCAATCCCCAACTCCGAGGCTCGTATGGTAACCATATCACTTTTTCGCCCCGTAACGATTCCAACTGTTATTCCGGACTTTTGCAATAGCTTAACACCCATCCCATCCTTAATATTGAAGGCCTTCATTGCTTCCCCCTCATGGGAGTAGTAGAGCTTGCCATCCGTAAGAACACCGTCTACGTCGGTGAGCAGTAGGGAAATTTCCCTGCATTTCTCTTGTATCGTCATGATTTGACCAACTCTTTAATCAAGGGTTCAAGCTTATCAAGAAAGAGCATGTTCGGCCCGTCCGATTTGGCTATTTCAGGATTGGGATGGGTCTCTATAAAAAATGCATTTGCTCCGAACGCTTTGGCAGCTTTTGCCATATATGGAACAAATTCTCTGTTTCCACCGGTTTTGCCACCCAGCCCCCCGGGACGCTGTACGCTGTGGGTACAATCCATTACTACGGGTACGCCATACTCTATCATGTCAGGGATATTTCGGAAATCTACCACCAGGTTGTTGTACCCGTGCATATTTCCCCGTTCAGTCAGCATCACCCGGTTATTTCCGGTGCTCTTCACTTTTTCAAGCGGATAGAGCATATCTTCTCCGGAGAGAAACTGTGCTTTTTTGATATTCACGATTTTTCCGGTCTCTGCAGCCGCGAGCAGCAGGTCCGTTTGCCGGCACAGAAATGCCGGAATCTGAAGGATATCTGCTACTTGACCCGCCTTTTCTGCTTGGTACGGTTCATGAATGTCAGTCGTAATGTAAAGGCCGTATTCTTCTTTGACCTCCGCCAGCATCTCAAGGCCTTTTTCAAGACCCGGTCCGCGAAATGAAGTCACGGCCGTTCGGTTCGCTTTGTCGAAAGAGGATTTAAAAATGAAGACGGCGTCTGTTTCATCTTGAAGCTTATTTACCTGCTTTGCTACGGTATGCAGCAACTCGATGCTTTCGATGACGCATGGCCCCAGTATAAAGGTTGTTTTACTCTCTATTTGATTGTAGAGGTTGTTACTCTGTGTACTCATTCTTCTTTATTATATAGTGTATAGTTATCGATTAATCCCATCTCTTGTGCCTTTTCAAGATCTTCCAAGGTATTGATTTCCGGTACCATTTTATCATAGGTTGAAACATAAATGGATAGACCCTCCTCCAAAGCCCGCATCTGTTCAAGTCCTTCGGCAAGTTCCAATTTGGATGCGTTTAGTCTGCTTATTTTCTGTAGCGCAGCAGCGCTGTACGCGTAGAGGCCCACATGCTGGTAGACAGGCAGGTCTTCAACTTGATTTCTAAAATATGGGATGGGGGAGCGCGTAAAAAACATCGCAATATTCTTCCGGTTCACGGCAACCTTCACCGTGTTTGGGTTGCCGATCTCCTGCTGGTCAAGCGGGCAGGCCAGTGTTGCCATGTCCGGCTCTAACCCCAGTCGATAAGGTTCAATGAGTTTTTCAATCATAGATGATTCTAAGAATGGCTGATCGCCCTGTACATTTACGAATACATCCGCATCGGGAAATTTTTCTGCAGCTTCAGCAATTCTGTCTGTGCCGCTTTGATGGTCTGCAGAGGTCATCATTGCGGTTGCACCAAATCGCTCAGCTTCTTCCTGGATCAGCTCATGGTCTGTCGCTATGACTACTTCATCTATTCCTTCTGATTGAGACGCACGTTCATGCACCCATTGAAGCATCGATTTCCCGTCAAGTTTATGAAGGATTTTATAGGGCAGGCGTGATGATTGATATCGGGCGGGAATTATAGCAGTTATATGAAATAAGTTCATTTAAAACAGAAATACATTTGTGATTTTTTTGGGTTTATACAGGCGCATATTTATTGATTAGAAAAAAAATTAGAAATTTAAAATAGATCTTCTAACTCTATAATACGACGATCGCGCTCTTTCTTTAATAAACGGGTACCCTGAGATACTTTAGATTTTGCGACCCTACTCGCTTGTAAATGTTCAATATAGATGTCTTCATTAAAACTACCATCAAAGGGAAAAATGTGAAGCATGGATGGTGGTAATCTTTGAATTTTATACCTAGCCAAATTATTGTTTTCAATTACAATTTCTGTAAGAATGACCTGGTCACTTGGAGATGGTTTAACATTTGGCCAGGATTTAAAAATTTCCGCACGCTTTTCAAGGCATTTTTTTTCCCATAATTTTAAAAAATCTTTCGCTCCTTCGGTATCATTAATCCAGATTGTACCAGAGTTTATATCACCATTTCGTCGGGAAAAAACTGCCATATCTCCCTCATAAAGGTGTAAGTATTCCCATGGATTTTTATGGATAAAAGCATCTACATCGCAATAGAGAAGCGCTCCTCGTATTTGTTGCCGTTTTTTCCTCAGCCATGTTGGTTTATAATATCTGGCAAGTTTTTGGATAAACCAATCAGGGTAGTTTTCAGGATCTTCAACTCCCGCAATTTTGTCTACACCCGGTAGCTCATCAACAGAATGTTTAATACCAAGCCGATCAAGAGATGCCCTCATTCGTTTTGCTTCGTTAGTATAAACTTTGTCGGGAGTGTGCATAGCGACTAAAGTCCCATTATTTATGTTTGTATCTGTACGTACTTGATCGTTTACTTTTTCATCTATTGGGTAATTGTGTTTTTTTATATACTCAAGAATATCGGGGAACAACTTAGATAATCTGTTTAATCGTTCGGCATGTTCTGTGCTTTTCCATGCTTTAGATATTTGATCTGTTTTTTTCTGTATGAAGCCAAAATTAGTGTTGTCGAATTTGTCTGTATTTGTTAAGCAATCTGAAAAAGATTTTGAAAATTCAATATCGGCAAATTCGGAGATTTCATCCTGTATATCGTCAGGTTTTTCTAAAAAATCTTCATAGCGAATAATCTTAAATTGAAATTTACCAGCTTCTTTAAGCCTTTCTATCTCATTAAAAGCTTTCCCTACTCCGGGTCTTGTAAAACTCTGATTGGGCTCTATATAAAAACCATAATCCCAAGACTGAAAATACTGCCATGGGATATCTGGATGAACTTCAGTTAGTAAGCTTCTTGGGTCTCTGATTATTACAATAAACTTAAGGTTCCTAAACTTACTTAACAGATCATCTATTTCATTTACAGAAAAAAGATCTGTGGGTTCATAGGTTAGAATGCTTTTCTTGAAAAGACTTTGCGTATCAAGAGCTGAAATATTTTTTTTACTGCTGAAGTTTATACTTGAAGTACAATTTCTGATGACGTCATGCAGAATGGACGAACCTCTTAAATCAGGCCCGCATATGATGATGTGGTCAGATTTATGGCCTTTTCTAAGAGTCTTTCTGAGTACTTGGAGATTATGATACCCGTGAAACCGCAAGTACTTAGTAATTTTTGTTAATTCTTTTTTAGCTCTACCAGTGATTCTTTTTATGATTTTTAACATTTAATATCGTATTTGAGGCTTTTGCCAAATTATAGCTCGGTTATATAATTATAAAATTGTGTTAGTATTTTGATTCAACCTGCATCTATACATGATTTTACATATTATTAACGCTAATATATCTGGCATGTAGCCAGTGTTGTAAAGCTTAAATAGGAACATAAATTAATGTATTGTAAAAAACCACTCAGCTGACTGAACTACCTTAACTGATGAAGTTTAATAATGCATTTACTAGCAAAAAAACAAGCAAAACATTTTTTATATAGTCAACCCGTAGTAGTCAAAAACATCTTTCAGTTGCTTCACATTTTTTGACATATTGTATTGAGCCAAAGGATCAATACGCTCAGATTCCAGTTGTGTAAACTGACTTCTAATAACAGGGTAAGCGCCTGTGATAATACAACTCACATTGTTTTTGTGGTGCATTGCTTTAAACCAAATATCATCTGCTTTAGGTGCTAAAATTTTTATATTTTTGAAATTAAACACTTCTGAATCAAAACACCCCGGAAAGTACAAAACTCCGTTTACACCAAGTGGCAGCAATTCATTAGAACAATATTCTTTCGAGTGCAACTTGTCCCACTTGGTGTATGGACTGTAATCATCGTTATCATTTTTCGTAATTCTTCGTGCCACATTACAACATATAGTTCGTGGATGTTTTTTGTGAGTCATTATGAGGTTTTCAAGCATATCCATAGGGTAGATATGATCGTCATCAATTGTAACAATAAGATCATCAGGATAATCTTTTAGTGCATGTATCAATTTAGTGTGTGGGCCGAGATCCTGGCAATATTTAACTTTCAACCCCCTTCTCATCAATCGTTTCAAAGATAGGGGCAAGTTTTCGTTGCTGAATTTGGTCTGATCCAACCAGAGTACTATCTCATCCGGTTTAAATGACTGTTGACCAATACTTTCAATTGGTAGATAAGCTGATTTTATCCTTCCGCCAAAGGTAGTCAATGATACAACCAATTTCTGTTTACGCGAATCATTGTTGAGAAGTTTTTCACTGTTACACAAAAACTTTTGCTTTAAAAGTTCTTGTGTAACAACATCTTTTGTTCTTTTAGTAACATGATTTAATAGATCAGATTCACGATGCTTTCTAAAGTGGGAGTAAAATTTCTTGATAAGTTTTTTCATTCAAGGTCATTTTTTTATTAATTATAAATGCTATTGGAACACTGACACAAATTTTAAGCATGCAGGAAAAAATTGATATCAAATAAAATGATATCTAAGGAGTAGGCACATGAGAATTCATATCATTTTACAAAGGGCCATTTTTAAGACAAAAAATTAGACATCAAAGACGCAATAACAAAAATAGTACATTCTAATTATAGCGGAAGGAAACACTCCTGCTAGATGTGAGATCAGATAATTTTGTATTAAGGTATGGATAAATTATTCAGTCCTCTGAATATATCAAGTAATCTAGTATGTTGCCTTTAGTAATAGTTTGGTTTTTCAGTTTCCAGGTCAGTTTATATAAGGGGGGATTGCTTTTCATCGGTCAGTCTTGGTTGCGGTTAACATTCCGTCTCAGCCAAACTTCCGCTGCCGGTCTTCGAAACTGGCCCAGGTTTCGGGAGCTATGATCATTCCAGTAGCTGCAGAGCTCCCTATAAAATTTGACCAATAATGGATTGCCTGGCCCAGATGCAATGAAACAGTTGGAAATAATGCGGACGCGCCCGGGCCGGTGAAGCATAAACAGACCGGCGTCCATATAGATTGGTAGCCTCTCCTCCAGCGGCTGCAAGCAAAAGCAGGTTGGGACAGCCCTACGCCTCCATAACTGATCAGTAATTTGGTGCAGATCAGATCGGAAATGTGAAGTAATCGAATTTTATGATGATCGTCTTCGGAAAGATCGATGCCGTCTATATGCTCCCATACAGAATCATTATCTAGCAGGTGGATTTTCCGTCAGGATGGTGTTTTTTGCCATGAGGAAATGCAGTATAGATTGATCTCAGAGGCCTAGCCAAAATTTTTATGACCATTTGTCAATATCATCAGAAAAAATTCATTACAATAATTTATGACAATAATTAGAAACCAATTATTTGCAAGGCACCACAATTAAGAAATTTAAATTGAATTATAAGGTTTTCAGGTCTTACCTTGAGAGACGGATAAAATTAGTGCATGTAAGTGCTCTCAAAAACAGGTATTTAAAGGACTATTTTGCTGAACTTAATTAAAAAGCTGTTCTACATACTGCCCAAGGGAGACCCGTTTAAAGTTGCGATTCTGTTTGTGATGATGTTGGTTGCTGCCGGCCTTGAGGTGATTGGGATTGGTATGATTCCGGCGTTTGTATCCATTGTGGCCTCTCCGGAACAGGTGTTGGGTTATGAGCCTTTACAGTTTCTATGGTCTGCCCTTGATATTACAACGGACCGGGATCTGCTAATATGGGGTTCAGTGGCACTGGTGGGAATTTTCATACTCAAGAGTATATATATCGTCTTCTTCAACTATGTAGAAGCAAGGTTTATCTTTAATCGGCGGTATATGATCAGTCATCGGTTAATGAGCTCCTATATGCAAGCTCCGTATACCTTTCATCTGGGCATAAATACCTCTGAACTACTGCGGAATCTGACGAGTGAAGTGAACATCATTGTCAATCACATCATGACAAACCTTCTGAAAATGAGCCGGGAAGGGTTGATGGCTGTCTCCATTCTGCTGTTCCTGTTTACCATGGAGCCCTTAATAACCATGGTGGTAATGCTTTTTTCAGGGATTGGTGCCGGCAGCTTTCTGTTTCTGACACAGAAAAAAATGAAGGCCTATGGAGAGCAGGAGCAGGGTCATCGTAGAAAAATGATCCAGGCGATCAACCAGGGGCTGGGTGGCATAAAAGATGCACGGGTACTGAATCGGGAACAGTATTTTATAGAAAAATTCAGAACAGAAGTGTACGACAGCACAAGGTTACTTGCCTGGATTCGATATATTCAGCAAATTCCAAAGCCGGTAGTGGAAACAACAGCGGTTCTCGGAATGATGATGATTTCTGCGCTGATGGTTTGGCAGGGCCGGGCGATGAGTACAATAATCCCAATCCTCACGCTTTTTGCAATGGCAACCGTAAGATTAATGCCTGCTATCCAGCAGCTTAGTTCAATGTATACTGCGGTTCGATATAATCTTGTAGCGATTGATCCGATCTATGATGATTTGACAAAGCTTGCCGAATATAGAAAGCAGTTTCTTGAAGACCGAAAGAGCGGTAAAAAGATGACTCTTGAAAAGCAGATTAAAGCAGATAGTGTAAGCTATAGCTATCCGGGAAGTGATGAATTAGCGCTAAGCAAAGTGTCTTTTGAAATTCCGCGGGGAAAGGCGGTCGCATTTGTAGGTGAGTCCGGTGCGGGAAAAACCACCATTGTGGATCTTTTGCTTGGACTGCTGGAACCGACTGGCGGAGAAATAATGGTGGATGGAAGGAATATTCATGAAAAACTTTCTGCCTGGCAGATCAATGTTGGGTATATCCCACAATCCATATATCTGGCAGATGAAACGCTTCGAAATAATATCGCTTTTGGTGTACAGGATGACGAGATCGATGATAAAAAAGTAATGGAGGCCATTGAGTCTGCATCACTTAGCGAAATGGTGAGTCGCCTGCCGAATGGTCTGGACACGATGATCGGAGAAAACGGAACCCGAATATCGGGTGGCCAGCGACAACGTGTGGGTATTGCAAGGGCGCTCTATCACAATCCGCAGGTACTGGTGATGGATGAAGCGACCTCCGCGCTGGACAATATAACGGAGAAAGAGATTACCCGGGCTATTGAAACCCTGAAGGGGGAACGTACAATTATCATGATTGCCCACAGGCTGACTACGGTTGAAAATTGCGATAGGCTCTATCTAATGAAGGATGGAAAAATTGTGGATGAGGGAAGTTATGGGGAGCTAGTGGAGAAAAATAAGGAGTTTAGAAAAATGGCGCTGGTTGAGTAGTTGAAATGAATATTAGTTAATAAGGGAATTAGAGTCTGATAGGAGTTTTTAGTTATGAATGTTAAGTTTTTAGTTGGTGGCACAATCTTCTTTATGTCAATAATATTTCATTTGAATAAATGACCTTTCGGGCGTGAACCGGACAACCGGTAACCAAAAACCGTAAACCAATAACGTCAATAGTGAACAGAGCAGAGAGAATACAACGAATTGATTATTTAGTCAGAGAAGAATCTGATTTAGGATCATTTACGGCCGAACGGATGGAGTTCAGCGAGCTACTGTTTACTGAGTTGCAACTGGTGTTAAATGAGGTGCACGGTATGAACGCGTCTCTTCGATTCTGGAAGCTCATTGTTGAAGATCATCTGCTGGCTGAAGTACTGCGAAAAGATAATTTAAGAGATACAAACTGGACAGGTAATCCGGAGTGGTACGCCGTTGTGAACTTTTCGAACTACCCAACCTTTAAAGAGAAAATAAGAAATTTGGGAGGTCATTTAATCAGGTCTCTAAAAACGAGGAAGGTTAAAGCAGAGATAAATCGTTTACTACAGAAAAAAAGTGAGATATACATAGGATTTAATGGACTACCTGTACCGGAAGTCAATAATAATGCAGCAATATTCGCACGCAGCTATCCATTTATTTTTGGAAACGGGGATAGTAAAAAAAGAGAAATTCTGAATAAGATTGCCGAAAAATATACAAGTCAGTTCCTTAGAAATATTATCCGTCGTATCCCAAAAATTTATATAGAGAACTTTAACAAGTTGTACAATAGTGTGGAGCTATATGAACCAGAGAGGAAAACGTTCCATGTACATTTGACCGATTCCCTTTCTGAAACGATGATGATTGCAAAATACAGTGAGGAGGGGGCTAAGCTGGTATGGTACCAGCACGGCTGTTACTATGGAGAGGTGGTTCATAAATACCGGGGATATTTTGAACACTCTACCGGCGATCAGTTTAGAACCTGGGGCTACAAAGAACATCCTATTGATGAACCATGGAGTGCCTACAGGCTGGAAGTATTCAGACAAAAACTTCCGCAAAATGCCGAAGAGCCAACTTATGACCTGATGCTCTGTTACGCTGCTATGGATGAGCGTAATAAGAATCGGTTTATAAGAAATACCGGCTATCTTTTGGATGAATTAGATTCGGTAAAGTATAAAAAAATTCTGGCTAGGCCGCGCCCGGTGAATAGCCGTGTATCCGCCTCAGACCAGTTTAGTTTCATATCCGACGCTCGTGTAGTTGTAGCTCCGGACGGCAGCTCTATTGCCAGGCAGGTATCGAAAAGTCGTATTGTGCTGCAGATGCGGGTTCCCTCAACCAATTTTCTGGAGTGTATATACTGCGATCATCCGGTAATTGGTTTGTTAGATAATGATCAGCCGACTGAAATCGTGACGCCATTTTATGAGCATTTTTTGAAAAGAGGTCTTCTTCACCGGGACATGGAGTCTGCCGTGCAATTTCTCAATGAGGTAAATCTGGAAAATTGGTGGACTGAGATTACCCAAAGCCGGGAATATCAGGCCTATAAGCAAACATTTACAAATTCAGACCAATTCAAAGAAACTATTGTGAGATGATCAATTGGTTGGTAAAAAAAATTACCGGAAAGCAGATCGTATTTGTTCATCGCCACAGAAATACGATTCCCATCATTGAGGATAATCAAAACAGATATATTTTTTTTGATCCCGGTTTTATATGGAAATCTATGGGCATTGTGGGAAAGCAAAATAAACTTAGATACCGGTTGATGTACCTGTTTTTGTCACTTGTGAAACCTGTTTGGATAATAAGTTTTAACTGGCTGGATAAACTTGAATCGCTCTACCTGGTTTGGGCTAATGATCATCAGAGACAGTTTATTGTAGTTCAGCACGGGATCTATTACGGCGGTATAATGCGAGATATCCAGGAAAAATATATTAAATGCAATATTATGCTGGTGTGGAGCGACTATTTCAGGAAAATGTTTCTTAAGAATAATCCGAAAAAAGAATTTCGCTGTATTTCTTTCGGTAATCCGGTTTATAATCAATATAACAGAAAATGTATTGAATATTCTGAGAATCCGGGAGACAGAATTTTATTGGTGCCGTCATTGACGAAAGGCCATCGGCTGGAAATACTTAATAAGCTTATTGAAAACTTATTGCATCTGGATTTTGAAGTTACAATCAAAGAGCACTATTTGCAGTCTCGGGAGACTAAACCGATTCTCACGGAGGGATGCATCAAAACGGAAGGGGATGACTTTCATCTGTATCGGCTGGTGCGGTCTCAAAAGTATGATGTAGTGATCACGGATGTGTCAACGGCTATGACCGATAGTATCTTTTTTAAAAACCGTGTGATCTATTTTTCTCCGGAATTTGATGGAATAGATTACAATGATAATGTGTATGAGGAGTATCTTCCCAACATAGCACATTCATTTGATCAACTGAGAAGCCGAAGTGAATTATTTTCACATATAGATCTGGAAGCGCAGGAACAGCTTCTCAAAAGGCTTGTAAAGACGGAGCACTTGTCTAACGATTTGGCACAACTGACAGAAAACCGTGATATAAAAGATTATAAATTAAATAATTTGGAAATTGATTAACTATGAAACCGACACTCTATTTACATTGCGGAATTTATAAAACAGGAAGTTCTTTTTTGCAAACTATGTTTGTCAGGAATAGAGATCTGCTGAAGAGTAGGAGTATACACTACCCAAAATCTGAGAAAGAAATGGATATGTATGAAGGGAGAATTACGGCCGGGAACGGTATTCATCTTTCCAGAAAACTGAGCGAAAAAGAGACGTCAGTGGCTGAATTGTTTTCACGGGATTTAGCGGATGCAAGAAAAATGAACTTGACGGCTGTTCTCTATTCAAGTGAACTATTATTTAATCGGTTTGCAGAGAAAGATTCATTTGAAAAATTGTGTAGTGCGGCAGATACTGTCGGTTTCGGGGGCATACACGCCCTGATTTATTTCAGAGACCCTGTTTCTCATGCTCTCTCCACCTATAAACATCGGGCTAAATATGGGGATCACCCTGATTTTAAAGAATGGTTGCAAAAAGAGTATGAAATTTATGGTTTGATTCAGGCCTTTCTCAAATATTCCGATGACTCACGGGTTCAATGGTCATGCAGAAAATATGATCGGGATTCAATCTATATGGTGCGATCTTCGTTTGTGGATTGGTTGGAAACAGAGACTCCTGAAATTCCCCGGGATGATCGGGTTAATGCTTCACTGCAGCTGAATGAAATACGTGTACTGCAGTCAATAAAAAAGAAGTGTCCCGGGTGTGAAGATTTCCTGAGAGAATCTCTTTTGACTGTAAAAACCGAAGAGAAAGAGAGTGAGAGAGGGCTTAAAGAGGAGTATACATCTTTGATTGCGGAAAGGTGGCGAGATTACGAGTTGTTGTTGCAGGCGTTAAATGCTAAAATGAGAGAGAGTGAAAAACTGACGATACAAGCAGTTGACACACCTAAGAATAAAGAACCTTTTGTAGCTCTCTCTGAAAAACAGCTGGAGGCCATAGCGGAGGGGATGACAGTTTATTGGGACGCTCAAAAGCTAACCTCCAGAATAGGGGATATTTGGGATAGAGGATTAAATAAAGTCAGGCGAAAGTGGACAGCTTCCAGGTTTTACAATAATTACCCTTCATGAGAGAGATTACTGAACATATTACCGAAGTCGGGAATCTGTACTGTAGCAATACGTATGATGGGTTTGTGAAAGACCGCACACTCTTTCCATATTTCCTGATACTTTTTATGATTAGTCCGGTGCTGGCTTTGATCTCGGGGATGTTCAGCTTCAGACAAAGAGGGGCGAAACTCATAATGATTCTTTTTTTCGGGGTTTTGGGTTACTCATGGATTATAAATCCGGGAATGGATTCGCATTCAATTATTGAAAATTTTCAGGATAGATACCTGGTGATGTCGTTCAGTCAATTCTTATACGAGACTGAAATGTTAATAACACTCAAGGGAGATGATAATATTGCCAATGATGCGTATCAGCATTTTCTGCTCTATTCTATTTCGATGATCACTGAACAGGGGAAATGGGTCATGTTCAGTCTGGCCTCAATTTTTGGATTCTTCTATGTAAAAAATGCCTGGATGGTCTACAAAGAAAGAAAAGAAGAGTGGGATTTAGTCAGTTTACTACTATTTATATTTTTTATTTCATGGATTAGTGTTATTGGAATTAATGCTCCCCGGAACTACACGGGAGGGATGGTGTTTTTTTTCGGTGCTTATTCTTACTTGAGAACCGGCAAAGCAAGCTACTTAGTATTAGTGGCAATGACACCATTATTTCACTTTATGTATTTCGCAATTGCACCATGCTTTTTTGTCTATGTATTCCTAAAAGATCGAAAATACCTATATCTGGGAATATTGGCTGTATCATTCGTTGGAACTTTAGGCTTGGCGCAGCTTGATCCAATCTTAACCTCAACTGAGTTAACTGAAAGTAGAGCTGAAATTTACACCGGAGAAAATTGGGAGGATGGCCCGCCGGGAACGTTCGAAACGAATAAAAGTTTTCATGCTCAGTACTATCGAGAAGCCGGAGAATGGGCAATAACAGGAATCTTTTTTGGGGTTCTGTTTTTGGGTGGGTATCTGAAAGATAAAAACCACGATCAGTTACAAAACGGATTGGCGGGAACCGCTTTACTTATTCTCTCCTTTTCAAATTTTATGACGGCGATTCCGGCCTTGAGCGGCAGGTCCCATATCTACTTTGGGCTGTTTGCCCTGGCATACCTGGTTCGTTTTTTCAGTTCAAATAAAATTGAAAATAAAAAACTCTATTGGTTGGTATACCTGTTCCTGCCGGCGATACTTCTTTTCCTGTTTACACAATTCAGTCGAATCGGCGACTATGCAGATTTTCGGGTTTTAGTCAGCCCCTTGCTTTACCCGTTCATTGGAGATGATCCGATTTCCATGAAGGAGTTTATCCGGACGATATTAGAATTGTAGCGGTTCATGAAATTAGCAGTACACTAAAGTGTCCAGAATTGACTGTTTACAACAAAAACAAGCAGATTTAAATGGTAAATGGTAAATGGTAAATGGTAAATGGTAAATGGTAAATGGTAAATGGTAAATGGTAAATGGTAAATGGTAAATGGTAAATGGTGTAAGGATTATGTTAAAGAAATTAGTTCTTTTAAAATTTTAAAGAGTTTCAAATTTTGAAACATTCTTTTTGAAGGGTGCAAACTCATTAATTTTTCAGATATGAAATATAGAATCGTTTTTGTTTTAACTCCTGCATTTGACCCGAATGCGGGTGGGGTGCAGCGAACAACCTTTAAGCTGGGCAATTATTTCACTAATCAAGGACACGAAGTAGCCTATTACTCCTTTTCGGTGGGTGGGCATACAGAGTGTCAATATGGAGAACTCTTTCACAGCCGGCAACCCGGTGGATGTTCGAACAGAGAAAACCTAAACTACCTGGAAGAGGTGTGTGTCAGCTTTAACCCTGACTTTGTGATTAATCAGATGCCCTACGACTACCCGATCACGGAACGGCTGGGCAAACTCAAAAAAACGCATGATTTTATCCTGCTGGGCTGTCTTCGAAACTCACTTTTCAGTGTTGTCAATAATCTGGAGAAAACCATGCAGGAGATGTTGCCGGATTCACTGTTCAAGCTTTTCAATAATCCTGTCGGCAGAAAAATGGCTTTAGAACGTCATAAATACCTTCACCGGAAATCGCTGAAACATATTTTGAGCAACCACGACCGCTATATTCTGCTTTCCCCTCCCAATAATAAAGAGTTGAAGTACTTCGTAGGGGACTTTATGCAGGAAAAAGTACTGGCCATTCCGAACAGCATACCCGAAGTACAGGATGAACCCGGTGAAAAAGAGAAGATCATTTTACATGTGGGTCGGCTAAACGATGATCAAAAAAGGTCGGATCTGCTTCTTCCGTTTTGGAAAGCATGTAAAGACCGGCTACTCGGCTGGAAATTTGTTGTGGTAGGAGATGGTCCCTACATGGCTGAAATGAAAGAACAGATCAGTCAACAGAAGATCGACAGGATTACACTGAAGGGTTTTCAAAAACCGGAATCGTACTACAAAAAAGCATCCATCTTTATGATGCCGTCTGCCTATGAGGGGTTTCCAAATACGATTTTGGAGGCCCAGAGCTATGGGTGCCCGGTTTTGGCTTACAAGAGTTATGATGCACTAAGCTGGATAGTAAACGATGGAACAGACGCGTTTTTAACAGATCCTTACAGGGTAGATGAGATGGCTGATAGTGCAGTTGCGCTTGCTACAAACGAGAAAGAGCGCATGAAAGCACAGAGTGCGGCTTTAGTAAATGCGGCTCGTTTTACGATCGATAAAGTGGGTGAACAGTGGGAAGAGCTCTTTGGTCATTTAGCTGATGTGTAAAGTAAAAAGACCAACCAATTGAATAGAAAAACGGATATAAAGTCTGATGCTAAAAAAAATTAAAAAAATTGCCCGTGATCACTTAACGAATAGCAGAGGCTGGAGAACTGATCGTAAAATTATCGTTATAGAATCGGATGATTGGGGGGCAATTCGTCTTCCGAAAGCTTCGTTGCTACATAAATTAAGTGACTGGGGGATTAAGACTGAAAATGACCCCATGCTTAGAAATGACGCAATGGCGTCTGAAGAAGATCTGGAGGCACTATTTAATACTTTGAGGGGTGTAAGAGAAAAGGGTTCGCCGGTACTTACCGCAAATACAATTGTTGCCAATCCGGATTTTAAGAGAATTGAGGCAGACGGTTTTCAGCAATATTATTATGAGCCTTTTACCGATACACTGGCAGAGTATCCGTCACATACAAATGCATTTGGACTATGGAAAAAGGGAATGGAAGAGGGCCTTTTCCATCCACAATTCCACGGAAGAGAGCATCTGCACGTTAGCCGCTGGATGAAAGGGCTTCAAAATAGAACTTCGGAAACAGCCCGGCTTTTTGATGAGAGAATATATGCGGTATGTGGTTCCGCATCGACTGAAACTCGCAAAAGCTTTCTTGCCGCCTATGAGTGGGATATAGAGGGCGATCGTACGTTTACGGCACAGTCGATCCGGGAAGGGCTACAGCTGTTTGAGTCAATTTTCGGCTATTCATCTAAAACTGCTATTGCCCCTAACTACACGTGGAATAAAGAGCTGGAGCAGGTATACGCGGAGGGCGGCGTAAAATATTTGCAAGGGAGTACCGCACAGCGCTCACCTGATATTGGAACTGAAGGCAATAAGCTTATTCGTCACTATATGGGAGAAAAAAATGAGCTGAACCAGTTTTATTTAGTACGAAACTGCCGGTTTGAGCCTACTCTTGACCCCGATATTGACAATGTTGCACGATGTTTGGAGCAAATCAGCACTGCTTTTTTATGGAAGAAACCTGCCATAATCGAATCTCACAGAGTAAATTATATCGGTTATATTGATCCGAAAACCCGGGATAAAAATTTAAAATTATTAGATATACTCCTTCGTAAAACTGTCGAAAAATGGCCGGATGTAGAGTTTATGACTTCTGACAGGTTGGGGGAGTTGATGGATGAGTCGTTATAACTCACCCCTGTCCCCTCTCTATGATTAGAGAGGGAGAACTCCATTGTTGGTTAAGATATGTTTAATACGAGAGGGGGTGATTGAATCCAATAAAAAAGAGATGTCTCGCCTGCCACCCGAAGCTTTAGCGTAGGTTGGACTACGGCCTGAACGGCATAGGCCTTCCTACCAGTGAAAGATGTGATAATTGGCTTAAATCAACGTTTTTGCCTGCTCGAACACACCCCTAAATCCCCTCTCAAGAGGGGACTTTCGGATTGTCACATCCTCAACAGTGTTGCCCGCTTTTTGGGCAAATTAGTGGCTCAACGTGACAAAGGATCTTTTTAGATAAGAAAAACCGACGTATCGGGATTGGATCAATTCAACATTCAGGTTAACGCCGGTACAATTCGGACTCACCCCCTGTCCCCCTCTCTGCGAGCAAAGAGGTAAGACTCCTTTGTTGGTTAGGATGTAAAAAATTTGGGTTACTCGATATCGCGTAATAAAAAGCCCCGGCGGGGGCTTAATATGATTAGCCCCGTACAAGCAACGTGCTTTTTCGGTGCGCAGTGCGGGGTTAGATGGTTGCGTAATCGGACCCCGAGGCGCAGTGTGATGAAAAAGCAATGAGTACATACGAGGGGTTGTTCCTCTGTACCGTGAAAGGTGACCCTTCGACTCCGATCTTCGGTTTACTCCTAACTGTGGACCGGAGTCACCCAAATCTGCGCAGAAGCTTCGGACTCACCCCTGCCTGCACTAAAGCTTCTGCAGGCAGGCCCTGCCTCCTCTCTGCGAGCAAAGAGGGGGAACCCATTCGTTGATTTGATATGACAAATACAGGTTACGCGATTTTGCATAACAAAATACCCATGGATGCCTCCTGTTCGTAACCTTGGTTTAGAATTTGTTAATTGATGCCGGTATAGTTGTAAATCAGCATCTATTCAGTTATCGTTTAATTCAAGAATAAAACAGCTTGAGCAAATGGCAGGTAGTAAGTTGATTCGGACAGATAAAGTTAGCGATTCGTGAGGGTAACCGGTTATGGGTGAGCAAAAGAAAGATGTAGTAAGAATAGTAATTACAGGGGATACTCATCTTGGGGGCGGAAGAGTAACAGAGCTTGCTCGTAAAGGTAATGTGAACTCACTGTTTGGCGAGTATGCTGACCTGATAAAAACAAGCGACCTGGCCATTTCCAACCTGGAATCACCGGTAATAAATGATGGAACCCCAATCCCGAAAACCGGCCCCAGCCTGAAAAGCCCTGCCAACGCAATGCCGGTTTTGAAAAAGGCCGGCTTTGATCTGGTAACCCTTTCCAATAATCATATTATGGATTATGGGGAGGAGGGGCTTTACTCAACGATAAAAGAGTGCAAAGCAAACGGTCTGGCAACTGTGGGCGCGGGAGGTAGCTTTGAAGAAGCATCTAAGCCTTATTTTTGTGAAATAAGCGGCTTAAAAATAGCGATTCTCAATATTGCAGAAAATGAATTTGGTACTACACGAAACGATCAGGCCGGGGGGTATGGAATGGACCCCGTACAAAATTACTATTCTATCCGGGAATGTCGGAAAGATGCGGACCATGTAATTGTGATTGTACACGGAGGACACGAACACTACGAGCTGCCGAGCCCCCGCATGAAAAAAACCTATCGCTTTTTTGCGGATGCAGGTGCTTCGGCCGTAATCTCTCACCATACGCATTGCCCGAGTGGTTATGAAGAATACAACGGTGTGCCCATTTGTTATAGCCTGGGTAATTTTTTGTTTGATCAGCCTGAAAGGGATCGTTCAACGGTATCTTCCTGGCATGAAGGGTTGATCGCCGAGCTATTGGTTTCTCAAAATAAGCTTGAAGTCAGGTATCACCCCTACATTCAGAATTACAGCACACCCGGTTTGAGAAAGATGAACCAGGATGAAAAGGATGCATTTTTTAATAAAATGGAACGCTTAAACAATATTATCAGCGATGATGGCAGGCTGGAGGCTGAATTTAAAAATTACTGCGAAAGGTCATACCGTATGTACAGCGGCTTTTTAGAGCCGCACTCAAACCGTTTACTTCATGCAATGAGGAATAGGAACCTGGCTCCCTCGATGCTCTCGGATAAGAAAAAGAGGCTGCTGCTGAACTTAACACGCTGTGAGTCACACAGGGACGTATTAATTAAAACACTTACACCATGAAAATAGCTATTCATCCAAGAAAAGAAAGTTTTAGCAAGCGATGGATTGAATACTGTGAAAAGATCGGTATTCCATATAAAATCGTAAACTGTTACGATTCTGATATTGTTCAACAGCTTGAAGACTGTGATGCACTGATGTGGCATTTCCACCAGGCAAATTCCAAAGATGCAATTTTCGCGAAGCAGTTGATGTACTCTTTAGAAACAGCCGGTAAAAAAGTATTTCCTGATTTCCATACGTGTTGGCACTTTGATGATAAAGTAGGGCAAAAATATCTTCTTGAAGCAGTAGATGCCCCTCTTGTGCCAACGTATGTATTTTATGAAAAAGAGAAGGCGATGAAGTGGGTGGAAGAGACCACTTTTCCCAAGGTATTTAAACTGAGAAGGGGATCAGGATCCGATCATGTACGTTTGGTAAAAGACAAACGTCAGGCAAGGCAACTTGTAAGACGTGCATTCGGTTCAGGTTTTAGTCAATACGATGCACCTACAAATTTAAGAGAGCGCTTTCGTCTATTTCGCCATGGTAAAACCGGTATAAAAAATGTGATCAAAGGAATTATTCGCCTTGGCTATACAACTGAATTCTCAAAGATTGTAGGCCCGGAAAAAGGTTACGTCTATTTTCAGGACTTTATTCCCGATAACAATCATGATACAAGAATTAATGTTGTTGATGGAAAAGCCTTCGCGGTGCGAAGAGATGTGAGAGTCGGAGATTTTCGCGCGTCGGGAAGTGGATTTAAACGGTATGAAAAAAAATATTTTTCTGACGAAGTTGTGGAAATTTCACAGCAATTAGCAAAAAGGTTAAACCTTCAGGCCGTTGCTTTTGACTATGTGCAGCGTGACGGCGAATACCTCATTGCAGAACTCAGCTATGGATTTTGTGATATGACAGAGGATTGTACCGGGTATTGGGATGAAAATATGAACTGGATAGAAGGCAAGTTTCACGAGCAGGACTGGATGGTGGATATGATGATGAATAAGAAATTTGAAAAAGATAGAAAGCAACAGAATCTGGATTATCAGATTCACAAAAATTGAGCATGAAGCATGCTATTTAAAAAAACAAATATCTTTGGGGGCTCCGGTGTGAAAGTTACAAATGTGTTGATATTACAGGTTAGAAATAAGTAAAATTCAGTACAATTGATATGTGTCATAAATACGAGAGACTAAAGAGGTACAAGGATAAATCAGGACTATGAAAATTGCCATTCACCACAGAAAAGACGGTTTCAGTAGCCACTGGATTGAGTATTGTGAAAAAAACAGTATTCCATATAAAATCGTAGACTGCTATAGCACATCCATTATTGATGATGTAAGGGACTGTGATATAGTGATGTGGCACTTCCATCAAACAAATTGTAAAGACATTCTTTTTGCCAAACAGCTGGTCTATTCACTGCAAACTGCCGGGAAAAAAGTATTCCCTGATTTTCATACCGGCTGGCATTTTGATGACAAGGTAGGACAAACCTATCTATTGGAGGCTATGGGGGCACCAATTGTTCCTTCTTATCTGTTTTACGAGAAGGATAAGGCATTGAATTGGGCTGATTCTACTGAATTTCCGAAAGTGTTTAAGCTTCGCAGAGGCGCGGGCTCTTCTCAGGTCCGATTGATAAGAGATCGACGTACTGCTCGTAAAATGATTAAGAAAGCATTTGGTAAAGGATTTAGCCAGTATGAACCCGGTTCAAATTTAAAGGAGAGATGGCGTTTATACAGAATAGGAAAAAACTCACTATGGAATGTTTTTAAAGGAGTTGTAAGGCTTGGTTATACAACTGAATTTGACAGGATTGCAGGCAATGAAAGAGGCTATGTCTATTTTCAGGATTTCATACCTGAAAATGACTCCGACACACGTATAATTGTAATCGATGAAAAGGCGTTCGCTATCAAACGTCTTGTAAGGAAAAATGATTTCCGGGCATCCGGCAGTGGTGAGGTGGAGTACAGGAAAGAGCTTTTTGATGAGGAGACCATACGGCTATCATTCCAGCTTGCGGAAAAACTGAACAGCCAGTCTCTTGCACTGGATTATGTATACAGTAACGGGAAGCCGATGATTGTTGAGATTAGTTTTGGTTTTACCACCCAAGTGTATGAATCTTGTGAAGGGTATTGGGATGAAATGATGAATTGGCACCCGGGACCTTTTAACCCTCAGCATTGGATGGTTGAATCTTGCCTGAAAAGCCTGGTAAAATCGAATGTATAGCACGATTGTAAGGGGGATGCAAAAGTTTAAGCGAAAGCTTGGACCATACATCACTAATCTGGGAGGATGGACAACAGACCGTAAAATTATTGTGATTGAATCGGACGATTGGGGCAGTATCCGAATGCCGTCAAAACAGGTCTTCAATAAATGCTTGAAAGCGGGTTACAGGGTTGATCGAATCGCCTACGAAAAATATGACAGCCTGGCGAGTGAGAACGATCTTGAACTGCTTTTTGAATTGCTGTCAGGGTTTAAGGACTTTAATGGTAACCATCCGGTCATTACAGCGAACTCACTCGTGGCAAATCCGGATTTTGGAAAAATAGAGGCGTCCGGATTTAAGGAGTATCACTATGAACCGATCACGGAGACTTTCAAGCGGTATCCCGAACACGGCCGATGTTTTAATCTTTGGAAAGAAGGGTTGGAGCAGAAACTATTCTACCCACAATCGCATGGAAGAGAACATCTGAATGTTTCGATGTTCATGAACGCACTGCGACGGGGCGATCGCGACGCAATATTCGGTTTTAAGCATGGTATCCCCGGATCGATTCCCCGTGGTGTAAAAGGGGGAAATAGGTACGTTGAAACGCTGAACTACAGTAGTGTTGAGGATAAAGAGGAGAAGCTGGAAATTATCCTGGAGGGGCTCGATCTTTTTGAGGAGCTTTTTGGGTACCGGTCGGATTCATTTATCCCGCCCAACTACCTATGGAGCTCAGATTATGATGAAAAGATGAACAGGTATGGAGTGAAATACTACCAGGGGAACCGCAAAATGAAGGAGCCGATACCCCAAGGTGGAGTAAAACTGCATCCCCGTACGCTGGGTGAGAGAAACAAGTATGGACAGATTTACTTGGTCAGAAATGTACTTTTTGAACCTTCGCTGTTTAAAAACGGGATTGATGATCCTGTAGAACGTTGTTTAAAACAGGTGCAGGCAGCATTTCGGATGAATAAGCCGGCTGTAATCTGCAGCCATCGGATTAATTATGTTGGATATCTTGACCCCAAAAACAGGGACCGATCTTTGAAGATGTTACAAGAGGTGCTTGAAGGGATATTGAAAACATGGCCGGAGGTTGAATTTATGACATCGGTACATATTGGTCGATTGATAACGGGTGAAGATGATTAAGAGAATACTATCCGGAAACATGTCGTTGAAAGAGCATGTTAAAAGTGCTTTTAACTACAGCACAAGAAGCAGAGGAGCAAAAAAAGCGTGGAAAAAGAGACATGGTATTGTGTTTGACAAACACCCGGAGTATAGAGAAGAAGCAACAAAAGTAAAAGAGAAGGCTCACCGGGAATACTGGTCGGATTTCCAATCCACCTTCAGGCCTGATACGCTGCGAATCTGCGAGGCGATTTCTGGTGACGCCGATCCCAAAATTATTCCGGAAGAGATCTTTCAGGCCGATATAGAGCCAAGCCTGAACAGGATACCCGAAGCGCACTATTTGGGGAACAAGAGCCTCTATAACCGTTGGTTTTCAGAAGGGATTTTTCCCAAAGATTACCTTCACAACATTGACGGAGAGCTTCTGGATACAAACTACAACAGCGTGAAACCGGAAAATCTAAAAGAGCTGGCGGAGCAGTTTCACTACCCGGCTATTCTGAAGCCGAATATGGACTCCTGGGGCGGGAATGCCATACACTTTGTTGAGAACAGTGAAGAGCTGCTCACTAAAATTAAAGAGAAAAAAAACTTTGTGGTGCAGGAAAGGATTACGCAGAACGAAATCCAAAGCAGATTACACCCCCCGAGTCTCAACACGGTACGGGTCTATCTATATAAGTCTGTAATCGATAATAAGACACATATTGTGAATATTGCACAGCGAATGGGTAACGGGGGTGCGCTGGACAACGTGGCCTCCGGGGGGCTGATCTCCCTTGTCAGGGAGAATGGGAGGCTACACGGATACGCGCTCGACCGGTACGGGCAAAAATTTAAAACTCATCCCGTTACGGGTCTGGCTTTCGACCAGGCACTGCCTGAATTTAAAAAATTGAAAAACCTTGCATTGGAAGTCGGATCCAAAATGTTCCAGCTCCGAGTGGTTGGCCTTGACCTCTGCTACGATAGCAGCGGATCATGGAGGATTATTGAGATCAACACCAAAGGGCACAGTATCCGGTTTTCACAGTATCCGGGCCAGCCTTTTTTCGGAGAGTTTATGGATGAGGTAAAGCAATATTGCATAGAACGACATTGGTCAAGAAAATAGACATGGATAGATACGATTTTTTAGCGAGATCGATTAGCAGAGTAAAAATTTCTATCGGCTCAGTTTGTACAGGGGTTCAGAATACATTAAGCCATAAGATTTCAAGGGTTAATGCAAACCACCTTCGGAGCGAGGTTGTGAAGTTTCGCAATGGAAAACAAATTATAAATACTAAATTAAAGAAAAGAATAAAGGAATACTCATCAAGCCAATTTGGAACACCCGACTACTGGCCGTGGCTGGCATATTATACAGAAATGAGAGGGGAGTTTTTGGAAGGGTGGTTACCGATTGACTACTATCGGTTTCGTTTGCTTCCCAAATGGAATCAATTAAGTGAAGTAAGTTTGTACAAAACCTTTGATTATCAGCTGTTCGGTGATTTCGCGGTAAAGCCGATTGCGGTAAAAATTTCAGGGCAGTGGTACAATTCTGACTATGAACCGCTTTCTAAAGATCATTTATCTGAAAGATTAAAGGATTACGGACATGAAGTTGTCATAAAAACCGATGGAGGCCGGGGCGGGCACGATACACAATTTGTGTCCACAGATGAATTTAACACGGATCTATTGGATGTAAACTCTAACTTTGTTATACAGCCGGCCATTAAACAGCATGAAGAGATGGCACTATTTTCGGGCAATTCTGTAAACACGATCAGGATTATCACTTTCAGGACAGATGAGGGCCCTTTGAAACCTGTTTTGACTTATATAAGGTTTGGGCGGGGTGAATCAAGAGTGGATAATACCAGTTCGGGAGGTTTATATGCAAATATTGACTCTTCCGGTTACATCTGTTCTGATGCCTACCGAGGAATGGGACTTATTACAGAAGCGAAACATCCCGAACATGGTTTTACCTATCAGGGGATGAAAATTCCCGGTTTTGCCAAAGCCGTGGAGAGTTGTGTGGCCGCCCACAAAAAGTTCCCATTCACAAGAATCATAGGGTGGGATGTATGTGTAGAAGCCACGGGTGAAGTACGGTTACTTGAGTGGAATGCGAGGAGGCCATTGATCTGGACTCTGGAACCACTCTTTGGCCCGCACTTTAAAGGCTTAATTTGAATATTAAAAACAGATGATAATGGGTATGTATATTGTGAAAAAGTTATCTCCCTTAAAGAAAAGGTTGCTAAAAAAGTATCGGCTAAAACAGTATACAAAGAAGGCGCATGGAATTCGGCAAAGTGTCATAGAGAGAACAGGCAGTGAGGTCGTTACTAAAAAAGTAAAAGATGAGATTAAAGAGTACTCAAATGACGTGTTTGGAACCCCTTCACTTTGGCCATGGCTCGCGGTTTATACTGAGATAAAAGGTGAGTTTATCCCCGGGTGGCTGCCTAATGATTACTTTCAAATTACGCTATTGGATGATTGGAATATCAAGAGGTTTTCTGAAGTAAGTGATATGAAAACGTTTTACCATATGTACTTTGATGATTTTGCAGTAAAACCATTAGCCTTAAAAGTATCAGGAATCTATTATGACCAAGACTGGAATATTATATCCATGGATAAATTGATTGACAGAATTAGGGCAGAAGCTCAAGAGGTAGTCGTGAAAAAAGATGGTGGTTTTGCAGGAAGAGATATTCGATTCTTAAAAACCAATGATCTGGGCATTAATGAATTGGAAAAAGACAAGGATAATTTTGTTATTCAGCCAGTCGTCAAACAGCATCCTGTATTATCGAAATTCCATAAACATTCATTGAACACGCTTAGAATTGCAACTTTTCTTGAATCAGACGGTTCTGTTTCATTTAAATTTGTTTTATGTCGTTTTGGCACTGGTGGGAATCGGCTTGATAATACTAATGCGGGAGGCAGATACTGTTTTTTAAATGTTGAAGGTAAGCCAGTAAGCGGTATTTTAGATTCGGTAGGATTAAATGTTGATCAGGAAAATCTTAGCCTCGCCAATTCACTCAAGACTATAAAAGTTCCATCTGTAAAATACGCAATTGAAAAATGTACCCAACATCACAGTTATTTTCCATATGTGAGATACATAGCTTGGGATGTGTGCATAGACTTGGACTCAGAACCAAGAATGATTGAGTGGAACGCAATTCGTCCGGGTATGTGGCAAGCAGAGCCTCATGTAGGGCCGATTTGGGATCTAAAATCAATAATTAATAAAACATAAATTTGAATTGCTCATTACGCTATATTCTTTGCAGGCCCCCTTTTAATCATAGATGGTTTATTTCCCGAAATTTTGGATCGAAATAGTAAAAATTCAGACGCTATGGGTTCTTCTATAACTGTTCTTTGGATAAGATAACTATGAATTTCATCGAAGGTGAATTTGTACAACATTGTAGTATCTCATTTTTTGATGAGTTTATTAAGGAGGTTATCGATTAT
This sequence comes from Rhodohalobacter barkolensis, assembly GCF_002834295.1. Taxonomy (NCBI): domain Bacteria; kingdom Pseudomonadati; phylum Balneolota; class Balneolia; order Balneolales; family Balneolaceae; genus Rhodohalobacter; species Rhodohalobacter barkolensis. The sequence goes on along the minus strand of NZ_PISP01000003.1, from coordinate 383,072 downwards.
TGCAAAATGAATCACTGGTCCTTAATTGAATAAATATGTATGATCTGATATCTAGGTTTCTATTTCGCATCAAGCGTGCTTTAATAGTACTTAATGATCGATTTGAACGATTTGCAATGTATCGTGTCTCCAGAAATGAGGCCCGAAACTTAAGGAAGCGTTTAATTAAAATCAGGGGATATAAGATTGTTAATCGTCCACTCAAGGCAGAGATTAAACGGTACTGTCGGGAAACGTTTGGCAGTTCTGCATACTGGCCGTGGCTGGCACTTTATACTGAGATGCGCGGTGAATTTATAGAGGGCTGGATTCCGGATGATGTGTACCGGTTTGAAATCCTGCCCAAGGTAAACCCGGAAATATTTGCTTCATTGAGTGATGCTAAATCAATGGATCATAAGCTTTTTCCCGGGATAACCGTTGAACCCCATCTGACGCGCATAAGGGGTGAATATATTGACAGAAGGGGGAACGTCCTTGATGAGGATCAGGTGCGGGAATATCTTATCAATTTGAATCGGGAAATTGTGATTAAACCGGACAACGGAAGGCAAGGGAAAGGAATTCTGTTTTTACACTCAAGACATATAAGAATAGATGAACTTCCTGCAGACTCTGATTTGGTATTTCAGGAAGTGGCTCGTCAGCATAAATCTCTGAGGGAAGTTTATCCGCATTCAGTAAATACTTTTCGGGTTTTAACACATATGGAAAAGAGAGGCGAAGTTGCCGTCAAGTTCATAAACTTAAGATTCGGCACAGAAAAAAATAGAGTGGATAACGTATCGTGTGGTGGAATATGGATATCTGTTAAAATGAATGGAGAGGTGAGCAGCAGTGCTTATGACGAATTTGGACTGGAAGCCGGAGAGCATCATCCGGATACAGGATACCGGTTTAAAGAATTAAGGATTCCTTTTGTTGACGATATAATTGCATGTTGTAAAGTGGCTCACAAGTCATATCCCTACGTAGGCTTGGTGGGCTGGGACGTTTATGTGAATGAAAGTGGAAGACCCATTATTTTAGAATGGAATGCTAAGAATCCATGGTTTTGGGATATTGATGCACAATTTGGCCCCCTTTTTTTGGGAAAATGAGTGACAGATCTAATTGGACATAAAAGCTATGTCACTACGTTCTGATGTATACCTCTATTTATGCAACTTCACACGTTGGTAGTCAGCGGCAGCCTACTACCTTTACTGATGATCCCTGGAAAGGAGTGAATTATAATTGTTTAGTTTTTCAAGACTAATATGTTGGGAATTATCCCGATAAGGGACGGACTGGATACTTTTTTGATGTGCTCGTGTAAAACTTTTCTTACTGAGTGGAATTGATAAAAAACAGTAAAGAGAGATTAACTCATTCTATTGAGATTTCCCAACATCTGTATTTAAGTATCATGAAAGATAATCATTACACAGAAACGCATAAGCGTTTCATTTAATAATTTTTTAAATCGAGAGATTTATATTGGAACATTCTAATCCTGTGTTAGTAAGATCTTTTTTGAATGGTTTTTAAAAAACCTTTACAGACCAAAGATTAATTATAACTAATATTTCCCTGTTAAAATCTGTAACAAATAAGTCTTTTGCAGCTCTTTATAAAACAAGTTGCCGGCAAAGTGGTATTCACTGGAACTGGACTTTTGTAGATTTTAATGAACAAACAGACTTCTATCAGATGCTCAATCCGCTTAAGAATCAGAAACGTATGAGATCCTTGAAACTATTTTTACTACTGATATCGTCAATTATAATAATACCCATCACGACCCTCTCACAGAATAAAGACAGCTTAGAGGGAGATTTCGAAGCTCTTCAGGATATCTATGAAGTGACGAACGGTCATGACTGGACGAATAATTCGGGGTGGGAAACCATGACACCTGAAAATATGGGTTCTGCATACGGTGTTACTGTAAACAATAGTGGTCGAGTTACAGAACTCCGATTATTTAATAATAACCTTAGAAATTATATTACTGACAGTAAAAATGAGCCAGTTCTTAGCGAGGATGGTAGGTATCAATTAATAGATGGATACGCACTTAAAGAGTCGATTGGTAATTTAAAAAAATTAGAATATATAGATATTCGTCTCAATAAACTTACTGGTGATATTCCTTTATCTTTTTGGGAGCTCTCTAATTTACGTGTCGCATCACTTGGGTACAGACAAGTAAATGTTGTTGATCTTGAAACAACCAAATGGCCCTATCCTGAAAAGGATGATTATATTGGAAATAAGTTTACAGGAGGTATTCCTTCTTCAATTTCAAATATGGTAAACCTTGAGCGGTTATTTTTAGAAAGGAATTATTTTTATGATACGACTATACCATCAGAGTTATTTTCTTTACCCAAAATTGAATTTATTGCGTTAAATCATAACGGACACACTGGTAATATTGATAACGTAGGAAATGCAAAAACTCTAAAAAACTTGCAAATTCGGGGTAGTGATCCTCATCATAGTAGAGGAGATAATCCAATTAATGAAATATTAACTGGCCCATTACCTGAAAGTTTGGGGGGATTACAGAACTTGCAGACAGTAAGATTTGGTGGGCAAGGTTTTACAGGTGAAATACCTCAGTCATGGTCTAATTTGCCAAGCTTAGTGTTATTGCTATTAGGTGGAAACCCCTTAAGTGGTGATTTTCCAAGTCATATTAATAATAGAAACTTACCGAAGTTGCATACATTTTCAATCAAGAATACAAATATTAAAAGTTCAATTGACCCTGAATATGATTCAAATAAGTTCAGTTATTATGTTATCAGCCAAACAGAAGTAAGTGGTAGCCTGCCTGATACATGGAAAAATTCATCAAGCCCTGGTTTTTTTAATGGAATGAAAATAATTGAGATGCAAGACCTTGGTTTAAATGGAGAATTTATTGATGATTTAAGCAGTATGTACCAACTAAGACATATTTTTGCTCATGGAAATAATTTTACAGGTAGCCTACCCTCGGATTGGCCGAGTGCAACATCTGTAGCAAGAATTTATTTATCAGATAACGACTTTTCAGGTGCTATACCTGCTACACTTGGAAACATGACAAGTACGACTTACATTCTATTTGGTGATAATAGATTAAACTCTTATGAAGTTGGTGCAATTAGTCCCGTTAATTTGGATGGCGATGGTAATTATGTAAGTGGTATGCGTGGAATCAAGACATTTAAAGTGGAAAATAATTCACTTTCTCAATCAGATCTTGACCAAATCATTCTTGATATGTGGGCAAATGTTCAATCCCGTTTGGGGACGGAATGGGAAAATTGGGGCACAAACGGAATCTTGGATATAAGTAATCAATCGACGGGGGCCGGGCCGTCCAATACGAATGAGGTAAATAATGCCATTCAGAAGTTGGAGAGCGCCGGCTGGAGTGTGAAATTTGATGGAGACAGAACGCCACAGGATAATAGTGGCGATGGTGATACTTCACCCACCATTCCCACATTAAACTCACCCTCAAACGGGTCCACTAATATTTCATTATCTCCGGAATTCACCTGGTCTAACGAGCGGGCAGATTCCTACCGGCTCCGTGTGAAAATAGCGGGGAGCTCTTCTTATGTTATCGATCAAAATGTAGATGGCACCTCCTTTACGCCATCTGTTCAGCTTCAGCACAATACGCAATACCAATGGCAGGTGCGTTCGATACAGGATGGCAACAGCAGTAGCTGGAGTTCTTCCCGTCAATTTACAACAGTTCTGGATGAAGAAAACGGGGGGGGTGACGGTTCAGGTGATGATGAAGGCAAAGAAGAACCCGGTCAAATTGATGCGCCGGTTCAGATTTCACCACAGAACAAAGCCACAAATGTACCCAACTCAATTCGCTTGAAATGGGACCCTGTTGCAGATGCAGAACACTACATTATTCATGTAACACGGGAGAATGAGAAGGGGGAGCACGAAGAGTTTTTCTATTCAGATGCTGAGGGAGTTGTGATCACAGAAACGGAGTACACCATAAACAGATCTACTCTGCCCAACCGTGTACACTCCTGGAGGGTGCAGGCCGTTATTAGAGATACAAAAGGCAGCTGGAGTCCGGTATGGCAGTTTACTACGGCCAATACAGACGAAGCTTCGGAATTCAGAACGGAATTAGGGCAAAACTACCCAAACCCATTTAATCCCACCACACAGATCCGTTTTACTATTGCCGAATCACAGCAGGTGTCCCTCAAAGTGTATAATATGGCCGGTCAGCTGGTGACAAACCTTGTTGATAATGTTGATTATTCTGCAGGTACACATGAAGTAAATTTCAATGCAAGTAATCTCGCCAGCGGGATCTACTTCTACCGGTTTATCACCGGTAGTGAGATTGTAACACGGAAAATGACGCTCATGAAATAGTTCATGGAGGGTTTAACGCGGAGACGCTAAGGCCGCGGTGATGATTTGGGTAGGTGGTAATGAAACATCTGTCTTTTTATCCTGACTTATAACATCCAAAAGCATTAGCCCGGTAATTGAGAATTGCTCATATCCCACAACACCCTGTCCCTGCGTCTAAACGCCTCCGCGGTGAACTTTTAGAATGAATATTTAGTGGGCTTGGGACTTTATTAGAAAACCAATGACTCAATAGTATTAAGAGAAATTTTTCAAGTAGAAATCAAATCATTGTATTCGAAGCCTTTCTATTGGTAGTGTGATTTCTATAGCATCTGCCGACTTTCAATTCACTCATTCTCCAATCTACCCTGAAAGTTATTAATTATATAACTGAGTGCTCATATCTGTTAAATATAACCGATAAAATCAATTCGGATATAGAAATACAATTTGATCAGACGAAGTAAAAGTTTGACAAATGCATCCTTAGAAAGGATTAATGCAATTGTTGGATGTAATCTATATTATGTTAATGTTAGTAAATTGTTACCTAAACATTAAGCGTATCAAATATAGTGACTAACGAAAGTGAATACGGCGCTATTTATAGTTCAACATAATTTCAGAAAGAGATGGTCAATTACAAGGGAAAAAATTTTAAAGACTTCATCAGAGATGGGTCAATTAAGTTAAAATTGCTTATTGGGAAACACCTTATGGCTCCTCTCCAAAAAAAAATAAATTCAGTTAGATACAATCACTTAGCTCCAACTGATAAAACGATTTACATAAACATTGACGACATTTATGGATGGTGTCCTGGGTCATTAAAAGGCTTAAGCTATCAGGGGCAAGTTTTATCCGGAGATTGGGATTTAAATATTATACCAAAAAATGAAAGATTAAAAACGTTCTCGAAATATATTGGGATCTATGAAAGATATATTGAGCAGAAAGAGTGGATTGAAACAACGTTATTTCAGCATTATAAAAGTTTGTTAAAGAAGAACAGGCAGGTCCTGGGCCGAAATTCAATAAAAGAGATTGAGGCATACTACGAAGAAAATATTGATTCTCTTTTTACTGCAATAAAAACAATTGGAATATTGCCGGCCGGAAACGGTGACCCAGGGATTGATCCCCTGTATGTGCACATAGGCAGAAACGGGGAGTTTTTCTATACGGTTGAGGGAAATCACAGATTGTCAATGGCAATTGTTCTAAATATTGAGAAGATACCTGTGCAAGTCTGGAAAAGACATAAATTATGGCAAGAGAAGAGAGAGAAAATATTGGGAGATAGATTAATACCAAAAAATCTGAAAAAATACTTAAATCATCCTGATATTATAAGTGAATTAAATTCATCAGATAATGTGCTATACACAAAAAAATTGGCGGAAGAGATTGCCTAAGTTAAGGTAAATTGTGTTGAAGATTATAAACTCAATTCTTCTATCTAACCCTTAAGACGACATCTTCTCATTAATTTAGTGCTAAAATTTAAATGAAAGATCCGGATTTATGCGATTGGAGCTAAAAGAAAATATAAAAAATTTTTTGGTTGATAAGAGGCATCAATTGCTAAAAAGTGAACTGAAAATTATAGTTAATCCAAACTTGATCCATCAATATGGGATGCCATTTAAAAAAGGAGATAACCTTCGTAAGTTTATTTTGAGGAGGGATAAACCGTACTATTTGACGTTGAGAAAGCCATTGTTATTATCAGGTAATTGGGATTTGGACGTGATGCTATTTAAAAACTACAGCACATCTATTTTTATTCAAGAGCTTGTTGAAAATGATCTAGATTATACAAGATGCAGGCGCTATCAAGATATGATCGAAAGAGTCAACCGAGGCGAAGTGAAGGAATTGAAAGGCAAAAAAGTAGTTTTAGATTCAGTGGAAAGCGTTAATATGCATATGCAATATTATGTTGAAATTATTAAAAGTATGAGTAAGAATGGTTTTATAGAAGGACTTGCAAAGGATTCAGTAAAGGTAATGATAGGGAGAGACGGGAGTCTAATAAAAGAAGAGCATGGTCGTCACCGTTTAGCAATAGCACAAGTTTTAGATCTTAATGAAATAACTGTTAAAATAACTCATATCCATCCGGAATGGGTTAAAAAATATCAAATTAACGGAATGTCTAGTTCTGATATTAAAGTAATAAAGTGGGCACTTAATAATTTGAAAAAAATGGAAACAGTTGTTTAACTAGTTTTTTACAAAAGGACTGATTCTAAATGCGCAAAAAATTTAATGTTGGCAGGATAGGGTGCCAATGAGACGGAGAGTAAAATCGGTACAAAAAAGTCACTAAAATAACACAGACGAGATTGTACCTTTAATAGTTTTACAGGTATTATGTTGACGTATTGTTTTAAGCCTTAATAATTTCCTACATAACACTGATATTGACATTAAATAAAAACAGACATTTAAAACATTGATGAGAAGTTGAATAGTAAGCAATTCAAAAAGGAAATCTCTCGACACCTAAACAATTGGCGGGGCTGGCGAACAGAACGGAAAATTATTGTTATAGAATCTGACGACTGGGGGAGTATCTGCATGCCCTCTAAAAAGGTGTTTGATTCGTTGTTGGCAAATGGGATTCGGGTTGACCTGTGCCCGTATGCTACCTACGACTCACTGGCAAACGAGGATGACTTTGATGCACTTTTTTCGGTCTTGTCGGGAGTTCGCGACTCGCGCGGCCGGCCGGCCGTGATTACTGCGAACACCATTATGACGAATCCCGATTTTCAGAAAATAGAGGAGTCAGAATTCAGAGAGTACGGCTTTGAAGTGTTTACGGAATCATATCAAAAATATCGATCTTCATTTAATCCATTGGAGTACTATCAACAGGGAATGAAAGCCGGCATTTTCTATCCACAATTTCATGGAAGGGAACACTTGAATATCAAAGAGTGGATGAAACAGCTTAGAGATCCGGGATCCAAGTACAGAAAAGCTTTCAATGAAGGCGTGAACTGGCTGGGTTCTAAGTATAATCCCCGTAGTGGCATTAATTTAAGAGCAACATATGATACAAATAATTCTTCTGATCTTGATACCCAAAAGGCGGAACTGAAAGAGGGGCTTGATCTCTTTAAAGAAATATTTAAAATGAACTCTGAGAGTTTCATCGCACCCAATTATATTATTCATTCTGATCTGAATGGTACTCTGAAAGAAAATGGTGTTCAATTCATACAGGGTATGAAATACCAAGTTTTTCCAAAACTGGGAGCAAATAAACATGAGATGAAACGACGAATCCAGGGGGGGATGAACAGTTCTCAGCAGATAAATCTGGTTAGAAATTGTGAGTTTGAACCGTCTCAATATTCACAAACATATGATAGCGTTGGTGAGTGTATGAAAGGAATTAATAATGCATTTCTCTGGAAAAAACCGGCGATAATTAGTGCGCACCGCCTCAACTTTATTGGTAATATTCATCCGGAGAACCGGACGAGAAACCTGAAAAAGTTCAAGGAGCTTCTATCTCGTGCTACAAAAAAATGGCCGGATATTGAGTTTATGACATCCGTGGAATTAGGCAAGCTAATGAGTGACCGGTAAAATGAGTGATGTTGGATCATTATAATTTGCCTGATTCAGTCATAAAATACTATTCTTATTGTTTATAAATGTAGCGCTATGCACATTTAATTATATTTAGGAAATTTCAGTTTTGTCTTCATTATATGTTGCGTTGTAGAACTGTAGAACTGTAGAACTGTAGAACTGTAGAACTGTAGAACTGTAGAACTGTAGAACTGTAGAACTGTAGAACTGTAGAACTGTAGAACTGTAGAACTGTTTGATTTACAGGCAAGAATTGCATAGGTGTGACGGAAAATTATTGCAAAATATATTATAAAGCTCTTCAAAGGGTATAAATAAGGGGATGAGATAAATTCAACATGATGGCCGGGAAACGAAATATTTTAATATTGATGCCGTCACTTCGGGCCGGAGGGGCTGAACGGACACTTATTAATTTACTGCATAAAATCGATTCAAATCGTTTTAATGTGGACCTGTTTGTTGTTTCCAAAAAAGGACCATACATAAAAGATATTCCTGACTATGTAAACACAACATTTTTTTTTAAGAATGATTTTATTGCACGGGTATTCGGTTTCATCCACAGGCAGTATAGCATTGATTGGTTTTTCAAGAGAAAAATGCAGGCAATTGAAAAGTCCTATGATGTGGGCATCTCCTATTTGGATGCGAATTTTACTGATCTGCTCTTTTACTCGGAAAACATAGAGAAGAGAGTAGCTTTTATTCATAGTTCATATAAAACACATGATAACTACGATCGGTTCTATAGCAAGGAAAGCTATAACCGAAAATTGAGGAAGAATCGTTATTCTATGCTTGATGCGATTTACTTCGTTTCTGAAGATGCCATGGAAGAATTTATAGAGGTTTTCGGTAAGTATCCGAAAATGGATGTGATTTATAATATGGTAGATCGTGAATCTATCATAAGTAAATCCAAAATTAATGATGGGGAAGAAACAGAGGGCTCATTTCGCTTTTCAGCAGTGGGAAGTCTTATGGAGGTAAAAGGGTTTGACCGGTTGATAAGGGCAGCAGGTATATTAAAAGATGAAGGTTACCGGTTTACAATTGAGCTGGCCGGAACAGGAGAGGAGGAAACGAACATTCGCAGATTGATAAAAAGTCTGAAGCTTGAAGATACAGTAATATTGCATGGGTTTTTACCCAACCCGTACCCTTTAATAAAAAAAAGCGATGTATTTGTGATGAGCTCTATCTCTGAAGCATTACCCACGGTTCTTTGTGAAGCAATGATTTTGGGTGTACCTACCGTTGTGACAAATTGTTCAGGATGCCGGGGACTGGTCAATAGCGGTGAGTATGGATTGATGGCAGAACAGGATGACGCTGACTTGGCAGAAAAAATGAAACAATATTTAGAAAACCCTCACCTTTTGGAGCACTATCGAAAGAAATCTATTGAGCGTTCAAAACTTTTTGATGATGAACGAGTCTTAAACTCATATCATGAGATATTTGAGGGGAATATTTAATTTTTGATTAAAGTATTTGGAACCTTGTTTTAAATATAAAAAAAGATTGAAAGAATTTGATTGCCGCCTTGAGTTCAGAGTGTAAATAACCATAATTTATAAAAGTAAAATTGGGTGTAGATAGTAAATTTTGGTTTGAAAAATTGTTGAAAATTGGTTTTTTGAAATTTATTAATACCTCTGAATACCCTATTAAAATATAGAATTAATCAATTCGTGAATAGAAAAAAAGTAATATGTCTTGTTATTCCAACACTGCAATCCGGAGGAATGGAGCGTGTAATGAGTGAACTTGCTGGCTTTTTTTCTGCAAAGCATGATACTAAAGTACATTTAGTACTGTACGGAAAAGAACGAGAACTTTTTTATGAAGTGCCTGACGGTGTTCAAATACATCGGCCAGATTGGACATTTAGTGATAGATGGAGAACACTTCACACGTTGAAAACTTTAATGTTTCTTCGGCAAAGGGTTAAAAGTGTTGATCCTGATGTAGTATTGAGTTTCGGTGAATATTGGAACAGTTTTGTTATAATCTCACTTTTAGGGTTAAAAGTGCCCTTGTTTATTTCTGATCGGTGCAGCCCTGCTAAAAATCTCAACACCCCCCACGAACTCCTCAGAAAAATATTATACCCTGGTGTTTCGGGAATTATATCACAAACTTCAAAAGCAGAGGTTATCTACAGAGAGAAAGGCTATAATAAAAATATACGTACTATTGGTAATCCCGTACGTGAGGTTGATAAGAAAGGCAAGGTACCCGACAAAGAGAATATTGTCTTAACTGTGGGGCGATTAATCTCTACGAAACATCATGAACGGTTACTAACCATATTCCGGAATGCAAACCCGGGAAATTGGAAGCTCGTCATCGTTGGAGGAAATGCAAATAAAGAAGATGGAATGACTCGCTTAAAAAAAGTGATTGAAGACAATGGTTTGCAGGAGCAGGTTATTTTAACGGGGAAAATATCGGATGTTGATACATATTTTCTTAAAAGTAAGATTTTTGCATTCACCTCCAGTTCGGAAGGATTCCCGAATGTGATCGGTGAGGCCATGTCAGCCGGATTGCCTGTTATTTCATACAACTGCATAGCAGGTCCATCGGATATGATTGAAAATGGTGTGACCGGCTATCTTGTGGATCTTTTTGATGATAAAACATTTAAGGATAACCTTGAAAAGCTGATGAATAATGAATCTCTGCGACAGCAGATGGGTGAAGCTGGTGAAAAAAAAATACAGGCTAATTCAGTAAGTGGAATCGGACAACAAATCTACAGATTTATTACAACTACGCCAGAGCCATCATAATATGATTATATTACAAATCAATACGTCTGTAAATACGGGCAGTACCGGTCGAATCACGGAGCAGATTGGCCGAAAAGCAATTCAAAACGGCCATATTAGTAGTATTGCTTATGGTGTATCAGGCAGCGAGGATAGTCGATCAAAATTAATCAAGGTAGGCTCGAGGCCTGAAATGATGCTTCATGGTCTTAAAACCCGGATGTTTGACCTTCACGGTTTTGGGTCAAAAAATGCAACATTGGCTTTAATTGACAAGATAAAAATAATTAAGCCTGATGTAATAGGGTTGCACAATCTTCACGGTTACTATCTAAATATAGAGGTGCTCTTTAATTTTCTGAAAGAGTCTCAAAAGTCGGTGGTTTGGACTTTTCATGACTGCTGGCCATTTACCGGTCACTGTACATATTTCGACTCAGTAGGCTGCAAAAAATGGATCAATGGGTGTTATGATTGTCCCAAAACAAGGTTTTATCCTGCGAGTTATGGTCTCGATAACTCAAAATGGAACTATGAAAAAAAGAAGGAACTATTTAACGGCCTGGAAAATCTGCGGATAGTAACTCCATCTCAATGGCTGGCAGGGCTTGTAAAGAAATCATTCTTAAAAAAATATCCAGTAGATGTGATCCATAATGGAGTAGACATTGATATTTTTACACCGCAGGCAAAAGAACTGCCTTCAGGTTTTGAGCAGGATGAAAGGAAAATAGTGCTTGGTGTAGCCAGCGTCTGGGATAAAAGAAAAGGTCTCGAGGATTTTAAGAAGCTGCGACAGATTTTGGACAAAAGCTTCCGGATCGTACTAGTTGGGCTAAATAATGAGCAGCTCAGCGACTTGCCATCCGGAATTACAGGTATAGCCAGGACTGAGAATGTTCATCAGCTTGCGGCTCTATATGGGTTAGCCGAGGTATTTGTAAACCCTACCTGGCAGGATAATTTTCCGACTACAAACATTGAATCACTGGCTTGTGGAACTCCTGTTATTACTTACGATACAGGCGGAAGTCCGGAGTCTATTAATAGGCAAACGGGAAAAAAAGTTGATCAAGGAGATATTACAGGGATAAAAAATGCTATCGTTGAAATTGCAGAGAAAGGGAAAAGCTTCTATAAAGATAAATGCAGAGAACAAGCTATCAGTCATTATGATAAGAATGATAGATTTCAGGACTACGTGAATCTTTATGAGGAATTAGTGACAATTCAGATTAAATGATTGAAATTATGAATGGTTTTTCTCGCAAAAGGGCACTGCAATAATGCATTATATATTGTTACCTTCTGTAATTCAATTTTCTAAGTATAAAAGTCACTGGAGTTTCAGAATTTAGTATTTGCAATCCAAACTATGCTTCGGAGTCTAAATTTGAAGTATATACAACCATCAGCTTGAACCAAGAATATTTTATAATCATGACTTTTATATTTTTATAAATACTATTCCTAATTAATAATCTATCTTGTGGTTCCAGAACTTTTTTATCCACCAATACTTCTCGTTTAAATGATTGCAGTCATATTAAAAAATAATAAACATAAATAGACTCCTTACAGTACTTCATGGTCATTGTTTAAGACATTATAATTTAAGACAAAGTTAAAATCTATGATCTTAAATAGGATGAAGTAATTGAGTGGAAAAAACTGAATAGAGATCTTGGTCTGATGGGACTCCTGCTTCTTTTTAGAAATGATTGCATAATAAATTTCACAATTAGAATGCTAAATTAAATTCGCAAAAAGAAAAATACAAATGAACTTCTGGACAATATCACTTTTTGACCCCACACCTTACGACCAAGTGGGTGAGCTTCGATTTATTCAGATTGCTAAAGCGGCGAACAGGGCGGGCCACAGTGTAACCCATTTTACCAGCACTTTCCACCATCCCTCCAAAGAGCACCGATTTAAACAGAATACAACCATTGAGGAGAATCCCGGCTACAGCATAGAGTATATATTCTCAAAAGGATACAAAAAAAACATTTCACTTGAACGGGTACGTGCACACGCGGACTTTGCGGATCGATTGATGGAAACACTGAAAAAAAAGCCTCGACCTGATGCCATCTTTATCAGTATGCCACCTCTCAGCTCTGCGGAAGCAGTAACAGAGTGGGGAAAGGCGACAGGGATTCCGGTTTTTGTGGATATTATAGATCCTTGGCCCGATTCATTTATCAAGGATGTACCGTCATTTTTAAAACCTCTTAGCCGGTTTTTTATCCGGCCATTTTTCAAAAAGCTTGAGAGAATTTTGCAAAACAGCACGGTGGTTACATCGATCTCTAATGGATATCTTGATTGGGCGAGATCCCGCTATGATGGAGTTAGGAAAACGGCTTGCTTTTATCCCGCCTTAGAGCTCGATAAGATTCAAGACCAATTGTTGAAGCTCTCCGGGAAAGAGGTTAGAAATGAAGATGTACTGAGAATGGTCTACGTGGGCAGCCTTGGGAGCTCTTACGATATTCCCGCAATTGTAAAAGCGGCGGCGGTATTGGATAAAAAACATCCGGGAAAAACTGAGTTTACTTTAGCCGGGTCGGGACCACAGGCGGAGATTGCGAAAGAGTATGAGAAGAAATTGACCAACCTGAAGTACCTGGGAAGAATTTCTGACGAAGAGCTGCTGAGGCAGTATTACTTATCAGATCTTGGGCTTTTGCAACATAAAAATAATCTGACGCAGACGGTGACTTATAAGCTGTTCAGCTATCTTAGTGCAGGTCTCCCGATTCTGAATTCGCTTCAGAGCGAGATGGTAGAGATTATTGATTCCAATAGTGTGGGGATGAATAATATGAACGGAAATGTGGAAGAGTTGGTGGCCAATATCGAGAGTTTTCTGTTTGACAGAGATAAACTGAACCGGTATAAGAAAAATGCTATAGATTTAACACGGGAAAAAGGAGATTCAGGTAAAGTATATTCCGAGCTGATCGAAATGCTGGAATCTGCCACAATAAAGACATGCAAACCATCGGTTAAGGTTGTTAAGTGATATGAAAATACTGATTACTGATGCAGACTCAAGAAAGGCATATGATATTATCAATATTTTAAAAAATGTTTATAATTATGATCTAATCCTATTTTCATCCAGTGGAATTCGCTTTCCGCTTCCACTTATTTATGGTCAAAAAGTGTATAAACTTCGGAGCGATAACAGTGATGAGTTTACCAGGGATCTTAATAGTGCACTCGATGAAGAGAGAGAGACAGATGGGAATTTTTGCTATATGGCGGTTTCGGAAACGCCTACACTGCAATTGTACGGCTACCTGGAAAGAAAGGAAAAGTATTCAGCCGCGATTAACTCACTGCTTCCCGATATCGATTCGTTTCAGCTTGCCCGGAATAAAAAAATTTTTCAGGAGTACTGTGAAACTCATTCTCTCCCGGTTCCCAGATCATATAATGGGAAGATAATATCAGATCTGCAGAAGGAGTTCAGGCCGGTTATTGCCAAGCTGAATATCGGAGCAGGTTCGGTTGGAATGAAGTATGTGGAGGAGAAAGAACAGCTTTATCTGCTGGAGGACATTGATCACAGCGAATACCTGGTGCAGGAGAAAATTGAAAGCGACAGGAAAATCTACGGCGCTTTCTATCTCTGTAAAAATGGTGAGCTGATTTCCTATCACGGCCACCGGCGTATTCGCACCTTTCCTGAAAAGGGAGGAGTAACGGTTTACTCCAAAGCGGATTACAATCCGGAAATAAGGGATGCGGGTGCTGATCTTTTAAAGAGACTGAACTGGAACGGCTTTGCGATGATTGAATTTATGTACGACCTAAGGGATCACACCTGGAAGATCATTGAGCTGAATCCAAGATTATGGGGATCTGTCATGCTCTCAGAGTTTTGCAATGCATCCCTGCTTGAAAACTATGTGAGACTTTGTAGTGGGGAGCAACCTGTTCAGGAACCGATAGAAACGGAACGCTTTATCCGCTGGATCTTTCCATTTGACCTGCTCAATTTGATAAAAGGAAAAATAAGAGTGGCTGAATTTTTTCGCTTGAACCGTCACAATACCTGCTATATTAACTTTACATACGGGAAATGGCACAAAAATCTGATTTTTCTGCTCTTTTTCACATTTAATAGTCGGTCGATTACGCGCTATTTTAAAAAAGTTTTCTCATGAAAGAGCAGATGATTGTTTTTGATTTTGATAAAACCCTTACTGAGAAAGATACATTGTTTGGGTTTTATCGATCTGTACACAAAGAAAATTTTTCATTTTTAATCAGAAGAACTATTCACTTAGGGGCAGCTTTTATTTACAAACTTGGAATAATAAACAATGATCAACTAAAAAAAATTGGAGTTAGTCTGTTTCTCAGCGGCATGCCTGTTTCTAAGCTGAAAATAATGGCAAAAGAGTATATTGGTGATATTAAGTTAAATCAGGTCTATTATCATGATTTCCTGAATGCCCCAAAACAAAAACGAGTCATCATCTCTGCATCATTTGAAATTTATTTGAAAGAATTATTTCCAGAAGAGATTGTAGTCGGTTCATTATTAAAAATTAAAAAAGGAACGATAGTGGGGCTAGATAGGAATATGTATGGTATTCGTAAGAGAAATTATCTTATGAGTATTGGAATTAATGAAATTGACTGCCTCTATACGGATTCATATTCAGATTTGCCATTAATGAAAATGTCAAAAAAAATATTTTTAGTTAAAAATGATGAAGTTAATGAAATCCATCATGATAAAATCATATAAATATGAATAAGATGCTTGTTTTTTCTCATATGATGAAAACTGCAGGTACTAGTCTTAGCAAGCAGTTGATTGCACACTACGGAAGCAAAATGCATATTGTGCCGGGTGGACTCCTGATGAATGATGATTATTATAATAAGGAGAAGTTTATAAATGATTATAAAAAACTACATCAGAGGCTAAAACTAATTAGTGGCCACCCGATGAGACCGTACATAGATTTTGGAGAGCATGAAAAAAATATGGTTTGGTTTACTTTTTTCAGAGAACCGACCAAACGGTTTGTTTCACATTATCTTCATGACTATAAATGGACTAATCATTTTTCTCATAATAGTCACAAAGTAATGAAGGATTCAACAATTATTGAATGGGATAAGTTTTATAATTTTTCAAATTATCAAACAAGGTTTATCGCAGGAGAAAATAATTTTGATAAGGCTGTGGAGCTACTAGAAAAAAAGATAGAATGGGTTGGCCTTACTGAAGAGTATGAAGAAAGCTTATACTCATTTAAATCACACTTTAATTTAAATAACTTCTATTTTGAAATAGAAAGAAGCAATAAAAATCTTGCTGACCAAGAAGTAAAAAAAAATGTGTATAAAAATCATTTAGATTTTATTCATGAAAAGAATGAAAACGACATAAAACTATATAAGTATGTCAGAGATAATATTTGGCCAAAGTTTAAGGTTAAGGAATTTGTTAAAATTGACAAAAGCAGAGGGAAGAGTAAGTTATCGAGGAGTATGAACACATTGTCATTTCACATTAATCGGCAATTGAAGTTTAGAACGTCTGAAATAAATATATCTAACATAAAAAAATTTTATAGGCGATGGTATAAATAGAAATAGTGAATTTATCGTTTAAAAAATAAAAAGGAACATAATATTATCTCTAGTAAAATTAAATATCTTTGTTCAATATAAATGAAGATGAGTATTAAGGTATATTTAAACTTATGATAATTAACGAATTTAAACGACACGTTAGCAATTTTCCGGGTTGGCGTACAAAACGTAAATTGCTAGTGATTGAGTCAGACGATTGGGGCAGCATACGAATGCCCACCTCAATAGACCGTGCACAGCTTCTTGAAAAAGGAATTATAGATGAAGGTAATCGCTATAATCGTTACGATACGCTCGCTAAAGCTGATGACCTGGAAGAGTTATTTGAGGTATTGAGCAGGTACATAGGTGGAGATGGAAATCCTGCAGTGATGACTCCTGTAACCATTACAGGCAATCCCGATTTTGAAAAGATTAAAGAGGAAAATTTTGAGAAGTACTATGCAGAGCCTTTTCCTGAAACACTGAAAAGATATTATGGTGAGAACAACAATATCATGGAAACGTGGAAGCAGGGAATGAAAGCCGGTGTATTTAAACCTCAGTTTCACGGCCGGGAACATTTGAACGTGGCAGAGTGGATGCGCTCACTGCAAAACAGTGATAAAACCAATTGTATAGCATTTGACCATGGTTTTTGGGGATTAAGATTGGGTGATGGAGATAATACAAGAATTAGCAGTTTTCAGGCAGCATTCGACCTGTATGACCCGAAAGATTTGCAGGTGCAGGAGCAGTCCATTATCGAGGGCCTGCATATGTTTGAAACGATATTCGGATACAGAGCCATATTCTTTGTCCCGCCAAACGGCCCATTTAATAATTCGCTTGAAAAAACAGCTTACGAATATGGCATTAAATATATATCTAAAGCTAAGAGGCAGATAGAGCCCTTAGGGTGGGGGGAAACGCGAACAGTTTTCCATATTCCCGGTAGGCAAAATGAACACGGCCAATTAATCCTTACACGGAATTGTGTTTTTGAACCGAGTGAGGAGGGTAAAGATTGGGTGTCTTCTTGTCTAAGTGATATAAAAATTGCATTCAGAATGAGAAAACCGGCCGTTATCAGTACTCATCGGGTAAACTACATTGGGGCACTTGAGGAGAGCAACCGGAAACGAGGTTTAAAACAACTGGATGAATTGCTATCAGCAATAATGAAGAACTGGCCGGATGTGGAGTTTATAACATCTGATCAACTCGGTGATATTATCGCTGGAGAGAAGAAAATGTCGAAATGAGTCATTTAGATACAAATATCGCATCTTTTACTGTTGATGTAGAAGATGGTATAAGCATCGCCATGAGGGATGCGTTTGGAGTTAAAATGGATCCAACTGACAGGGTCTTTGAGCATACTGAGAGAATATTGGAGATATTTTCAGAGAAAAGTTTTAAAGGGACATTTTTCATACTGGGAATTATTGCAGAACACTACCCTGAACTTGTAAAAAGAATAGGTAGTGAAGGCCATGAATTGGCTGTGCATGGCTACAATCATCTTATTTTTTCAAAAATGACGCCGGAGAAAGCCTTCCAAGAGTTGGACAGTGCAAAAAAGCTAATAGAAGATCTTTCTGGGCAAGAAGTATACGGGCACCGGGCTCCTGCGTTTTCTATAAATCCGAAGACGAGTTGGGGGCTGGATGTCATTGCAAAATGCGGATTTACGTACGACAGCAGTATTATGCCCTGCAAAGGCCTTCGTTATGGATGGCCGGAGTTTAGTAAAAATATTGTGATGGTAAATACTGCAAATGGAAATAGGATTATTGAAGTTCCAATGTCCACAACTAAGTTCTTGAGCAGAGAAATCCCGACATGCGGCGGGAGTTATTTACGGTTACTTCCATACAATATGACAAAAAAATTTTTCAAAAAGGTTCAAAAGGAAAAACCTGTTGTAGTTTATATCCATCCTTATGAATTGGATAATCAAAGATATCCGGAGTATTTCTTCACTGAACTTAAAAAAGCGTCGATTAAAAAGAATCTTTCCCTTCGTTCAAATTGGTTGTTCAGGAATACAGTTGAAGAGAAGTTTAGAAAGCTTATGGCATTATCCGGATCAAAACCGATCATTGATATTATTAAGGAAAAGCAGGAGGCTGCAGAGTTACCGGTTTTTGAGATTTCGGATTAAGAAACATGGTATGTCTGTCTCTCGCCATTCATGGTTCAGTACAAAAGCCGGTCTGTAGGGAGATCTTTGAATTTAGTTTAAACAGACATACCATGTTTATGTTCAATCCACATTAAAAAATATCACATGTTTGACGCATCTTATTATCACTTTCTAATTGCATACGCAACAGAATGTTGATAAGATTGTAATGAACAACCATAAACATATTTAATAAATCTATGGAAGAAAAAATATTTGACGCATTCAGAGAGGCAATGGATAATGAAGATCTTGAAATCAATCTTTCAGATAACTTTCGGGAGTACGAGGATTGGGATTCATTGGCCTACCTCTCTATGATTGCAACTTTGGATGAGGAATTTGGTGTAGAAATTGAGAATGAAGAGTTTCGAAAGCTCGAAACAGTTAAAGATCTTCTGGAAGCTGTGAAGGCAAAGGCATAGTGAGGAGTGACCAAATTCCAAAAGTCCTAAAGCAGCTATCAGGTAGATTTTCGGAAGATACTCTCTATATTGGAATTTAAAATTAATAAGAAAGCAGGGAAGAGATGGCAAATTTAACGTTTGAGAACATTGGTATAAAAGCGATGGCGGCGGCTGTACCTGCAAATATAATTGATAATCTGACATACACTGAGCACTTTCCGGCCGAGGATGTGAAGGAGATTGTAGAAAAGACGGGTATTAAAGAGCGCCGTTTTGTAACAGAGGGGATGACTGCATCAGACCTCTGTTTTCATGCCGCTAAAAAGCTGATGGAAGATAATGAAGTTAAAGCTGAAGATATAGATGCCCTCATTTTTGTTTCTCAAACTCCCGATTACCGGATGCCTGCAAGCTCAGTGATTCTGCAGGACCGGCTTGGTCTTCCAAAGTCTACTCTGGCGTTTGATATGAATCTGGGTTGTTCAGCATTTGTATACGGTATGTCGGTTGCATACTCTTTTATGCAGCAGCAGGGTTTTAAAAATGTGCTATTGTTAGATGGTGAAACACGCTCGAAGGTGTATCATCCAAAAGATCGGAAAACGGCTTTTCTTTTCGGAGACGGCGGTGTTGCGGCGTTGATTTCACGGGATGAAGCATACGGCAAAAGCTATTTTTCTCTTAATTCAGACGGAAGCCGTCAGGATCTGATAAAAATGGACGCCGGGGGTTACAGAAACCCAAGTACGCCGGAAACGCTAAAGGAAAAGGTAGTGGATGAGTACGGGAATATCCGAACCGATGAACACGGATACATGAACGGAGCGGATGTATTTAATTTTGCCATACGGGAAATCCCGAAAGATATCAGGCATACACTGGAATATGCAGGAGCTGATAAGGAAGACATTGACTTTTTTGTTCTGCACCAGGCCAATATCTATATGAATAACTATCTGGGAAAAAAGCTGAAGCTGGATAGTGATAAAATGCCCATATCTCTTGATCGTTTTGGGAATACCTCCTCCGTATCCATTCCTCTCACAATCGTTTCAGAATTAAAAGACGAATTGAAGGGTGAAAAACAGAAAAAACTTCTGCTGTGCGGATTTGGAGTTGGGATGTCCTGGGCTTCAGCTGTTATCAATACAAGTAAGGTACATATATCCAGTCTCGTTGAAGTTTAACAGGTTTACATGAGTTTGAAAATTCAAAATAATTCACTGTCCGTTAATCCCGGAAAAAGAGAGTTTTAAAATATATCCTGTTGGTTCATGTTGAATAGAGAAGATGTTGTTATTCATTTCAAATCGAGTATTGATTCTGGCTATAGGCCTGAATTGGACAGTATGTTCTACTTTAACCGCAATCAGTCGCGTTATGTAGACCGTATTAATCAGTCCATAAAAGAGTATTCAAAACCGATTGTTGTAGAAGAAAACGGAGAAGTTGCGCTCGTCTTTAAAGAAAGGGAGATTGGCCAGACCCTGCATATTTTTGACGGAGATTATGAGGGTGCCGCTTTAATTGGTGCGGTCATGTACGTTCGTGATTCAGAAGAGAGAATCACGATTGTTCATATGGCGCTTCATGAAGAGTGCAGCCGTATTTATAAAGAGGAAGGGGTGAATATTGTTGGAATTGTTATGCATGAGGTCCTGTCAATATTTAAGAAAATGAAGGGGGTCAGTACGGTGCGCATCTATTATATTGACAAAGAGTTTCCATTGGGTAAGCTGCTTAAAGAAAACAGTGAGGTTTAGCTTCTATGATCTTAACAAAATACATTTCATCTTCTTATGAGATTTTTACGCCATGAATAGCCCATTCTCATTAGCCAGCAGTACAATACTCATAACCGGCGCATCGTCCGGTATTGGACGGGCATGTGCTGTGGCGTGCAGTGAAGCGGGTGCGAGAATTATTGCGCTGGGCAGGGATGAAGAAAGGCTTCATCAAACCCTGAAACTACTGGATAATAAAAAAAAACATATATCCTATAGTGTTGAGCTTACGGATTTTAATCAGGTAGACCGTATGATGGAGTCCTTCGAAGCAGAAGGGATAAAGATAAACGGAATTATAAATAGCGCAGGTATTTCTACCACTCTACCTCTCAGGGCTTTTAACCCGGAAAAGATTCAAACATTTGTAGATGTGAATGTTACCGCAGCGATCTATCTGTGTAAGTGGATAACACGGAAGAAAATGCTGCCTGAAAGCGGTTCGAGTATCGTTTTTCTCTCATCGGTGATGGGAAGTGTGGGTGAATCGGGAAAATTTATCTACAGTTTGACAAAGGGAGCCCTATTGGCTGCCTCCCGGTCACTTGCTGTTGAACTGGCTTCGAAGAAGGTTCGCGTAAACTGTATTTCTCCGGGTGTTGTAGAAACACCGATGACCGATAGTGCCGTATACAGCCGGAATGAAGAAGCGCGTGGTAAGATTGAAGCGCTTCACCCATTAGGCCTTGGCAAGCCTGAAGACGTAGCCCATGCCGCTGTGTATCTGTTGAGCGATGCATCCGCATGGGTTACCGGAACAAACTTGTTTGTAGACGGCGGCTACACCGCCAGATGATGGTTTATAGTGATAAGAATTCGATATTCAATTTCTAACTTAATGTGAGTTCGGTGTAAGTTTTTATTAAAGAGTGTCCCCCTTTGAAGGGGGGCAATGGGGGATGAACTGTAGTGAAATTAAGGGTAAAATTTAATTATTAGAGTCAAATTAACACTCAGCGTGTCATCCCCCTCGGCTCTTGCGAGCCTCATCCCCCCTTCGAAGGGGGACTTTTTCTGTTCAATTCCTTATGTAAAACTGACGTTATATTACGATATTTATTTCGTTAAAGAGTCCCCCTCTCTATCAGAATAGAGAGGGGACAGGGGTGAGTCCAATAAAAAGAGCAATGAACTCAAAAATTTTACAAAGCCTAAACCAAAAATGAAAAACATCATCATCGTAGGATCCGGCGGCCATGGAGCAGAGCTTGATGATTACATCCGCTATGGCAATAAATCCGGCAAGGATGATCCAATAAAAATTCTGGGATACCTGGATGATAATCCGGATAACTATCATCGCTACATGTTTTCGGCACCCCTGCTCGGTTCGATAAAAGGCCATGAGATTCGCTCCGATTGCGAATATCTGATCGGGATAGCCAATCTGACATATCGCAGAAAGATAGTGGAAGAGTTTCTTGGAAAAGGCGCAAAGTTTATCACCTATATCCATCCTGAGAGTTTTGTCTCCGAGTCTGCGGAGATCGGTACGGGTTCTGTAATTTCATACCACTGCAATATTGGTCCGAATGCAAAGATTGGAAGATACAGTCTGATAAATGCGCGGGCCAGCGTTTCACATGACTGCGAAATAGGCGACTTTAATTTTATTGGGCCGAATGTTTGTCTTTCCGGGTTTACGAAGGTTGGAGATGAAAATATGTTTGGTATAAACAGTGCTACAATTCCCGGACTCTCAGTCGGGAGTAGAAACAAAATAGCGGCGGGTATGACTCTGGATAAAAATGTGGAAGATGATTCAACTGTTTTTTATAAGATAAAAGAGAGAGTTATCGCTATACCCAAATCGAACTGATGAGTCTCGGAAAATGATTTACAGGAATTATTTGAAACGCTTATTCGATATTGCAGCAGCTTTTGTCCTACTGACTATCACTTTTCCGATTTTATTACTTGTGGCCCTATTACTGTCAATCCAAAACCGGGGAAGTGCTTTTTTTTATCAAAAACGACCGGGATATATGGAAGAGCCTTTCTATATTGTGAAGTTTAAAACGATGACGGATGAAAAAGATGCTGAGGGAAACCTGCTTCCGGACAGTGAGCGCATTACCTGGCTTGGGCAAGGGGTTCGGAAGCTGTCTTTGGACGAACTACCTCAACTTATCAATGTATTAAAAGGAGAGATGAGTATGATTGGGCCCCGCCCACTTCTTTTTAAATATATTCCACTATATAGCGATGAGCAGAGAAAGCGGCACAATGTGCGACCCGGTATAACAGGATGGGCCCAGGTAAATGGAAGGAATGCAATAAGTTGGTCAAAAAAGTTTAAACTGGATGTTTACTATATTGAAAATCTCACCTTTTTGCTGGATATGAAAATAATGTGGCTCACGATTTTGAAAGTAATAAAACGGGAAGGGATTAATCAATCTGAAGAGAAAACGATGGTACCTTTCGATGGCACAAACTAGTCTGATTGAAGTGATAACATTGGTTTTATTGTGCAATCAAGATGTTAGTACTGTGATTGTACGATCAGAATTAATAATATTATATGTCGACTGAAGCCATAAAGTTTATACTGAACCCTTTCACCGTATTTTGGTTACTTCTCGTAGTGTCGTTGGTTTTCTTTTTCCTTAAGAAGCACAAAACGGGTCTGAGAATACTCATTGTGTCAACCGTATGGTTTTTTATTATATCTACCCCAATGGTTCCAAAATTTTTGCTTACCTCTCTTGAGGATCAATATGATCCGATTATCAACGAAGAGGAAACACTAAATTTGGATTTGGAGTATCATGTAGTGGTGCTTGCGGCAGGCTACAGGAGAAACAATAATCGGTTTCCGCCGAATTCGATTCTTTTAGATAAAACGCTTATAAGATTAATAGAAGGCATTCGTCTGCATAACTCCTTGCCAAACAGTAAACTGATTACGTCCGGACGTGATGCGTTTTCAAAAGGTATCTCTCAGGCAGAAATATCTAAAAAAACGGCAGTTGAGCTTGGAGTGGATCCAGAGTCCATAATAACACTTACTGAGACTCTTACCACTTATCACGAAGCGCAGCAATACTATGAAAAAATTTATGCAGGTCAGCAGGTGATTATTGTGACTGATGCAGCTCATATGCCAAGAGCTATGTATGAGTTTAGTAAATTTGTAAGTGAACCTTTGGCATCACCGACAAATTTTACTTATAGGTCTAAGGGAATATCATATTTTGATTTTTCACTTATACCGTCTTATAACAATATTGGTTATTTAACAAAAGCTATTCACGAACATGCTGCAATAGTTCGAAATTGGTTTCGTGATAATGTGTTTGAATAATTGATTTTACGGTCTTTTTTGTGGGTGGATCAGGTAAACCTATAGTAAAAGAGATCAGTAATAATTAGAGTTCGGATAAATGAAAGGGAATCGGCAATGGATTACATCATTAAATAGATTTATTATGGTCTCCTTTACTTTAATTGTATCTATTGATTAATTAAAAGTCTGTTAAGTACCTTTAGTAAGTATAAAGAGTATGTGTTGTGCCTCAGTAACATTTCAAAGAACTATGAAAGAGTTGCTTTTTCATGAATCGGTGAATCATTGTTAACTGTGTAGGATCATTTTTCCTGTCAGCCTCTAATGTCTCGTATAGAACCTGAACAGGAAATGAAGATGGAGAGCCTTTTTGCAAAAATCAATTCTGCTAGCTGAATAAAAAAACATATATAGGGGAAGATGAAAAAAAAACTTCCGATAATAGCCGTATTTCTGTTCATTCAATTTACTGCATGGGGAGAACTGAATGCGCAAAGTGTAGAACTGGAGGATGCCTTTAGCGAGACATTCAATCGGCCATTGGGCCTGGAATTTCCGGATGACGAAAGTAATCAAGGATACATTGTAAGCAAATTTGGCATGGTGTTTCGAAAAGATTTTAACAACCCCGAGACGCCGTCAACCACTTTCATTGATATATCTGACCGGGTATATGCGGTAGAAGGCGAGCAGGGTTTGCTTGGGATGGCGTTCAGCCCGAATTATGAACAGGATGAGACCTTTTTCCTTTATTATACGTTTGAGGAGAACGGTGAGTACTACAGTACCCTGGCTAGATACAAGGCGCCGGGGGGGATTGCCGACCGGAAAAGTGAAGAGCGACTGCTGACCATATTTCAGCCTGCTGACAATCACAACGGTGGGAAACTGGTATTTGGCCCTGACGGATTCCTTTATGTTGCTGTAGGTGATGGCGGTCGGGGTGCGGGTTCGAATGCACAGAATACGCTCACGCTGAATGGCTCCATCCTCAGAATAGATGTAAGCCCCGAAACAGGCTACAATATCCCGCCGGACAACCCCTTTGTAGGCAATCCCGATGGAATGAATGAGATCTTTGCATGGGGTTTTCGAAACCCCTGGAGAATCAGCTTTGATCCGGTTACAGGGTATCTGTGGGTGGCAGATGTGGGGCAAAAATCCTGGGAGACGATCTATATTGTGGAAAATGGGAAGAATTACGGATGGCCTGTTATCGAAGGCACAGATTGTTACCCCATAGGCACGGAATGTGATAAAACAGGACTGGAAAAGCCTCTCTATCTATATCCATGGGATGAGGAGGATACCGGAAAATCCATTACGGGTGGGTATGTTTATCGCGGTAGTAATAATCCATCGTTATATGGCAAATATATTTATGGGGATTTTATTTCGAAAAGAATCTGGGCTTTGGAAATTGATCATGATACGAAGGAAGTGCTTTCTAATACTGAGATTGCCCAGTCGCCGATGCTTATCCCGTCATTTGGCAGTGACAACTCAAATGAACTGTACGTAGTGGGGTGGGGGCCAGTAGCAAGAATCTTTAGGTTCCTGGAAGAGGAATCTCCGGCCGTTCCCGGGAAAACCGTGTTAAATGCACCTGCAGATGGAGCTACGGATGTAAGCCTGGATCCGACACTAAGGTGGGAGCCGGTGGATCAGGGGGCAAGGTACAAGGTGCAGGTTTCTTCGAGCGAGAATTTTGCTACTATGTTTGTGGATGAGTCTGATGTGGTGCAGATTGAGTTTGAGTTGTCGGGCCTGGATTATGAAACGCAGTATTATTGGCGGGTTCGTGCCGTCAATGCTGCGGGTGATGGAGAGTGGAGCCAGGTGTGGAGTTTTACGACTATCCCGCCGCCGGTTCCTGATATAAGTATTGTCGCCATTGAGGCAGAGGGTGAGGATCTAGTTCTATCCTGGAACTCTGAAACACCCGAACTTATTGATGAATTTATTATATACAGGGGTGAGGAACCTGCAGAACTGACCCTGACCGCGATCGAAAATTTATCCGGAGACCAGTACAGTTATACGGACACAGAGATCCTCCAGGGATCCTCTTTTTATGCAGTCGGGGCAGTGGATGCCTCGGGTGTTGAGAGTAGTCTGTCCGATATCGTTTCGTTCTATAACGGAGAGCTCGCGATTACAAATGAGTGGGAAATGGTTAGCATACCGGTTTTTAATGAAGAACCGGCACCCGAAAATACGCAGCTGTTCAGTTTTAGCGGATCGTACCAAGATGAAAACTCAATCATTCCTTTAAAGGGATACTGGACACGCAGCAATACAGAAGAGAGTATTTCACTGCGCGGAAGTGGGCTTGTAAACGCGGTTCTGAACCTGGAAAGCGGGTGGAACATGGTTGGCGGGTTAACCGGAACTATTGAAAAAGAGGCCATTCAGGATATAGACGGAGTGCTCACCAATGCACCCATCTACCTCTACAATGGAGCGGCCTACGAACCTGTAACTACAATTGAACCGGGCAGGGGGTATTGGATCTATGCGGAAAATGAGGGTTCTGTCAGTTTGGATATCATGCAAACCAGTAGCGATAAACGAAGTGAAATCTCTGATGATATCTCAGGTCCGGATTTGAATAATATCATTTTCAAATATCTGGGCACAGAATCGAAGTTTGCCGTATCACCGATGCCGTTGCCTGATGATCAGAAAAGTCACTTCCTTGTCCCACCAATGCCGCCTGAACCAACACTTGACGTACGGACAAATAAAGGATACAGTGTATCAGACAGACAATCTGAAGAGCTTCTGCTTTCAACTCCAGGATATCCGGTAACAATCCGCACTCAATTTTCTGTAAGCACAAATGATCAGTATAGAATCATTGCATTGGATGAGACAGGCAATGAAATACATTTCAACCTTACTCCCGGAAGTACTTATTCTCTTGAACAGCCATATGACGTTCTTATTCTGGAACGGGTTGCAACGGATGAGCTGATCTTGGAAACAGTTATCGATCCGGCCTATCCCAATCCATTTAACCCGGCTGCTAAAATTCGATATAGATTGGATCAACGCTCAGACGTATTACTGGAAGTATTTGACGTAACCGGTAGGAGAATGGCCACGCTGGTAAATGGTGAGCAGAATGCAGGTATCTATACGGAAACGTTTAACGGGGCAGGCTTGGCAACAGGAATATACATAGTTCGTCTGCGGGCAGGTTCTCATCAAAGCTTTCAGAAGATGACGCTTATAAAGTGAAATTTAGCAACTCAATTTTCATAAGACCCTTGTTAAAAGGATCATAAATATTTAGAACTAGTGCTAAATAATATTTTTAGTTATTTGTAATCAATGATGTTGAAAATCAAAAATGTAGCGTGTGAAAAAATCCACGTTCATCATTGGTCCCCAGCCCAATATTTTTCACTGTATCCATCGGGAAGGTGTGTTCATCAAATACATAGCTCCACGTTCTAAAATGTTTTTGAAAGTCGAAATTGTCATGATGAAATCTGCCATCTTTCGTTTCAACAGCGAGAAACGGTTGCGGTCCGAAGGTGTTTTCGGATGCTTCTACAGTCAGTTTCCATTGCCCAGCCACTTTTGTCTGATCAAGTGAACCTGATAGGATGTTTTTTTCGGGTGGATTGTAATCACCAAATATCACCCGGTTAAAGGCTTCCCGCGCATCGCAGTATTTAAATTTCACATCGGGATAATCACTCTTCGCTTTAGATAACAGTTTTTGAACTAATTCAACATCGGCCTGCATATCCCGGAAATCATGGTTGGTAAAACCCATGAGTGCAGTTCCTTGACGATCTGCCAGATCGAAAGCCTTTCTAACTTCCATTTCATTGATGCATCGCATTCGGGTTCCCACATTCAGGCAGCGGCCAATATATCTTCGGCAATTGCCCGGAACTTGATAGTCATCATGGGATGGCCGATAGATCGACCAATCATCCGGTGAACGCCTCCAGTCTCCAAAACGACCTTCGATCAGATCTGCCTGTTCATCCTCTTCCGGAAATGCCTGATTTGAAAGGTCAAAAGGCATCCACTGTTCCAGAAACCAATGGCTGTCGGGGCGCTCCACATGAAAGCCGGCCCGGTTAACAGATGGAAACCAGTTCCGCTCAATAATCCGTCTTGCAAGAATTTCAAAAATCTTATTGTCCCGCAAGTAGGTGTTGACGTTGAGATGTGAAATATTTCTGTGATGGGTGGGATGGAAATGCCAGTGTATTTTATCCGGGGCACCGGTGTCGCGTATAAACTCCCGATAAAAGTCAAAAATGTTGTGAAAGCCTATGTCCTTCTTTCGGGGGTTTACATCATATCCCACATGGTCCACACAGTGCCAGTTGTAGATCCAGCCGCTACCATAACTGTCGGGCATTCTGTTGCGGAACTTTTTGCTGCCAATTCGTTCGAGCATTTTCCGGATTTTGCCATAATCATCATTGTAATTGATCAGCTGGGGAGCGACCACCCTGGCGGCCTGTTCTTCCAACCCTCCTAAATCCAATTTTTGATTCTGTATCTTCCGCAGATTTTCGCTGGTAGGTTCAATTTGCAGGCCAAAAATCTTCTCAAGGCGTTCAAAAGTCGCTTCCAGGCTTTCATAGAGTGGTCCTTCTGTATCAATAGAGTGAACTACGTATACAACTTTTTCTTTGGCTTGGGTAGACATAGGTGGATATATAATTAATAACTGTCAAGGATTTGAATGGCTTTCTGCGCATTCTCAAAATCTTCATGTTTACCTATATCCAGCCAATACCCCCAAAAAGGAAATGATGTAACTTTCTTTCCGTTGGAAATTTGCTGCTCAATAAAATCAGTAATATCCAAAGGCTGATTTTTTGGAATCTGATTGATCAGTTCTCTTTTAATAAGATAGATTCCGGCGTTTGAGTAGTAAGTGTATTCAGGCTTTTCTTTGAGTGCAGCAATATGATCACCATTCATTTCAAATACACCGTAAGGAACTTTTACGCGATAAGGTATAGTAACGATGGATATGTCAGCGCCTCGATTTACAAAATCGAGATAAAACTCTTCGTAGTCCAGCGTAGTTAATATGTCTGAATTTGTAAGAAGTATTGTTTCGGCATGAAAAGAATCGATAAGACTCAGGCTGCCGGCAGTTCCCAGCGGATTTTCCTCACGAATATATCTGATATTAACATCTTTTTGTTCTCCATTTCCGAAATAGGATGTAATTTGTTCACCTAAGTAACGAATAGAAATTGTAAGGTTTTCAATTCCATAGGATATTAGCCGGTTCATGTTTCTTTCCAGTATGGGTTTATCACCCACATGCAGCATAGGTTTGGGGGTATCATATGTAAGTGGTCTGAGTCTGGTTCCTTCACCGCCGGCCATGATAACAGCCTCAATGGGCAGTATCGATTTGATTTCACTTAAGTCATAAACTTTTACAATCTGGTTTTTGTCATTCAACATTGGAATAAGTTGAATTCCTTCTTCTACGTATTTTTTTACATTGTAATGGTTTAATCCATTTTTCTTGATGAAAGTATAGTCTTTGTTCATAAATGACGATACTGAATCTTTCATGGCTGTACCGGCAAGGAGAGTCCTCCTGATATCCCCGTCTGTTAAAGTTCCAAACAACCGGTTATCGCTATTTACAACCAAGAGAGTCAGAGGCTGGTTAGGAAGATTATCTGAAATGTGATTTAATAGTCTTATAGCATCTTCCAGAGATGAATCTTTATTTATAAGATTGGTTTCAAAATTTTTCATAAGCCACCCGTATTTTGAAATAGAATCAATTCATTCAAAGAGCTGAAATGAATTGATTGTATGTGCATTTCCGTATTTTAAATTTAACCCGTTTCGTAGAAGTTTTAAGAAGGAAATTTCAGTAATGTATTTAACGTGAACTCGATATAAAAAGAATGTAAAGGCATTGAAAAAATCCCCACCTTTTTCGATGATGGGATTTAGAGGTAGTTCAAATCAAATTCAGATTCGATTTGAAGCCTGAAATCATCAAAGCAACCTCCCCCAACCCCTCCTTACACAGGAGGGGAGAGTCAAATTCAAGATTCTTATGTCGAACTCACGTTATTTAATCTACAAAATTTACTATCTGCTGTATTTAATGTTATGGAATTAAGCTATAAGGTGCAGTTAGTTACCCTTAATTTTGTTGAGTTTAAGTTAGAATGTCAAAAGAAATCAGTAGTATAACCTATGATTAAACTCAGGCAACAGATTTCTATTTACTAAGGAGAAACTCGGCGAAATCAAAATCAAGTTGAGAGTCAATATCAACGGATCTCTCTGCCGGCATGATATAGGGATAAGTTCGGCTGAAATAGTATCTGTATTTATCTTTAAGTAAACTATATTTAAAAATAAAAATTGCACCGTTAGGCATGTATGCGGGTTCAATTTCCTGTCGGTTTGCGTTTGTTGAATACTCGGGAAAATAGTCTGAAAGGGTACCTTCGGGGGTTATTTTTTTCGCCCATACCGGTGGGTGGGAGGCTTCGGTCACAGAAATGACGGAATCTGCTTTTTTTTGCCTGAACAATTGTATGGATGCATCAATGTCTTCTTTTAGGCGCAAGGGGGAGGTTGGCTGAAGTACAATAAAATCGTGTACTTCAATAGCCTTTTCTTTTTTGAGTCTTTCGATGGTGTATATGTAAACATCGATCGCTTTGCTTTTATCTCCGGCAAGCTCAGTTGGTCGCATAAACGGAATAGTTGCACCGGCTTCTTGGGCAACTGAGGCTATTTCATCACTATCTGTAGTAAGGATTACTTCAGAAATGTAGTCTGATGTGAGTGCTGCCTCTATTGTGTATACAATGAGTGGTTTTCCGTTCAAGGGTTTAATGTTTTTACCCGGTAAACCTTTTGATCCACCTCTGGCCGGTATTATCGCAATCATAATGGTTTAATTTTTGGTCATAATGTAATTACATTTGTTCTGAAAAATCGTGAGTCTTTACTAAGGCTAACCGATCAATCTTCGGAGCCAATGTTATACGATTATTTTTTATTCAAAATCATCCCATCTCAATACAACATCTTGGTCTATATTTCTGATTACTTTTCTGCCCACCACAATAGATTCTTGATCGGGTGCTATGCCTGTACCGGGACGTTTGAATAAAATGTCATTAGCCTGAATAATTTCTCCTTTTTTGAGACTTCGGGAAGTCACAATACTTCGGCGCATTTTCGGCATTTTCTCTTTCTCAGCTTCTGAAATTACCCTGCGGGTTGAACCGAGTGAGGTAACGATGTTTTCTGATTCTGATGTGATTACCTTCATTTCATCCGGGTCAGCTGAAATCATGTGATCCCATCCCGGCAGGTCTTTATCTATGGTGAAGTGCTTTTCAATGAGGCAGGCTCCAAGTGCAATAGATGCCAGGGGGATAGCTGAACCGATGGTGTGATCCGAAAATCCGACCGGGTAACCAAATGCCTGCTGCAGTGTGGTGATATTTCTCAGATTGATCGTTTCCATTTCAGGAGGATAGACCGATACACAGTGTAGTAGCACGATGTTTTTATTACCTGTTTCTTCAACAGTAAGTATGGCCTGCTCAATTTCTCCCATTGTTGCCATCCCGGTTGATAAGATCACCGGTTTGCCGGTGTTGCCAAGGTAACGAAGCAGCCTCAGGTTATTGATATCCATCGATGCAACTTTGAAAAAGGGGACGTCCAACTCCATGAGCAGATCGGCCTCCTCTTCAGAAAAAGGAGTGGAGCAGAAATCAACTCCCTTGCTCTTACAGTACTCATTCAGTTCTGCGTGTTGTTCTTCACGGAGGTAGTACTCCTCAACCATCTCACGAAGTGAACCCCAATGCTTTTTTGGATCGTCCGTGTAAACGGTGTTCGCCTTATACTCCTCTTTCGCAATAAGAGATTGAGGAGTCCAGGATTGAAACTTAACAGCATGAACACCGGTTTTCACAGCCGCATCAATAATTTTACGGGCAAGGTCCATATCACCATTATGATTGGATCCAATTTCTGCTATGATGTATGGATTGGTGAAGTTATCTACGGTAAAGCCGGGTGTGAGTTGAATGTTCATGAGTTCTGTATGATTTCGTTTAAGTATTTAATCTCTTCCCACCACAGCGGATACTGAGGCAGCATCAATTCTAGATTATTTATATAGTCGTCTTTAATATATCCGTTTTGAGTAATGGTGGATTGTAGTTTAACAAGTTTTTTATGCCACTTAAGATGGCTTTTCGACTCTTCTCTAAAATAGGAAGCATTTTGTAACTGTACTTTGAGGGAGTGCTCCAGTCTCTCGGGCGACAGTTTTTTGAAGCCTGCCGTATTTTCTTCGTGTTGACGGTAGAATGTAGTTGTGTCGTTGGTGAAAATAGCTTTTTGTCCACGATGCAGCATCTCAGTAAACAGCAGCCAGTCAACAGCAATGGTATCATGCGGGATTTTTATTTTTCGCAGAGCTGTTTTTCTTACAGAGGTATTGCCCAAACCAATGATATTTTTTTGAAGAATAAAGTCTGAGGTAATCTCGAACCTACTGCCGAGCCGGTGAGAGAAGTAGGTTTTTGTCAGAATTTGTTCATATTTGTCAACAGTAGTCAAATCGTTAACATAAACATCACACTGTTCCAGCTTCCCAATCGCTATTTCGATTCGATTTTGTGCAGGGTAATCATCTGCATCAGCGAAAATAATCACATCATAGTCGCTTTCAGCAAGCATAGCTATACCCTTTTCACGAACGGCTGCAATACTTCCGCTAACAGCAACTGAGCGAACCGGTCTTTCTGTTTTCTTTGCAAAGTGATCAAAATTTTGAAGCCCGTCATTCAAAACCAGTAGCTCGAACTCCTTATAATCCTGTTCCTCCACAGCCTGCATGAACCGGTCGAGATAAGGCTCACATCCCGGATAAACTACTGTAAAAAGGCAAACAGATTCAGACATTGTTTAGAATGAAATTAAAAGTGAGTTCATATCAAATTGAGTTGCGAAAAGGTTGCTAAAATTAAGATATATACCGTTTCAATGCTCATTCTGTGAATGAACCTTTTTTGTAGGTGAACCAACATAGACACCCGTTTCACTTAGATCTTCAATCACCGTACTGTTTGCGCCTACTATAATATCATCACCGATGCTAACCTGCTGCAAAACTACACAACCGCTTCCTATCAACGTGCGGCTCCCAACAGTGGAGTGGCCGTTCACAACTGCTCCCGTGGAGATGTGTGTATGATCGCCGATCTTTGCATCATGCTCTATAATGGCATTTGTATTGATGATACAATTTTCTCCAACTGATGCTCCGGCGTTTACGATAGCACCATGCATTATCACAGTACCTTTTCCGATCTCTGCATTCTTTGAAATATATGCTCGTGTTGAGGAGATAACAGGAAGCTTTGCGCCTGATTCATTTACAAATTGGAAGAGCTTCGTTTTTAGTTTGGCACTCTTTAATTGGCCCACGGTCACAACGCAGTGTTTATATTTTTTGATCAGTTCGGGAAGACGTTCATCCTCTGCGAAGATCTTATAGCCACTAACAATTTCGCCGATCTTTTCCTGTTTGTCGGTAATACCAACGATGCTGTAATTCCCTGCCTCTTCGATTATATCGATTACGGACCTGCAGTGACCGCCTCCACCGACCAATATGATTGGTTTCTGCTTCATACCCTAACGCTGCTAGGGATATTTACAATGCGGTCTTCAAGCCATTCGGCATGTTCAAGATCTCCTGTCATACAATCACGGTACATCTTCAATTTATTCATGAGTTGCCAGATCGGTCTTGTCATTACTCCTTGCTCGTTGGTGAAAGCCAGAAATTGATCGCGTTCCTCCCGGTTTTTAAGGTAAACGGCATTGAGCCAATAGTTACTGAATCCACCTTCAATTTCGGTGACAAAGCCGATTCCGGTGTTGTTGAAAAAATCCCGGTAACTCTTGGCTAGTTCGCGCTTGTTTTCGATATAATAGTCGAGCTGTTCGAGCTGTGCACACGCCAGTGCTGCGTTCAGATTGGGCATCCGATAGTTATAACCAACATGATCATGTATATATTCCCACTTATGAGGTTTTTTGGCGGTTGTTGTAATGTGCTTAGCCAGTTTTGCGAGCTCTTCGTTATCTGTAACAATGGCACCGCCCCCGCCTGAGGTTACCGTTTTGTTCCCGTTAAAGCTGAATACTCCGAGTTTTCCAAAAGTTCCTGTATGCCTTCCTTTGTATGTACTTCCAAGTGATTCGGCAGAATCTTCAATCAGCGGAATTCCCCACTCTTCACAGATATGTTGAATTTTATCGATACGGCAAGGCAGACCAAACGTGTGCATAGGCACACAGGCTGCGACTCTGTTTCCACTCTTATTGTGGAATGCCCCACCATCTTTTTTGGAATAGTTTTCTTGCAGATACGTTTGGAGTTTGGCAGGTGAAAGACCCATTGTGTCTCGGTCTACATCGGTAAATACAGGCTTTGCCCCGGTATAGGCAATGGCGTTGGCTGTGGCTACAAATGTGAGCGGCTGGGTTATTACTTCGTCTTCCGGTTTCACACCTGCTACAATCAGGGCAGCATGAAGAGCCGAGGTACCGTTCACTGTGGCCACCGCATACTGTGCCCCTGTAATCTCACACATCATTTTTTCAAATTTATCCACATAAGCCCCTACTGAAGATACAAATGTAGAGTCGATGGCATCTATTAAATATTTACGCTCTTTACCTTTAAACCGGGGTTCGTGGAGTGGGATAAAGGCTTCAGGAGTTTTGAATTGATCCCGTATAAAGGAAACTGTATTATTGAATTTGTTCATAGATGCGATAAAATTGTTGATAGAAGAAAATCGAAATTCTAAGGGTGAAATTCTAAATAACAAGTACCAAATTCCAATGGGTCAGTTCTATTCATTTAGTTCTTTGAACCATTTGCTGGTAATGTTTAGCAAATCAAACTTGGCGTTTTGTCTGTTTCAATCTGACTCAAATATTGCTGAACCTTGAATCATCAGGATCATGGAAGAAACCATCGACCACAGCCTGTTTGATATTTTTAATTCCATCAGGTACCCGTTTTGTTATTTTAAAACCCAGTCGATCCTTGATCTTATCAAATGAGACCCTGTAGTCGCGGGGATCTTCATCTTTCTGAACGTATTTAATGTTACCATCGGGAATGACCTTCAAAATTTCGTTCACAATCATTTCTTTCTGATAATTTTCGTCTGTATCGCCCACATTGAACACATCATAAGCCACTGCTTCATCATCAGCCTCAAACACTTCAATAACAGAGCGAGACAGGTCAACAACATGGCAGTAAGGACGCCAGAATTGCTCCCCGAAAATTACAAGTTCTCGACCCAGTGCAAGCTCTCGTGTAAACTCATTAACGGTAAGGTCAAACCGAGGGCGGGGTGAGAGCCCGTACACTGTTGAAAAGCGGAGACTTGTCGGTTTGCAATTATTCGTTTTTGGCTGGTTCAATAAATACTTTTCAACAGCAACTTTGGTTTCTGCATAGAGTGAAACAGGCGCCAGCTTCGAATCCTCATTTACATAAGCTTCAGGATCATCCATCTTTCCATAATTGCTGCATGTGGATGCAAAGACAAATTTTTTCACACCGGCTTCATTGGCAATGGAGTAGAGACTTTTGGAACCCTCAAGATTTATTGCTTTTGCATCTTCCGGAAATTTACGGCAAGCCGGATCACCTACAATCGCTGCAAGATGTGCAATGTAGTCGATGCCATCTACTGCTTTTTTTAAATCATCTTCATTTCTCATATCTCCTTTGAGAAACTCAAAACGATCGTGATTCAGAAGATCTACAATCGACTCCCCGCCGAAACTTAAATTGTCAAATACTCTAACGTTGTACCCCTTTTCGAGCAGCAATCGAACCAAAACTGATCCAATATATCCTGCTCCACCTGTAACTAAAACTTTTTCCATACCCCTGAATTTTTAATTTTCGATTTAACTCCAATCTAAATGATAAAATGGATTAGGGTGAAATTATTATTCTCTAACTTACAGCTTACATTTACTGTATTTAAACTGTTGTATAGATTGTGGTTAATGGTTTTTGTAATTACTGTAGGTTCATATTGAAATAACTACAAACTCAGAACGAAATTTTCAATCTTGCATAATTAGAAAGAATTGGTAACTCAAGAAAACTTTAAAGAGTGTAAAGAGATGATAAAAAGGGACCTCAACGATAATAAAAGTGACATTAGACTGAGTGCTGGTGATATAGAAGAAATATTTGACGAATTATGGCCTATATGCAGGAGCATAACCGGTGATGGATTGAGGGATTCATTCAGGATTCTCCAAAAAATCATTCCTCTGCAATTGCATGAAATTACAAGCGGTACAAAAGTTTTTGACTGGGAGGTGCCGGATGAGTGGAATATCAAAGATGCATATATAATTACGCCGGAAGGAAAAAAAATTGCTGACTTTCATAAAAATAACCTTCATGTAGTAAATTATTCAGTACCGGTGGATAGAGAAGTTTCTTATGATGAGTTAGTAAATCATTTGCACTATAAGAAAGATTTACCCAAGGCGATTCCATATATAGCTTCTTATTATAAAGAAAGATGGGGGTTTTGTGTTACGTACGAAACATTTAAAAACCTGCCAAGAGAAGGAAAGTATAAAGTCAAAATCGATTCGAGTCTCAAAAAAGGGAGCCTGACCTATGGAGATCTAGTATTGCCGGGTGAATTGGATGAAGAAATCCTGTTTAGCAGCTACTTATGTCACCCGAGTATGGCAAACAATGAGCTTTCAGGACCTTTAACATTGGCGTTTCTTTATAATGAGTTGAAAAAAATAAAGAATAGAAAATATAGTATCCGATTTGTGATCGCTCCTGAAACGATTGGGGCTATTTGTTATCTGCATCAGAATAAAGAGAAATTGCAGAATAAACTTAAGGCCGGATTTGTACTTACTTGCTGTGGAGACGATGGTTCAATTACCTATAAAAAAACCAGGCAGGAAGATTCACTTACGGATAGAGTTGCTGAACATGTACTTGAAAATAGTAATCAGAACTTCGATACGCTTCCATTTGACCCAATAGGCAGTGATGAGCGTCAATACTCTTCACCCGGCTTCAACTTTCCGGTTGGGGTAATGATGCGAACACCCTTTTCGAAGTATCCTCAGTATCACACGTCGTTGGATAACAAAAGTCTAATGAATTTTGATAAAATGGTTGAATTGATAAAGATTCTGAGTGATATAGTAAAGTCATTTGATTTGAATACTACTTACGAGAATCAAATAACATATGGAGAACCGTTTTTGGGGAAGCGAAATTTATTTGAAGATCTGAACTCCAAATTATCGCATTCTGAAATAATTAAGCGCAGATTGCGGTTGCTGAATTTTTTGGATGGAGAGAGAGATCTACTGTCCATATGTGAGAAATATGGGTACTCAATTTTAGAAGTGGAAAAAGAAATAAATCAATTACTAGAGCATCACTTAATTAAAGATCCTCGATTCTGAAGGAATGAATTAAATAGCTCAAGTACTTATGGTGTTTTTGTATAGATTTTTAATTGATGAGTTAATAATATTTTCAGGTAACGAAGAGACTAGATGATGTGTTGAGTTGAGGATTTGAAGTTCATGTTTTTTGTCGGAAAAGATTGAAAGACTCTTTGAATTGTTATCGTACATAACCGATTCCAACATGTTTTTTGGAGTCTTCGATAGATAATTTACAATGGTTTTATGAAAAAGGGCTGATGCATTATCGTGAACTATTGTAACCATTGACAGATTCTGGTGATATACGTACTTAGTAATAATTTTAGATAAATCAGTTCTTATTAATTTATCTATTTTGGACTTGGTTAACGATTGATGACGACTAGAAAAAGCAAATTTGATGTCAGTATTTGTTTTAGTGTGGGTGACAAAAGTAATTCCGAGTTTGTCATTAAAAAAAATATTCTTGAGCATACTATTCTCAATCTGACTAATGTCCTTACTTTGAAATGTAATGAGCGAAATATTTGAGAAAGATGAGATACAGTATTGTTTTCTATAATTAATATTGGAATTGCTTTCTATGATCGTTCCGGGGTTGCTTGGCCTGAATGTGTTTTTTATATAAATGGGAATGTCATATCTCATGGCGGGCTCAATTGTTGGAGGGTAGATTACTTTAGCTCCAAAAAAAGACATATTTTTTGCAGACTCATATGAAACTCTGGTTATTAAAGATGCCGATTCGACTTTTTTAGGGTCCGCAGTCATTAGCCCATCTACATCAGTCCAGATTTCTATTGCATTTGCCTGAATAGCAGCTCCAAAAAGTGAAGCAGTATAATCAGAGCCTCCTCTTCCCAGGGTAGTAGGAATACCGTCAACTGTTGAAGATATAAAACCGGTTGCTATTATTACAGCATTTCGATTTTCACGGTAATACTGTTTAATGTTCTTGTAGGTAAGATTTTCTATAATTGCTGCTGAACCATAATTATCATCCGTTTTAATAAGCCTACTAGAATCTGTATACAATGCGTTGATTTTAAGACTTATAAGACATTCAGTAATTATCTGTGTTGAAAGCTTTTCACCAAACCCAACAACGTAATCTTGCTTTTTTTTAAAATCTTTTGGAGAGTAGGCTTTTACTGAAAGTGCATTTTCTAATTCTATGAAAGTATTTTTTACTTGCCTTGTGGCCCTCTCGTGCTCAATATTTTTTAATAAATTATCGATGATTTTATAATGCCTCTCTTTTAAGGCTTCTAGCAGGTCTTGATATTGAGCGTTATTCGAAGAACAAAGTTTATTAAGTTCATATAATTGATCGGTGACGCCATTTAATGCAGATGTAACTACAATGATATGCTCGTCTTTAATCCTATTTTTTATAATGGATAAAACTTTTTTTATGGCGACTTCATCCGCTAATGATGTTCCTCCAAACTTTAGGACTCTCATAGGTTTTATATCAAATTAGTAATTAGAATCTGCTATTCTTGATT
The DNA here is from genome assembly GCF_002834295.1 of Rhodohalobacter barkolensis. NCBI lineage: Bacteria > Pseudomonadati > Balneolota > Balneolia > Balneolales > Balneolaceae > Rhodohalobacter > Rhodohalobacter barkolensis. The sequence continues at coordinate 343,987 of NZ_PISP01000003.1, read as the reverse complement.
TTTATGATTGCAAATCTTTTCTGGTGTTGATAGACGCCAACTAAATCACATAATAAACCGCAATTGTAACACCCATATTCTGTGGTTTAAACGTTTCAAAGGTGTCACGGTTACCGGAATCTATAACGGAGAAGAGTGCACGCACTTCCAGTCCAATCTTAGAACGATTTCCGTGTTCAACTCCGCCGCCAAAAATCAAGCCTCCGTCATACGGTTTGTATTGATTCATCACATCTTCAGAAAAGTCACCTTCAAACTGAATACCGATAGGTGCACCGCTGTTTGTTCCGCTAAACTTGGCGTTAAGCAAATAGCCTCCGTAAACGCCTCCGGTTAAATGGTAGGTAGTCTCGGCGCGTTGCCGTCCGTAAACGACTCTCTTGGGCGGTGTAGTGCTAATTTGGATCAATAACGGCAGCTGTAAGTAGAGAAGATCAGTTTTGCTGTCGGATTGAAAATCAAAACCCCGCAGTTCAAAATTGTCGTTGTATTTAGCACCAAGCATTATAACAGAAGGTTCTGCCTGAAAACGAACGGATTGGGAAATTGGTGCTCTGACAATAAGTCCGCCGTTGAAGCCCATGGATGCCTCGGGGCTAAAGTTGATTTGAATATCCCCGTCTTCAAACTGAAAGTTCTTGAGGTGAGTACTCACATTTAAACCTGCCGAGACACCGAACTCTACCTTCTGTGCATACGCTTCATTTGTAGCATGCAATGTTAATAAGAAAGCGAATAAAGTGGTATAAATAATGTATCGAATTCTATTCATGTTGATTCTCTTCTATTCTGTGGTCGAATTAAAAAATTAAATAATCTCTCAGGGATATTTGCTTTGGACGCCAACACGTAAATCTATTAAAAGAAATAGTAAAACTGATGCTTTTATGGGATAATTAGAAAGGTGTAATATTTATGAGCTTACTCTTATTGATAGTTCATAGTAATGAATTTGTCTTTACTTTATGGTTAGGCATTAATACTTAATTATATCGAGAAGCATTGAATAGAATATATCTCTCCTCGCCCCATATGGGCGGACAGGAAATTGATTTTGTAAACGAAGCCTTTGAAACAAACTGGATAGCACCCCTTGGAAAAAACGTGAATGGTTTTGAGGAGGATCTACAGAAATACACCGGCAGGAAGCATGCTGCTGTAGTAACTACCGGAACAGCTGCAATTCACCTGGGTTTGATTTTGTGCGGTGTAAAACCGGGAGATGAAGTCATTTGCCAATCCTTCACATTTGCTGCAACAGCTAATCCGATTAAGTATCAGGAAGCTCAGCCTGTTTTTATCGACTCTGAACCGGAAACATGGAATATGGATCCGGTGCTGCTTGAAAAGGCTTTACGTGAGAGAAGAGATAAGATCAAAGCCATTGTAGTGGTCCATCTCTACGGCATGCCGGCTAAAATGGAATCCATTCTGAGCATTGCTGAAAAATATGGTGTTCCGGTGATAGAAGACTCTGCAGAAGCTCTGGGTTCATCAATAGATGGACGAAAATGTGGCACGTTCGGTAAAATTTCGGTTTTGTCATTTAATGGGAATAAAATTATTACAACATCGGGTGGTGGAGCCCTCTTAAGTGATGATGAAGAGATTGTGCAGAAAGCGCGGTTTTTGTCTACACAGGCCCGGGACGACGCTCCTCACTATCAACATTCTGAGCTCGGTTATAACTATCGAATGAGTAATATTGTGGCCGGGATAGGCCGTGGACAGATGAAGGTTTTGGATGAACGGGTTGCGGCAAGAAGAGCAAATCATCAGTTCTACTTTGAGAATCTGAAAGGTGCTTGGTATAAAGGTAATGGTAAAGATTTTTCTGACAACGATGAGATGAAGTCAGGTTCAGGTATCTATTTTCTTCAAGAACCGGATGGCTATAAAAGTAATCGGTGGTTAACAACGATTTTGGTAAATCCTGATGAAACAGACGGTATCACCAGAGAGCATTTACGCCAGGCTCTTGAAAAACAGAACATTGAGTCCCGGCCTTTGTGGAAGCCTATGCATCTTCAGCCCTTATATGGGAAAAGCCCGGTTTACAAAAATGGAGTATCAGAATTTTTATTTGAATATGGGCTCTGTTTGCCATCCGGCAGTAATCTAAGCGATGAAGAAAGATGGAGAGTTTTAAACGCGATTAAGGAGGTGTTGGGTAACTCTTAATCAGCGAAAGAGGTGTAAACTTTTTTGAGTTATTTTTAATGAAAATCGAGGTCTTGTGGTTTAGGGCTCATAAAAATTAATAATTGAGACTGTTTAATTAAGAGATTGTAATCTGACTTTCCGAAATAATTGAATAGCTTCAATAAAAACTGATTTTATTAATACATCCATTTATTGGAAATAAAATGATTCAATAATTGAATTAAGAGTAGAGTTCTTTTTGTAGAGTGTGTTTTGACTGCTGTGTTGCAAAAAGATTTTGAGAAAGGGGAATTCATATGGAAACTGAAATATTCAATAAACGCTACAAATTACTAAATAAATATACGAGAGGGCTGGTTCTTCTGACCGGGGACTTCATCGCCATTGTACTATCCTGTCTGATTTCTTATCAGCTATTAGCCGTGCTTCTCGTTGATCAGTTCTCATTTATTATTGGCTACTCGGCACTGATGACCTTGTCGATTTTAACCGGGCTTGGGTTATTTAAAATGTATGTGGTTACGTGGCGGTATACGGGACTCCGGGAACTTATCAGGCTCATATTAGGGATTACAGCCGGTGGACTATTTACTGTCGTGATCTCAAATATCTTATGGGAACCCGGCAATACAGAGCTCAACTACATGGCACTGGTGTTGGCTAACAGCATTTTGCTGATTGGTGCGTTCAGAATCAGCAAGCGTGTGCTAATCGAGTTAGTTGATATGCCCGGCAGAGATAAGAAGCACGCTATCATACTGGGCGGCGGGACCGAGGGAGAGCAAATACTGAGAGATATCAGGAGAAACAGCAGCTGGAATCTTTTTGTTAATGCACTGTTTGATGAAAGAAGTATACCCGGCGTTATGATCCATGGAGTACGTTGCAGAGGAGGTTTGCAGGATATGTATCAGTACCTGGAGTCGAGCCCTACTGAAATGATGATAGTGGCTTACCCTGAGATACCAAAAAGTGAGTTGAAGGACATCATAGATAACGTGAAGTCCATCCGTCCAAAAATGGAAATTAAGATTTTACCTTCGTTTCACCATTTAACGGATGACCCGGTTGGGGTGAAAAATATTCGTGATATCAGCATTGAGGATATTTTAGGTCGCGATCCTGTGAAATTGGATATGAACTCAATTGCCGCCAGTATCAGCAACAAGACGGTGCTCATTTCCGGCGCCGGAGGTTCAATTGGCAGCGAGCTGGTTAGACAGTGTGTGAAGTTGGGACCAAGTCAGTTAATCGCTCTTGATATCGACGAGACAGAGCTGTTTCATGTTGAGAATGAACTTGCAGAGTCGGGCATTGATGTAATACCGTGTGTTGCAAGTGTAATCGATGAGCATAAAATTGATCAGATACTGAATTATTACAGACCGGATGTCATATTCCATGCTGCGGCATATAAGCATGTTCCGATGTTGGAAAGCTATCCGGAAGAGGCTGTAAAAGTGAATATTGGCGGTACCCGTATTTTGGCGGAACTGGCTTGCAAGTATATGGTGGATAAATTTGTAATGGTTTCAACCGATAAGGCAGTGAACCCTACAAATGTGATGGGAGCTACAAAAAGAGTGGCCGAAGAGATCTGCATGTCCTACAACGGGGATTGTGTGACGAAATTTATCTCGGTCCGGTTCGGTAATGTTCTGGGTTCCCGTGGTTCTGTTGTTCCGTTATTTATGGAGCAGATAAAGAATGGAGGGCCTGTTACCCTGACCGATGACAGAATGCAGAGATACTTTATGACCATACCTGAGGCTGTTTTGCTGGTTATGCAGGCAGGCTCAATGGGTAAAGGCGGTGAGGTTTTTGTTCTTGATATGGGTGAGCCTGTCAAAATTATTGATATGGCCCACGATTTAATCCGCTTACATGGTTTGGAACCCGGTAAAGATATTAACATTGAAGTCACCGGTCTTCGTCCCGGAGAGAAATTGTTTGAGGAGTTACTGAATGCGGAAGAGGGAGTATTAAAGACAGAGCATGTAGAGATCTTTAAAGCAATTTGCAGCAGTAAGTTGACAAAGCTGGAGCTTGAGATGAAGATCATGAATCTGTTTAACCTGATTGATAAAGGTGCAACAGCATCATTAAGGACGTCACTTCAGGAAATCGTACCCACTTACTCATTTAAGGATGAACTCAGAAATATGGGTTTGGGCAGGAGAGAGCTGGGTGTTCATAAGAATGATTAAGAAGAAAAGAGAAGAATTGACCTGACGGTCTCTTTTAGATTAAGTAATTCTAATCAGATATCAGGCTAATTAAGCATTTTCACCTAAGGCTTTCTTTTATTTGAATGGATATTTTCTTAACTACGTAGTCCTGATTTAAGACAGATAAATACAATCTAAGAATGGGTAAAAAAATCAGGAGTGACTGTGTTAGTCAATTGATTTTTTGGTAGAGAGAACAGAGATAATTTTTAGTTAGTAGGGGTAAATTAAAATGTTGAATTTAGAACTATATTACATTCTGCCTGCCGCAGTGATGGCGTTTGTGATTACGTGTATAATTATTCCATTTTCATACAGTTTGCTAAACCGTATAATCGAGAGTATAACAAATGAGAATGGAAAGAGCGGTAACAACTCTGCAGCTTATAACCTTGCCCCGGCAGTGGGTATTATTCTGGCTGTACTGATTACCTACAAATTATGGGGAAATAGCGAATACAGAAGTTTTTCTCCCTATTTGATCTCCTCGTTATTTCTCTTTTTTCTCTCAGGGTATGTTGACGGAACTAAAGTATGGAAGAGATTAAAGAGCTTTGTTATTCAATTCTCAGCCGCGGTTGTGCTGATGATCGGTATCAGCGCAGATATTTCAAATTTCCCTGCGCTACTTGGAATTGAAGGTCTATCCTATAACGCGGCAATCATACTTTTTTCCCTCTTTATTGTGATCATTTCCCACGCTTTTGACCAGCTGGTGAGTATAAATCACTTGAGTGGAGGATCCGCGATCATTGCCATTGGGGTGTTGGGTGTCTGGTTTTGGGCTGCTGGCTTCATAGCAATTGCGCTTTTTTCTTTAATTATCGCAGCTTCAATTGTAGGGTATACTGTTTGCCGCGCAAATATTGAAGAGATGAAATTGGGGAATCTTGGCTGGAACGGTATCGGGTTTGTGTTAGCTTTTTTAGTTGTAGAATTTTTACTAGCCAATTCAATGATTTCCGGTCACGCCATGCATATTACAAATGGGAGTAATCTTGTTTTATCCCTTTTGATTATCCCGGTCATTTTTTGGTGTATTGATAGGGTTTACATAAAAATGAATGGTGACAAGGTTGGCGATCATCCCTTTACACTTGTAATGAATTACAAACGGGCTGGGATGAATGAAAGTCAAATCTCTCTTATCTTCTGGACTATAAACCTAGTAATTATCGGCATTGCTTACTCTACAATGCATCTAAGCTTATATGTTCAGGCAACGATACTGATGCTATCGGCAATGACCTATATGATAGGTATATACAAAGGAGTTTTATTCGCTAAGGAAGCCTCACGAAAAATCCCAAAGAAAAATACTGCCTGGGTAATGAACTGGATTAAGGAATAGATAGAAAGAGTATCAAACGTCTTTCTTAAGAATCCGTATCATTTTTTTCAGTACCTGCCTGTCCAAACAGTGCTAATAGTTTGTGACTAACTTGACTGTCACTGAATCCTTCCTCTTTGATTCTAAAGAAGAAATCCTTGCTGTGTTTAGACATATTCAATAAGTGAAGGAATAGTGCTCCTCCAAATACAACCGCAGCTAGCAAAGGCCAGTTAAGCCAGGTAACAAAAGCATAGATCAATGGTGTGATGATTGAAATAACCAATCCGTAGTAGATAAGGTCTTTATTTGTTTTTGAGCTCATAGGGATAAAATGAGAGTAATTGTATATAAATACACTTCCTTTGGTAAATAAGAGTCAGAAAAAGAAATTTTGTTACCGATATTTTCTGATTCCTTAATATATTAATAAAATCTAATTAACATTAAAAGCCTGTAATTAAATTTTAATGTGAATAACCCGGGTGGGTATCCTGTGATATTTAAGACTTGATAAAAGAAGTCCAGTCAAAAAGAAAGAGGTTTGCTTACATGTAATACAGCAAAAACACTGCGACCACTAGTCAAATGAGAAAAGAACTAAATGAATTGGTTGATCAGAGGTCGGGTGCAGAATTAAAGGGCAAAGGCATGTATAAGAGAAGGAGAGGTAACTAGTCAAAATATAAAGTAGACAATGCCCCTTAAGGAATGTGTCTCCTTAAAGGTATGCTACTTCCCTTTCTTGATTCTCTTCTTCTTTTTGACTTTGCTCCAGATAAATGTCCCAATCCATCCGGTTACTATTCCAAATCCAATGGCAAGGGCAAGTGAGAGAATAAATTGACTGTGAATCATATTTGAAATGAGTATACGACTGACAAAATAGACAATAACAGCAAGCATGTATCCAATAATAAAACTTGAAATCATATCTTTGGATTTAAGATTGACTACAATCAGTGTTACAAATGAAGCGATGATTCCCAATACACCCCAGGCAATTAAAAACGAAGGAGCGGTGAAATCTACAGCAGTTCCGGTTTGCGTCCACAAAGGAATTCCAGCCGCCAGTGTAGAAATAAAAATGGCAATCAGTTTATAATTTTGTCGGGTAGTTTCAAGCATGATTGAATAGTGCTGGTTTCGGTTTCATGGACGTTACTTCAGGGAATCGCAACAGGCTAAAAATACACAAAAAAGAAATATAGAATATTTATTATCTAACAGTTTTTTTGAAAACAATATTAAAAAAAGTTTCTAACTGCCTGATTTTGAATTATATGAATTCCAATTAAGATGAGTGTTGATTTGACTTTTGGAATAGATTGTAAAAATTAATTTAATCTGATGGTCAAATGCGAAAACCTTTTATATATTTGAACACTGAATTATTAAAAATAATAAAATAATAAGATGGATATTAAATTTGTAAAACGTTCTCAAGTTCAGTCAAGTAAAAGAAGGTCTTCTAAGTTTAAACCGCTGATGGATGCCCTGGATAAACTGGAACCCGGAGGTCAGGCTGTTGAGGTTAGCTATACTAATGAAAAGAGTGTAAACTCGATGCGGACGGCAGTATATCAGTACAATCAGGAAAATAATGTGAAAATAAAGAGCGGCAAAGACGCCAATAACAAAAAAATTTACTTCTATAGAGAAAAATAGATTTTATCGTCAAGCTCATTTTTAAAAGCACTCTGACTTACGGGGTGCTTTTTTATTTGTTATTCGTCTCTTCCGTTACGCCTGCCCATTTCATGTAAAGGTCTCTTACTTGATCAATTTTCTTATCCAGATTGTCTAAATCCCAATCTGAAGTATCAATTGGAGGATAAATATGTGCGGTTGCACTTCCGGTTTTTGTAAGCAAAAAACCTCCCTCGCTTAACTCTCGGTTTCCTTCAAAGTAGATCGGAACAATTGGGTATTGTAAATCCAGTGCCATCCGAAACGGACCCTTTTTAAAAGGGCCAATGATACCGGGATGTTTTCTCGATCCTTCGGGAGCGAGCATAACCGTAAGGCCATTTCGTTTAATTCGGCTCACATTTTTTTTAAGCGTTTGAACAGCTTTGTCAGACTTTTCGCGACGAATAAAAACCTGGCCGGTTAACCTTCCCAACAGAAAAAAAAGTGGATTGTATTGAAGCTGCCATTTTGCTACAAACCGAACCCTGGGCAGACCCAAGGCAAGTATGGTAAGTATATCTAAAGTTGAACTGTGATTAATAATATAAACGGCAGGATAGTGTATTTCTCCGCTATGTTTTTTGATCTTAAAGTCAATTCCGGCTACGGGAAATACAGGTTTAACAATAAGAGGAGCAATTTTCTCAACAACAAAGCTGCTTAATCTGCCAAGGGAAAAGATCAGCAAAAGCAGAATGATGGGTGTCATTATTATCAGCATGAAAAAGAAAACCAAAATAGAGAGAATACTTCTCAAGTATTCTGCCGGGGTTAGCTTTGTTCTGCTGTTTGCCATCAATAAGGAGTGCCGTTCCAGTTTTAATTCAATTACGGAAATAGTGTGATGCCAATCAAACAGGGACATTTTGTTTATCTGAAAACGTCTTTAAAATGTTTGATTTGAGGGGCTTCATTTCTTTCCTGCACAATTGATAAAACGTCAAACCGGGCAACAGCGGTTTCCATTTTTCTTTCATAAAGCCACGCTTCAGCCGCTTTTCGGATATTTTCTTCTTTTTTAGGCGTGATGAAATCTTCAGGTTCACCAAAGTAGGTATTGGTCCGATATTTTACTTCAACAAAAATAATATAATTCCGGTCGGTGGCAACGATATCAACCTCTGCTTTTTCAAAAAAGTAATTCCGGTCAAAGACTAGCCAGTCTTTCGATTCAAGATACGCCGTCGCAATATCTTCACCTTCATTGCCAATCTCTTTACTGGTTTTAGCCATGTGGGTTATGAATCCTCTGTTGATTTTTGATTGCTTCCTTTCAGGGATTGATGAGCCTCCGCAAGCTTAACCAGGTGCTTTAGAAAAGTGAGATTTTTTTTGTTGATGTAGGGAAGCAGCGCTTTGGTGAATCGATCAAACATTTCAAGAAATTCAACAAAGTTATCAATTCTCTCTTTGAATTCGATTTCGTCCCGGCTCAACTCATTTTCGTGCTCAATGATAGAAAGTGTATCTACCAGGTTTTGTTTGATAGGGGCTACTTCCCGCAGCTGTCGTTCTTCCACGATTCGGGAGACTATAGTCCATACATCCTGCTCAGCCGAAAAATAGTCCTTTCGCTGGCCTTTATAGTGAACTTTTTGAACCAGTTTCCACTGCATTAAATTACGCAGGTTCATGTTGGCGTTTCCGCGGCTGATGCTCAGCTGTTCCATAATAGTGTCCGTATCCAATGGTTCTCCCTCTGCGTAGAGGAGCGCATGGATCTGAGCCATCGTCCGGTTTATTCCCCAGGCGGATGCCATTTCTCCCCAAACCTGAACAAATTGTTCAATCGCTTTTCGGTGATTATCAGATTTGGGAGTTTCCATAGATAGAGTTAATTAGCAGATTCTGTAGAACAGGCACACGCACTACCGGATGCAGGTTCACAAGCCGGTGCAGCAGATTTGTTTTTATAATCGGTATTGTAAAAGCCGGTGCCTTTATAAACGACTCCGCCGCCACCTGATATCATTCTTTTTACCGGTTGTCCGGTTTCGGGGCAGTTAGTCAGAGCGTCATCGCTCATACTTTGGAAAACTTCAAAAACGGATCCGTCTTCTCTTTTATACTCGTATGTTGGCATTGTATTGAGAGTTTAATTTGGTTAATAAATTACTCGAATAGAAAGCAGAAATTGTGCCATTTTGCTATTCGAAAAAAGATTGTCAGAATTATTTCAGCAGTTCAAATCCGCTTTTCAGTCTGACAACAGCTTCTTTTAAATTCTCCATGGAAGCGGCATAGCTGAGACGCAGACCGTTTGGTTCACCGAATGCATCCCCCGGAACTGTAGCTACTCCATGATCTTCAAGCAGGTAAAGTGCAAGATTGGTGGTTGTGTTAACTTTTTCACCCGATGGGGTTGTTTTTCCAAGTAATTGGTGAACATCCGGGAACACGTAAAATGCACCGGATGGCTTAAAGCATTCAACGCCATTCATCGAGTTCAATTCTTTGACGATGAAATCACGACGCTCCATAAATGCCTGGCGCATATCATGGATTGGTTTCATTGTGCCGGTATAGGCGGCGAGTCCCGCTTTTTGAGATATCGAAGAAGGGGCAGAAGTTTCCTGACTTTGAATTTTTGCCACGGCATCCACGATTTCCTTGGGACCGGCCATGTATCCCAATCTCCATCCCGTCATTGCGAACCCTTTCGAAAATCCGTTGATGATAACAGTTTGATCTTTCAACTGAGGAGCTGCATTCAGAATACTCACGTGATCCTGGTCGAAAACGATATACTCATAAATCTCATCAGATATAATCAAAAGATCCGGATAATCTTTCAGTACATCGGCCAACTCTTTGAGCTCATTTCTGGTATAGCAGGCGCCGGTAGGATTAGACGGAGAACAGAGGATCAGGGCTTTTGTTTTTTCTGTGATCGCCTCCTCAAGCTGCTCGGCAGTAAGTTTATAATTATTCGCAAAGGTGGTGTTAATGATGACCGGTTTACCATCTGCCATTTTTACCATTTCCGGATATGAAACCCAGTAAGGTGCGGGAATCAACACTTCGTCCCCGGGATCAATTGTGGCTAACAGAGTAAACCCGATCGATTGCTTGGCACCGTTGGAGCAGACGATCTGGTTGGGTTCGAAATGAAAGCGATTATCTTTTTTAAGTTTGGTGCTGATCGCCTCTCGAAGTTCCGGCATTCCGGTGTTCATGGTGTATCCGTGGAACCCATTTGTAATAGCCTCAATGGCCGCATTACAGATATGTGCCGGTGTTTTAAAATCGGGTTCGCCGGCGCTGAGAGAAATGACCGACTTACCTTCTCTGGCTAACTCTTTAGCTCGTGCTGTAATTTTTAAAGTTTCTGATGGTGATAGCTGTTGGGCTCGCTTTGATATCATGTTTTCCTGATTTTTAAATGAGATCCGAAAGGTAGTAAAAAGGGCTCTGTTTGTCTATTGGGTTCTTTATATGAGTATCAGGTTTTGAGTAGTAAGTATGGAGTATCAGGTAGTGGTTTTGCATAATGGGGTCTTAAAAAATACTTTACCTGCTACCTGCTACCTGCTACCTGCTACCTGCTACCTGCTACCTGCTACCTGCTACCTGCTACCTGCTGCTACCCTCACTCAAAAGAAACTGAGCTACTGCAGCCAATACGATGGCGTGATGGACTGTGCCGTCCCGCACGAGTTCCAGAAAATCATTCAGAGGTATCTTATGCACTTTGATATCTTCTGATCCGTCGGGATTATTACTGCCGGTATAGGAGCAGTTTTTGGCGATATAAAGATGTGTGAAGTTGTTCAGAATAGCCGGATTGGAACTGGTCTTTCCGATCAATTTCCACTCATTAGATTTATACCCGGTCTCTTCCAGAAGCTCACGTTTAGCAGCACCCAAAGGCGATTCACCCGGATCGACCATTCCGCCGGGCAGCTCGAGGGTGGTTTCATCCACTCCTACGCGATATTGCTCCACTAATACGATCTCATTGTTATCTGTAAGCGGGAACATGTTAATCCATTCGGGAGCTTTCAAAACATAGAAAGGATGAATGGATTCCTGAACGGCCGGATTTAGTTCTAATTGGTGAAGAGAAAAAATGGGAGTTTCAAAGAGTTTCTTATCTTTGAGCAGTTCCCATCTGGGCTTGGAAAATTTGAATGAATCACTCATCAGTAAACTTTTTATGGATAAACGACTAGAAATTACGAAAGACTCAATCAGCAACGAAAAGGAAATCGATGATTTAGCAAATCAGGCATGCGACTTGATGGAGAAAATCTATGATGAGGGAGACTATCCAAAGCTGATGATTAAAAGGTCTTGGTCGGAGCACAATCCAATCATAACCGGTGAGATGGCATTGCCTCATGCATATCGCTGGTATCTGACCCGCGAGATGAAAAAACTGATGCAGAAAGGTGCAGATGTAAAGATTTTTCCATCACGCCCGCGTGTTGAAATGAATGACCCAAACCTGTTTGATAATGCCGACGAGGATGAATGGGATATCACCCAGAAAAAGCTCTTCCTTTTTACGCCGGAACGGATCGATATTTCCCTGAACAGGCTGGAACACTACACCGGCACAAAACCTCAGGACTTTCAGCGCTACATCCTTTTTACTAACTACGATATGCATGTGGAGGTGTTTAACGCACGCTATCCGGACTGCGTAAAACCGGACCGATCTGTTCAGATGCCGGCTTATCACCATAAACTTCCCGATAATAAAGGTGTTACACTGATCAACATGGGAGTGGGGCCATCCAACGCCAAAACGATTTCTGATCACGTGGCTGTTCTTCGCCCCGATGCGATGGTGATGGTGGGTCACTGTGGCGGTTTGAGAAATCACCAGGAGATCGGCGATTTTGTTCTAGCCACCGGTTTTATGCGCGAGGATAAGGTATTGGATGACATATTACCGCTCAACATTCCGATCACGCCAAATCATCTGTTAAACGTCTATTTAAAAGAGGTGATGGATAAATATGAAAGAGAGTATCGGTTGGGTACCGTGTATACGACGGCTAACCGAAACTGGGAGTTTATCAAAAAGAGAACCGTTGAGCAGATTCACATCAGCCGCAGCCTGGCTGTGGATATGGAGTCGGCTACGGTGGCAACCAATGGGTATCGCTACCGTGTACCGTTTGCTACGCTGCTCTGTGTGAGTGATAAACCGCTTCACGGTAAGCCAAAACTGACCGGTGCGGCTCAATCATTTTACGAGAACTCCAAAGAGCTGCATCTTAAAATGGTCATTGAGGCACTTGACCTGAGTAAAACACACTACCCGGAGGGATTGCCGAACTCCAGTATCCGTGCTATAAACGAGCCGCTGATGGGCGGAGCGGAATGATGGTACTGGCGAGAGGTAAGAGGCCAGAAGCGAGTTAAGCTTAGATTTTTAATCTACAATTTAAGAGCCGGCAGATTCGAAAGAGTCTGCCGGTTTTTTTGTTTGAGACACTGCCCGGATATCATGCTTTTGTACTCGTGGCACGCCTTAAAGTCGTGCCACGAGTGGTTGGGATATTTTTAACTACTCACCTGGAGTATTCATCTGATAACTATGAGGCATATATTCGTTAGGAATTTCTTTAAAAGACAAATATTTATTGTATATCAATAAATAATTATTGATAATAGGAGTGAGATATTTATGATCTAATTCGATATGAGATGATTCATAATGTAGAAAAGGGACTTTCACTGCCTCGTAGTTTGGCGTTTCTATCACTCTTGGGTGCAGTGATGATGTTAATTATTGTGGCCTACACATTAGCTGTTTTTATCCATGATGGAGGTGTGGGAGGCATGCCTGTAGAGTCTATTTCAAATACGAGTGGTGATAATTGGAATTTATTACTACCTCAGAGGCTTTCTCATTTCCTATTTGATCCGGGATGAACTGTCTGCATCGGGGAGTGCGATTAGTGGTTCAAGTGGCTATATGAATGAGTTTATTTTGGTGGGGATGATTCTCGTGCTGTTTGGCTACATCATTGAAGAGGGGAGTAAAATTTACGAAGAACAAAAACTGACGGTTTAGGTTATGAATTCACTCAAAGACAGAAATTCAGTTTACTATTCATACGCCATTATCAACTTTCTGTGGTATGCACTGTGTGGAGTCGCAATACTGATACTTGGATCCATTTTTACCAAACATACTTTTGGTCTAACGCTGGAGACTTTAAATATTCAAATTCCGGTAGAAGCTGATCAGCTTACTCTTCAAACAGCTATCGACTCGTCCATGATCAGCATTAACTCAGCCACAGCTTCCCTTAATCCGGATTATATCATGAATAACCGCTTCGGCCTTTATGTCGGAATGATGATCTCTTTGGTTATTGGATTGGGATTATTTCTGTTTGGTTTTTTTCAACTCCGGATGATCCTAAAATCAGCCTGGAATGATCAGGTTTTCACCCAAATGAACATCAAACGACTTAAAATTATTGCCGGTTTGATCATTGCTTTCAAGCCTCTTGAATGGCTTATGTATCAGCTGTTTATAGTACCCATTGAAGAACTTATGGTCGCTAATGAAATCTCAATAAGACTGAATTTTGAACTTGGAAGTTTTGTATTTGGTCTATTGCTTTTTGCTTTGGCTGCAGTATTTGAAAAAGGGCATGATATGTATCAGGAATTAAAACTTACGGTGTAGAATATGAACAGAAAAAATTATCTGGAGGGTGACTTTATTCCGAAATCTGTATTTCAAACAATAGTTCTTGGCTTTTTGGGGTTTGCGATGATACTTATTGCATATAACGGCTACCAGAAGTATCAGGCGATAAACGGTTTTTTTGAAAGTGAAGTATCAGACAATCAACAGTCGGTCTATGAAATCGGATATCTAAATGTTACAAAAGTAAATTACTCTGCTAATTATGATCAGCGGTCCCGATTTTATGTTACAATAACAGGTTTAAGTTACCCGATTAATGATTTCGAAAAGATTTCAGAAGATCAATTAGAGGCCAACGGAATATTGATGCCCGGGCTTGTTAGTCACCCTTCTTTTATGGTTACAGACGAGAATAAATCATTTTGGAAGTCTCAGTTTAATTGGGTGCTTGCTTACCATGCCGGAGGGTATTTACTTTTGTGTTTGCTCATATTTGCAGCGACTTTACTAAGATTTCGTCAGGGTCAAAAATTGTTTACCAAAGAACTCAAATATGCAGTTTACGCTTTTTTTGGATTGATCATGGCTGGTTATTTTCTTTACGCAGTTATTTTTGGAAGGATGATCTATTTTCTAAATCAGAGCACAAGACTTAATGAGTCTTTGACTGCAGGCATATCTCCGGAATTGTTAAATGTTGCAGTTGTTATCCTCATATTGATTGTATTAGTGGAACAAGCTATTCCTATTCAAAATGAACAAGACTTAACGGTATAACCATGGCCATCATCGTAAATCTGGACGTAATGCTGGCCAAGCGAAAGATGTCGCTGACAGAACTTTCTGAGAAGGTAGACATCACCATGTCGAATCTCTCCATTCTGAAGACGGGAAAGGCCCGGGCCATTCGCTTCTCTACTCTTCAGGCGATCTGTGAAGCATTGGAGTGCCAGCCGGGAGATATTCTGGAGTACCGGGTAGATAAGGAATGAAGAATATCAAATGTTGAATACCTAATGTCGAAGTATTGTCCGTTCCTGATATAGCGTGAGTTCGATAAAAAATCATTGAATTTGGTAACATTAGAAGTCCCCTCATTTTCAAGGAGGGGATTTAGGGGTGGTTGAAAAAAACTCATAAGCTAATTTCTTACCACTAACTCGTTAACATAGTATGATTTTAGACCCTAACAATAATCCCTAGGCATCAACTTTCTGCTTCATCATTTGATATTCGGCGTTCAGTATTCAACGTTTCTGAATTTTTTCTGTAAGGAATTCTCTGTTTTTCCCTCTTACAGATAAAAAGAGATATGAAAACAGAAGAATTTGATACAGGGAGATATTTTGGACGGGCTGTGCGCGACATGCAGCCGGATGAGCAACCGAGAGAAAAGCTTCTAAAATACGGGGCCGACTCTCTGTCTGATGCCGAACTTTTAGCCATTCTGCTTCGAACCGGAACCAAAGGAATGAACGTGATCGACACATCCCGGGCGCTGCTGGACCGGTTTGATGGCCTGAGAAATCTGTCCCGGCAGGATTGGCAGTCTCTGAAGGTGATTCCCGGAATTGCCAAAGTTAAAGCGCTAACTCTTGAAGCGACATTTGAGTTGTCCAAACGGATACAGTTGGCATCGCTGGGTGATCAGGTAAAAATTACATCACCGGATGATGCGGCCGCATTTTTTGCTCCGCGATTGAGAGATCTGCCACACGAAGAGTTTTATGTGGCCTTTTTGAACAATGCGAAAATACTGACCGGTTACAAAAGAATCAGTCAGGGTGGAAATAAAGCCACCGTGGTTGATGTACCGGAGGTGATGCGTCAGGCGATTCTAAATCAGGCCAATTCCATCCTGGTAGCTCACAATCATCCGTCAGGTTATGCCAAAGAGTCTGCGTCGGATATCAATTTGACAAACCGGATTGTTGAGAGCGGCAAGCAGATTGGTATTCCACTCGATGATCATATCATTATAGCTGGAGATCAATACATCAGTTTTAGAAACAAAAACCTGATTCGGTGAATCTGGAAAAGCAGGTTAATTCTAAAGTTACCTACGCTTTTTTACGGATATTTTAATTTGCTCAAATCAGATCAACCGTTATCTTCAGATTTTAAAGGAACAAAATCTATAGGGGTATGGATTATTCGGAACTTGTGGAGGCGCTTCAAAAAGGGGATAAGACGTCAGTCAATTCAATCTGTTCAGATTCACTTTTAATTCTAAAAAAATATTTGATTGCGAGGATGGGGGCTTCTCCTCATGATGCAGAAGATGCTGTTCAGCAAATGTTTGAGTATCTGATTCCAAAAATCAGAGATGACGTTATAGATAATCCGGGCGGATTAGCAAAATATATGATGAAGGCATCAAGGCACACCTATCTGAATTTACTGAGAGATCATAACCTAAATGAACTTGAAGAACTCAGCGAAGAACCGCATGTGGAGGAGGGACAGATATGGAATCTTGTAAATGACGACAGAAAGAAGATATTGAAGCACTGTATCAAAAAGTTAAAAACTCACTATCGTGCGCTGGTTGAATTCTTGTTTAAGCATCCGGAGGCAGATGCACAGGATGTTGCCGAGAATTTTGATATATCCCTGAATAATGCATGGCAGCGCAAGCACAGAGTTATTAAGCAGTTAAGCTCTTGTGCGGAAAATCATATTTAAAAAAGTGAAATTATTTTGTAAGGATTATTAAAAAACGGGTCCTTACAACTGAGTACTGTGAAAAAAATCAAACAGAGCTATTGAACGGCAAGTAAAGAGAAATGTCTGAAAAAGAGATCTATAGAGAAATTACCCGTTATATAGATGGAGATCTTTCCGGAGAGGAAGTGGATAACCTTTGGGAGCAATTTATCAATAACCCGGAGTATTATAAGTGGTTCGAAACGGAACTTCATTTAAGAGATTTGGCGAAAGATGAGAATGGAAAAAATATTCATTCCATTCATTCACGATCTCAAAGCACACCCGAAAATACCCGGAATAATAACAAAACGTGGATTATTGCTGCCGCAGCTGTCGTAATCTTGAGTTTTGGAATGCAACTGTTTTTTGCGGGAGACACAGATAACCCTCACCTGAGTTCAATTTCTCAGATTGAGATTGATGAAATGTCAGGTTCTGATATCATGCGCTCTGAGGGGACAACTTCCCACTCCGTTGATGTTGAAATTAACAGGGCACTGGCATTGGCATATGAGGGTAATGCGGAGAGTGCTGCAGGAAAATTTAAGACGCTGTTGCTTGAAGATCCCGATCCACAACAGAAAGCCAGAATAGAGATGAACCTGGGCATCCTTTATTACAATATGGCAGACTATGATCAAGCCAGGGTTTATTTTGAGTCTGCCGCTGAAACAGATGCTATGAGCCGCTTTTTTAACGAAAAAGCATGGTGGTTTCTTGGAAATGCTTATCTAAACCTGGAAATGCTGGAAGACGCGAGGAGTGCAGTGAATAATGCGTACTTATTAGAAGGTCGCTTTATTGAGCCAGCTGCCTCTCTATTGAAAAATCTGGATGAAGAATTGGGGCACGATTCTGATCAACCAGAGTAAGCGCCATTCGAGATATTAGCTTTGGCCTAAGCCGGGAATAGGTGCTTTCATTGATTTAACATGGTTCATTAAAAACTGATGAACCGATACCTTCTCTTCTCCTTTTTGGGGAGATATTTTTTTATACTTCCCATTCGGTTTTAATACCCATCTCTGTTGGTTATCACGCAAATTTACATTCAGAAGAAACTGCAGATACTCTTTTAAATTTGGATTTAAAATGGGTGAGAGTACTTCAACTCTTGCATCCAAATTTCGATGCATCCAGTCGGCCGAACCAATAAAGTATTTATCCTGTCCGCCCCCATGAAAGTAGTAGCAGCGGGAATGCTCCAAAAACCTTCCGATGATGGTATGCACTTTGATATTCTCGCTCAATCCTTTTTTTTGGGGTATTAACCTACAGACGCTGCGAACAATTAAGTCAATTTTAACACCGGCTTGTGAGGCCTCATAAAGTTTCTGAATGATCAATGGATCTTCCAGATTATTCATCTTCCCAATAATTCGTGCATCCTTCCCTTTTTTAGCCTCTTTGATTTCGTAATCTATGAGACTTGTAATTTTGTTGCGCATATGTTTAGGAGCAACCAGCATCTCTTTATAGGATTGATCCGGCGCATATCCGGTCAAGAGATTGAAAATATCGGTGACGTCGGATGAAAGGTCTTCACGGCATGTGAAATAGCCTAGATCTTCATAAAGTTGGGCCGTATCCGGATGGTAATTTCCTGTTCCGATGTGGAGATATCTTCTCAATCCGTCATCCTCTTCACGAACAACGATGGTGAGCTTGGTGTGAATTTTCAAACCCGCAATTCCATAAGATACATGAGCTCCGGCTTTTTCAAGTTTTTGAGCCCAGGAGATATTTCTCTCTTCATCAAAGCGGGCTTTCAGTTCTACTAAAACAGCAACTTGTTTGTCGGCTTCTGCAGCGCGTATAAGTGCATGCATTACGGGTGAATCACTTGAGGTTCTGTAGAGAGTCTGTTTAATGGCAAGAACCTTTGGGTCTTTCGCCGCCTCTTCAACAAATCGTTGGGTTGATGTTTCAAAACTGTGATAAGGGTGATGTACGATAAAATCACCGTTACGGATGGTGTTAAAAATATCCGGCAATTCTTCTTCGAGCCCATGCTTGAAAACAGGATGGAGTGCGGGAGTCCATGGGTCATATTTCAAGTGGTGGAAACCGTTGATATCATAGAGCTGCGTTGCGTCGGCCAAACCCAGGGGGCCGTCCATTTCAAAAACATCATGACTTTGAATCTTCAATTGATTCAGTAAAAATTGCTTTACATCCTCGGGCATCTTTTTGTCAACTTCCAAACGTACAATCTCAGCAAACCTGCGTTCACGAAGCTCGTCCTCAATCAGTTCGAGCAGGTCGTCGGCTTCCTCCTCATTTCTTTCGAGGTCGGCATTTCGTGTTACCCTGAAAATATGTGCAGATTCTACATCCATACCCGGGAAAAAGGTGGAGATCTTTTGTTTAATTAAATCGCTTGTAGAAAGCAGGATAACATTTTGAGATTCATTCAGCAGAGGAATCCAGCGCGGGCGATTGGCCGGGATTTTAATTCTTGCAAAGAGATAATTATTGGAGTTTTTTTCTCTCAGCTTAATAGCCAGAGAACGACTTTTATTGGAGATAAATGGAAACGGGTGTGCTTCATCAACAGCCAGCGGTGTGATGATTGGATAGATCTGCTTTAGGAAATAATCATCCGCTTTGTTTTTCAAGTCTTTGTCCAGATTCTTGTACTCTTCAATTCGAATTCCCTCTTTTCTGAGGTTGGGTAAAAGGTCGTTGAAAAAGCAGTCGCGATAGGCGCGGATCATCTTTCCGATATCTTTTCGGATTGCGACGAGCTGTTCTTTAGGCGATAATCCATCCAGAGATAGTTCAGTAACACCGGCATGAAACTGACGTTTAAGTCCACCCACACGTTTCTGATAAAATTCATCCAGGTTGGAACAGACGATGCCAATAAATTTTACCCTTTCAAGAAGGGGATTATTTGGATTCTGGGCCTCATGTAAAACTCGCCAGTTAAATTTCAACCAGCTCAATTCATAGTTGATGAAGTACTCCTTGCCGAATATCTTTAAGTCACTCTGTGTTAAATCCGGTTTTAAACCTTTATTACTCAATACTTCATTCTTTTTGAAATTGACAGATTTCTTGTTTTGCCCGGCGGACAATTTTTTAGAAAACGAATCGGGTGAAAATGACGATTTTGTCATGGCACAATTGCAATGAAGCAATTTCGATTTAAGTTAAGTATTATAGTGTTACCAAAGTTTAAACAAATCAGATCTGTACCGCTTTGCAAAACCCTCTTTTAGACCCCGAAGAAAAAGATTTTACGGTAGAAGAAAATCTGCGACCATCATCATTGAATGAGTTTGTTGGCCAGCAAAAAGTGATTAACAATCTGAATGTTTTCATTCAAGCGGCTAAAAAGAGAAACGAAGCACTCGATCATGTTATTCTTTCGGGGCCGCCGGGTTTGGGGAAAACTACGCTCGCCTATATCATTGCGGCCGAGATGGGCGTTCAGATCAAACCGACTACCGGGCCTGTGCTAGAAAAGCCGGGAGATCTGGCCGGACTGCTCACCAATCTGGAAATGGGAGATGTACTGTTCATCGATGAAATTCACCGGCTTAATCCGGTGATTGAGGAGTACCTCTACTCGGCAATGGAAGACTATAAGCTCGATATTGTGATTGATTCCGGGCCTAATGCCCGTAGTGTGCAGATTGATCTGAATCATTTTACGTTGGTTGGGGCTACCACACGAAAAGGATTACTAACGGCTCCACTTCGCGCTCGTTTTGGGATCGATATGCGGCTCGACTACTACGATACTGAACTTTTACAAAGAATTGCTCTCCGAACGGCACACATTCTCAACTTTGGAATTACAGAGTCGGGTGCGCACGAAATTGCCCGCCGAAGTCGCGGAACGCCGCGCATTGTGAACAAGCTGCTGAGAAGAACTCGGGATTTTGCCCAGGTTGATGGGTTGACGGAGATCGACGATAAGATTGCCGATAAGGCCCTGAATGCACTGGATGTGGATCAAAATGGTCTGGACGATATGGATATCCGTATCCTGAAAGCGATTATTGAAAATTATAATGGCGGACCGGTTGGCTTAAGCACACTTGGTGTTGCGGTTGGTGAGGATAAAGGGACGATCGAAGAGGTTTACGAACCATTTTTGATTAAGGAAGGTTTTATGCAGCGAACCCCAAAAGGACGCGTGGCAGCTGCAAAAGCGTATCAATACCTTGGGATTAATCAATCCGGCTCGACAGGCGATGGTGATCTCTTTTCAGGGGATGAGTGATTTTTCAGTAGGAAGTCATTGAAAATCCATCAAAATTATTCATCCCAAGCCTAACTTTAATTTCATAAATCGAGCAGATTTCATTCATAAAGTGAGATCGTTTACTTCTTTCAGGTTAACTAAGAAGGTTTTATAAAGTCATCTTTGAGTGAAAACCTTACAAAATTTTCGTACTTTCAATCCGCTTTTTAAATCAAAGAATTAATTTCTACAGACAAAATTGATGAAAAGATTATTTACTTCCGAATCGGTATCAGAGGGACATCCGGACAAAATTTCAGACCAAATTTCAGACGCGATATTAGATGAAATGCTGAAGGGCGATCCAAACTCAAGGGTTGCGGTTGAAACATTGGTGACAACCGGATTGGCCGTAGTTTCCGGAGAGGTTACAACCGAATCTTATGTGGATGTACAGGAGATTGTACGGGAAGTAATCCGGGATATTGGCTATACCAAAGCGAGTTATCGTTTTGATGCCGATTCATGTGGAGTGCTCACTACGATTCATCAGCAAAGCCCCGATATAGCACAGGGTGTTGATGAAGCAGGAGAGAAAAAACAGGGTGCCGGCGATCAGGGTATGATGTTTGGATACGCCAATCGTGAAACTGAACAGTACATGCCAATGACGCTGCAGTATTCGCATGATCTTCTTCGAAAACTGGCTCATATCCGAAAAGAGACGGCGTTGATGCCTTACCTGGGACCGGACAGTAAGAGTCAGGTAACGGTAGAGTACGATGTAAATAAGCAGCCGAAGCGAGTCGACACGGTTGTAATTTCAACACAGCACGATGAAGGGGTTGAGCAGGCTCAGATCAAGCAGGATATCAAAAAACATCTGATCGGGACCACAATCCCGGAAGAACTGATTGATGCCGATACTATTCTGCACGTTAATCCTACAGGTAAATTTGTCATTGGCGGTCCACACGGAGACACGGGGCTGACCGGAAGAAAAATCATTGTAGATACCTATGGTGGTCGCGGTGCACACGGTGGCGGTGCTTTCTCGGGCAAGGATGCTTCGAAAGTAGACAGAAGCGCGGCCTATGCAACCCGGCATATCGCTAAAAATATTGTAGCCGCAGAGCTGGCGGATGAGTGCCTGGTTCAGGTTGCCTATGCAATTGGTGTTGCTGAACCGGTATCGGTTAACGTGAATACTTACGGGACCGGAAAAGTGGACGATATGAAGCTTGCCGAAGCCGTCATGAAAACATTTGACCTTACACCATCCGGAATTATAAAACGGCTGGACCTTAAAAAGCCCGGATTTAAAAAGACTGCAGCATACGGGCATTTTGGCCGCAATGAATTCACATGGGAGAAGCTCGATTTTGTGGATCAGATAACGAACGCTGTTAAGTAGATTTGAGATGTGAGCCTTCCCTCGTCCGGAGCTCTGCTCCGTAACGACAATCACACAGCTCCGGCTACTAAATTTTCCCCTCCGGAGAGGGGAAAAGCGTAAATAAAGTGACCTGGTCGGCTTTATTTAGCGAGGGGTGTGTTGTTTGGAGTAAAGATCTCAAATTCTCTACAATCATTGAGGTAAGTATTCTATTCAGCGCGGAACACACCTCTGAATCCTCCGCTGAACACTTCGGATTCTGTCTCCTCTCCAGAGGAGAAGTTTATCTTCCTTCTTTTCAGCGTATTAGCAAAATTCTCTTTCATCTTTCAGTTTCTCTCCGTAACTCGCCTCTGAAGCCTGAAGCCTGAAGCCAGTCTTTATTTCTTTTTACAAACAGGCTCCGTTTAACTATGTTAATTTCACACGTAAATATAAACCAAACAGAGTCAGATTTATGAGAAAACTGCTTACTGTATTTGTGATGTTGTGTCTGTGGACTATCAGCCTGCAAGCTCAAGATCGCCCGCATGTTTTTGAAGGTGCGGAGATTATCCCGATTACGGGAGAAGTAATATCCAACGGTGTGTTGGTAGTACAAAATGGAAAAATTGAAGCTGTAGGCGAGGCGGGCTCCGTCTCTATTCCGCGAAATGCTGTACGTGTGGACGCCTCCGGCAAAGTAATTATGCCGGGACTGGTCGATACCCATTCCCACATTGGGGAAGGCGACGGTGGCGATCGCTCGGCAACATTGCATCCGGATGTTCGCATCATGGATACGATCGACCCGCGAAGTAAAACCTTTTACAAGGCGCTTGCCGGTGGATTGACTACGGTAAATATTATGCCGGGTTCAGGTCACCTGATGAGCGGACAGACGATATATGTAAAGACCATGCCGGCCAACACCATTGAAGATATGCTGGTTGTGGTAGATGAAGAGACCGGTATATACGGCGGATTGAAAATGGCAAACGGTACCAATCCACTGCGTTCCGGTGGTACACCCGGTACCCGGGCTAAATCTGCTGCAATGGTACGATCACTCTTTTTAAAAGCTCAGGACTATCAAAACAAAATCGAAGAGGCGGACGGGGATCCTGAAAAAATGCCTTCCCGAGATCTGGAGATGGAAACTCTGGTCGAAGTTCTGGAAGGAAAGCGAATTGTTCACAACCATACCCATCGCCATGATGATATACTGACGGCTATTCGCCTGTCTGAAGAGTTTGGGTATCGTTTGGTGCTGCAACACGTAAGTGAAGCGTGGAAAGTGGCTGATGAAATTGCCAACTCCTCCAGTGTGATCGGTTCATCCATTATCGGGCTGGATTCTCCGGGCGGTAAAATGGAGACGATTGAGATTTTCGATATCAACGGACGTGAACTGGAAAGAGCCGGTGCGGATGTGGCATTCCATACCGACGATCCGATTGTAGACTCTCGGTTTCTATTCCGAATGGCGGCAATGGCCGTTAAAGAAGGTATGAGCCGTGAAAAAGCTTTGGAGTCATTAACACTTGCCGGTGCCAGAATGCTGGACCTCGAAGATCGGGTTGGCTCATTGGAGAGTGGAAAGGATGCAGACTTCATCATTTTGTCGGGAGATCCATTCAGCGTCTATACGCATGTGGAACAGACCTGGGTTGAAGGTGAAAAAGCGTGGGACCGAGAAGATCCTGAACAAGGAAAATATGCAACCGGCGGTTACGATATTTTCCGGGCTGCAACACTTCACTCACACCACTAAGGAGGCTGAATTATGATGAACAAAAGAATGAAAGCAATGAAACACAGAGTGAAATTTTCAGGTCTTGCCCTGATAGTAATGATGTTTGCGGTGTCCCTTTTTGCGGATACAGCAGAAGCTCAGATCGCCGTAAAAGGTGAAACGGTTTATACCATGAACGGCAACGCCATTACAAACGGCGTGGTTTTGATCAGCGATGGAAAAATTGAGCGGGTTGGACCGGAAAGTCGTGTTCGGATTCCCTCAGGATATGAAGTGCATGAAGCCAAAGTAGTAACACCCGGTCTTATTGACGCGCGTTCTGTGGTTGGTCTGGCCGGTTATTACAACCAGGACCACGATCAGGATCAGCTAGAAACCTCTTCAGCTGTTCAGCCTGAATTGCGAGCATCAGACTCCTACAATGCCCGAGAATTTCTGGTTGAATATTTGAAGGATCACGGGGTTACTACTATTCAGACCGGTCACGGTCCCGGCGCTGTAATTAGCGGACAGATGATGATTGTAAAACCAATTGGAACCACGGTTGATCAAGCGTTGGTGCAGGACGGGACGATGCTGTCTATGACTCTCGGTTCCGGAGTAAGGAGCAATTTTAGCTCACCGGGAACCCGATCCAAAGCGGTGGCCGTGTTGAGACAGGAGTTGATCCGTGCAAAGGATTACGCCGAAAAACGCGCTGAAGGCGATTCTGATGGAACTGATTTGAAATCTGAAGTTCTGGCAGATCTGATTGATGGAAACATTACAGCTCTGGTAAATGCTCAAACTGCGCAGGATATCAATACGGCTCTTCGAATTCAGGAAGAGTTTGGTTTTAAAATGGTTCTGGAAGGAGCTGCCGAAGCCTATCTTCTGATAGATGAAATCAAGGAAGCCGGTATACCGGTGATTATTCACCCAACAATGGCCCGACCGGGTGGCGATATGAAGAATATCAGCTTTGAAACTGCAGCTAAACTGCAAGAAGCCGGTATTCCGATTGCCTTCCAAAGCGGATATGAGGGATATGTGCCCAAAACCCGTGTAGTTCGCTACGAAGCGGGGATTGCGGCTGCAAACGGTTTGGGAATGGAGAATGCACTTCACGCCTTGACTGCCGGTGCGGCTGAAATTCTGGGTATTGCAGATCGTGTAGGTTCCCTTGAACGTGGCAAGGATGCCGACATCGCCATGTTTGACGGTGATCCATTTGAGTATCTGACTCATGTAAAAGGTGTGATTATCAACGGTGAAGTAGTGTCTATGCCGGAGTAGTCTAAACCTTAATTATTTCTACCAAACCCTTCTTCAATAACATTGGAGAAGGGTTTTTTAGTTTTAGGGAAGGAGGGTAAAGCCGTTAAGAACTAAGAGAATCATCTACTCCGACCTGTCAGCATATGGAGCGAAGCGGAATTTCTGACAGCGTCGTAAGGATGGCACTACTAGTGTTCATCGTGTTTATAGAAACTCTTATAGACACCATAAATAGCTCCGGCGGAGTCTCCTTTCGGGGTTTTTTTTCTCATCACAATTATGGATAAAAGGTCGCACCTACGGAGCGATGGTGGTTTTTCTATCGGTTGCTACAAACAGGACATTCCTCCGGAATGTGTGTTAGCTACAACTTTGAATGGTTGTTTTCCAGAAGTTACACTTGACGTATCGCTTAAACCGTTGATTCTGAACCACATGTCTTTTATCAACTCCGAAATTAATTGCCTATTTGGGTTTCAAAAAAACTCCGTCAGGAGTTCCCTGTTTATAGAAACTCTCAGAGACATCATAAATGGCTCCGGAGGAGCCTCCTTTCGGTGATCTTTTTCTCATCACAATTATGGATAAAAGGACGCTCCTACGGAGCGAAGGTGGGTTTTCTTTCGGTGGCTACAAACGGGGCATTCCTCCGGAATTTAAAAATGCAATAACATTGATTTTTCATACGCCGGGAAATCCTTTAACGCTGTCAGATCCGGCGGGTGCTGACAGGTTGATCAATCCCAAAATCCTCTATATGCAGCAACTGGACATTTATGGTATCATTCACTTCCGTGCTCACGGCGCCTTAGCGGTGGACCACTGAACGCATTAGGCTGATCTGATTGTTGTGGATTATTGTATAAATCCATTCTGCCATTCGGGTAAATAGTTTCGTATTTTAACACGTTTGCGGAATCATCTAATCAACGCTTCATGAGCGAATCTACCATCGAAAAGAAAGAAAGTTCAAAAAACGGAATCCCCAGTTCTGAACGGCCCATCATAGTAAAAGGGGCCAGGGTTCACAACCTCAAAAATATTGATGTTGAAATTCCCCGAAATAAGCTTACGGTTGTTACGGGCGTATCCGGATCTGGGAAATCGAGTCTCGCGTTTGATACGATCTACGCCGAAGGACAGCGGCGCTATGTGGAGAGTCTGTCGAGTTATGCCCGTCAATTTCTGGAGCGGATGGACAAGCCCGATGTCGATTTTATGCAGGGGATTTCGCCGGCGATGGCTATTCAGCAGAAAACAACCAGCAGTAACCCGCGATCAACGGTTGGAACTTCCACGGAGATCTACGATTATGTGAGATTGCTCTTTGCCCGGATCGGTAAAACAATCTCTCCAAAATCCGGGAAGCAGGTTCAGAAAGATACACCCGAGACTATCATCAAGGAATTGTTTGACGAGCTTGAGGAGAAAACAAAATTCTATGTACTTTTTCCGATCGATTTGAGGGAGGGGCGAAAGATGGAAGAGCAGCTGACCGTGTTGAAGGAGAAAGGACTCACACGTTTGCTGAAAGTTGATGATGAGCAAATAGTCGACTTAAGCGGTGATGATGCAGATCCGAAAAAAATCAAACCGAAAAATTACCGTGTATTGGTTGATCGTCTCGCCTTGAAAAAAGATGATGAAGGCCGAAGCCGTTTGGCCGATTCGATTGAAACGGCATTCAGAGAAGGAAATGGCAGATGCTCTATTAAAGTTCGTGATGGGAAAGAGTACCCGTTTAGTGAGCGGTTTGAACGAGATGGAATGGAGTTTCTGGAGCCGACACCACAGATGTTCTCATTCAACAATCCCTTTGGTGCCTGCGACACCTGCGAAGGATTTGGCCGCGTAGCCGGCATTGATGAAGATCTGGTGATTCCCGATCACGACAAGACGATTCGCGGCGGTGCTGTGGCTCCGTTCGATTCGCCAAAATTTAGTAAATACCTGAAGGATTTTATCAAGGTTGCGGCCAAAGAGCAGCTACCGATTGATGTTCCCTATAAAAATCTGGATAAGAATACGAAGCGTATTTTGTGGAATGGTAAAGACGGTTATACAGGAATCCACGGATTTTTTAAGGATGTAAAGAGTCAGTTTTATAAAGTTCACATGCGTGTGCTTTATTCCCGTTACCGTGGTTACAGCCGCTGCCCGGATTGTGAAGGATTCCGTGTTCGAAAAGATGCTCTCTATGTAAAAGTGGGCGGATTGCATATCGGTGAGGTTTCTGAGATGACTATTGGCTACGCCCGGGAATTTTTTGAGGAACTGACGCTTACCGATTTTGAAAAAGAAGTGGCCGGTCAGATTCTGTATGAAATCAGGAAACGCCTGAAATATCTGGATGAGGTTGGACTTGACTACCTCACACTGGAACGTCTGACAAATACATTGAGCGGTGGTGAGTCTCAGAGGATCAGTCTTGCGAACTCGCTGGGAAGCTCACTGATTGGCAGTCTGTACGTTCTGGATGAACCGACTATTGGGCTTCACCCAAGAGACAACGATCGGTTGATAAACATTCTGAAGTCACTCAGGGATATCGGGAATACCGTGTTGGTTGTAGAACACGATCCGGAGATGATTAAATCGGCGGATAATATCATTGATATCGGTCCATTTGCAGGAACTTATGGCGGAGAGGTCGTATTCAGCGGTCCCTATGATGAACTTTTGAAATCAAACACGCTGACCGGAAAATATCTGAGTGGGAAAAAGGAGATTCCGGTTCCAAAAAAACGCCGTAAAGGAAATGGAAAATCCCTGCTTGTGGAGGGCGCATCCGAACACAATCTGAAGAGTATAGACGTAGAATTCCCGCTTGGTAAACTGGTATGTGTAACCGGGGTTTCAGGTTCCGGGAAATCGACCTTGGTTCACGATACACTCTATGCATTCATTCAGAACGAACTTGGAACGTGGAAAGAGAAGATTGGCCGTCATCGAAAACTGAGTGGATTGCGCCATGTTGAAGCGGTAGAGATGGTGGATCAGAGTCCAATCGGGCGATCAACACGTTCAAATCCGGCCACATACACCAAGGCGTTTGACGGTATTCGCGATCTGTTTTCAAATACACGTCAGTCTAAAATTATGGGATACACACCCGGGCACTTTTCATTTAATGTACCGGGCGGGCGATGTGAAGCGTGCCAGGGAGAAGGTGTTCAGAAGATCGAGATGCAGTTTATGGCCGACATCGAGCTTGTTTGTGAAGAGTGCGGGGGAACTCGTTTCAGAAAAGAGATTCTTCAGGTGAAGTATCGCGGGAAGAATATCCACGATGTATTGGAGATGAGCGTGAGTGATGCTCTCGATTTCTTTGTGGATGAGAATTCGATTGTGAATAAACTTCAGCCGCTGGATGATGTTGGGCTTGGTTATCTGAAACTGGGCCAGAGTGCAACCACGCTATCCGGGGGGGAAGCACAACGCGTGAAACTGGCGAAATTCCTGTCCAAGACAAACAACGATCACACACTTTACTTTTTTGATGAACCTACCACCGGACTTCATTTTGAGGATATCGCAAAACTGCTGAAGTCGTTTAACGATCTTGTGAATCAGGGACATTCTGTCATCATCATTGAGCACAATCTGGACGTCATAAAATCTGCCGACTGGATTATTGATATTGGTCCGGAAGGTGGATTTGGCGGTGGACAGGTTGTTGCAACCGGTACTCCTGAGGAGATAGCTTCTGTTGAGGAGAGCCATACCGGACAGTTTCTGAAAGAGATATTGTAAGTCTACTCAAAAGTTGTAGATCGTTACATTCCAGCTCTGTTTTAGATAGATATTCAGGCCAAGGCAATATTTTTGCCGATCGTGATTGAAAATACCGGGTAATTTCTTCTATTCTAAAAACCACTTCGATATAAGCCGGAGTGGTTTTTTATTTGGAGGTATCATGAAAACCCTATTTCATTTGATGAGCGAATTTGATTAATTGTTGTAACAAAAGTTGAGGGAATCTATCCTTAATAAAACAAAACACTTAAAAAGACAGAGAATGTATATGAAAAAGCTAACGAGTCTGCTGGTTGTCATATTTATGGCAGCGGTTGTAGTACAGAGCGCGAATGCACAAAGCCCGGTCAGTATTGGACTGAAAGGAGGGATGAACATATCAAATTTTAGCGGTTCCGATTTTGAATACGACGCAAAAACCGGATTGTTGGTTGGGGCCACTTTAGAGTTTTCTGTGCCGGCATTACCGTTCGGTATCGAAAGTGGGGTCTACTACACCCAAAAAGGTGCAAAGGTTGAAGATAGCGGCGTGTCCGGAAAAGTAAAGCTCGATTATATTGAAGTGCCTCTGACGGCAAAATTTCAATTGGGCCCTCCCGGACCGATTACTCCACATTTTTTAATTGGCCCGTACATTGGTTTTAATATGAATGCGGAAGCTGAGTTTGATGACGGTGAAATTTTTGGCGGGGTTGATATTGACGATCAGACAAAAAGTTCGGAGTTTGGCGGAGTAGCAGCCGTTGGCCTTGATTTCAATGTTGGGGTTACGAAACTCAACGCACAGGCAAGATACAGTTATGGATTTACATCGGTTTTTGAAGACGATGCAGATGACGGTGAGAAAAACGCAGTCCTCTCAATTGCCCTTGGAATCACATTCTAAATTTAAATTATAAAGAGTTGTTTTAAGCCCCGTTTTTTCGGGGCTTTTTTTCTGAAGTAATATCATGTACAGATGATCAGCAAGCTGCTTTACCTGAACTGGAAGTTGTTTTTAGCCAGGCTTACCACTTTTCAGACCGTTCTTTTGGTTGGGTACAGCCTGTTTCTTCTGGTTATGCTGGTCAACTTGATGGGATCTGCTCTCGTTGTACTTTTCCTGGATTCGAGTTCAGAAATTGCCGTTGAACTTCCCTGGCTCACACCCGAAATTCATCAGTTGATTATTCTGGTTTTTGCCAACGTATTCTGGATCATGCACTTTTCGTTTACGAGCACCCGGCTGTTGAATATGGAGGAAAACCGGAAACTGCTCGCTTTGGGATACCCAGCCGGTAAACTCTCCTGGCATCTGAATTTGATGGCCCTATATCACCCGGTAAACATGATCTACAATTTTACTTGGTTGATCTTTCTCTCCCTTCAAATTGATAGTGCGTGGAATATCCCGATTCTGGTAACAGCGGTGCTTCTTAATTACGGAATGATCTTTTCCATCAAGCATCGGTTTTTAAGAATGGTGGAAAAACGTTTTCGAATTATTGTATTCAGTTTCATCTTCATAGTATTTGGAGTGATCACTGTCCTGACTATTTTTACCCGCCGCCCTGAATCTGTAATCGGAGATTTTGCGGAACAGTTTACCGGATTTTCAGAGCTGTTTATGTGGCTGCCGGGTGGCCTGTTGCTTCAATCTGCATCATACGAGCACAGCCTGATTTTAACCGGGGTCCTCTTTGGTTTCCTGTTCTTACTTACAGTGCTGATTTTTCGGGATCATTTCTATAAAACCAAAGATGGTTTGATGAAACCGGCGGCAATTAAATTCAGAAAAGAGGCGGGAAGTTTACTCAAGTTTTTAAAACGGTATTTGGGAAACAACGCGGGCAAGTACTACTACTACGTAATGACACATCCGTATAATAAACTTCAGGTGTTTGCGATTGCGTTAATCCCATTGGTGTATATCCCAATTCTTTTATTGGTCGATTTTGGGGTAATATCAACAATACTGATTACGACCATGCTTGCGGCAATCCCGGTAGCACTCCTCGGTATGGTGATGGCCAACATGTTTGGATACGAGCACCGCGAGTTTTTACTCCATCTTCAAATGCCGGTTCCGTTCGAAAAGCAGCTTAAAGAACGGTTTCTAGGCATAATTACAGTACCTCTGTTCATTTTTTATGCAATTACTATATTTGAACTGATCTACTTGCCTCAACTGGGAACCGTATTTGCCATCTACATTGCCAATACTTTCTTTTTCCTATGTTTTATGATCATTTTTCTCTGGAGCTCATTTTATCAATATCAACAGGCCAGCTACAGTTCATTCAGTTTTAAACATCCGGTTATTCCGCAAAAGGTGACTTTTACAATGTCATCCGCGATATTCATCCTTGGTTATTCGGTTTTTGTGCCCCTGGGCGAATGGCAGCCCTACAGATTATGGGTGATGTTCGCCTTAGTCGGGGCAATTACAATCTACTTATGGCGTAATTTCGATCTGCTGTCAAAAGCGTTTAAGGGCAGGATTTTACATCAGCTCTGGAGCGATTATTAATCAGACAGGCTCTCATAGTTCTCAATATATCACATGGTAAAGCTCTTTTTTGAACTTAACGGAAAATTGTGGTGGCGTTCTCTTCGCAGTGTAGAAGTTAGCGCAATCATTCTTTACTCCCTCTTTCTGCTCCTGATTTTTGGTCAGTTTGTGGGGGTCGCTTTTACATTGGTATTTGTTTCAGATCATGCCACAGTGCAGCAAGAGTATCCCTG
Source organism: Rhodohalobacter barkolensis (assembly GCF_002834295.1). Classification (NCBI taxonomy): domain Bacteria; kingdom Pseudomonadati; phylum Balneolota; class Balneolia; order Balneolales; family Balneolaceae; genus Rhodohalobacter; species Rhodohalobacter barkolensis. The sequence continues at coordinate 312,186 of NZ_PISP01000003.1, read as the reverse complement.
GTTTACGAGAGATGTTCAATTTCTGGTACATCTGGTGTTTATTAACCTGGTTTGGTTTTCACAACTGTTCTATACCAAAATTAGCCGGCTGAGACTAAACGATAACCGAAAACTGCTTGCCCTGGGGATGCCGCTTCAGAAGCTAATCAACTACATGAATATTGCAGGTTTTCTGCATCCTGTGAATCTGATGTTCAACATATTCTGGTTTGTATATCTTGGATTGATGGCAACAACTGTGTACCAGGCCGTGATGGTCTCCGTTTTGATTGTGTTGAACTACGGCCTGATCAATGCGATTAAATGGAGATTCAAAACGTTTACGTCAGAAAATTCAAAATGGCTGAATGGATTACTTGGATTGATCGTCATGATCTTAATTCTCTTTGCTACTCAGATCGATCTGACGAATTTTGTTGCTTACCCTGAATTTTTTGCACCCAAAATTAACGAGTGGCTGGTCTACTCACCCGGTATGATCTTCTATTCCGCAGCTGCATGGATACCCGGTGAGCTGGTATTTTTAGTGGTATTCATCACAGTGATGATCTGTGGATTTGTGCTCCAAAAAGATCTCTACCTTCAAACCCGAAAAGCCCTGCTTACTCCATTGGCCAGCGATTCATCTGAAGATCATTCAAATGGTATTCGCTTCTTTATCAAATGGCTGGGCAGGCAAGGAGGTAAATTTTTCTACTCGGTGTGGAAACACCCATTCAGTAAAACTCAAATTCTGCTGACCTACTTTTTTGTGATCCCCTATATCGTGTTTGTGTCAACCGGAACGGAAAATGGTGGATTTATGACTTCCGTTCTGCTCTCCCTGATTCCAGTTATTTTTCTGATGGTAATGATGGCAAACATGTTTGGATTTGAAAACAGAGAACTTTTACTCACTCTTCAGGCGCCCATTAAACGGGAAAAAATTATTATTGAACGGTTTTTTACGGCTTTTAAAATCACGCTGGTTGGTTTGATCTCAGTGTTGGTGTTTATTCCGTTTCTATACCAGTCGCCGTTGACTATGGTTCAGGTTTTTATGGGAGTGCTGTTTATTACCATGGTGTTTTCTCATTATGTTTTTAAAAGCTCCATGAACAACTATAAAAAAATTGAAGATGTTAGCCTGATGTCGGTTTCAAATCCGGTTGTACCTGCATCCGTTAATTTTTCGGGAATGTTTATTGTGCTTTTATTGGGTGTTGTGACTTTTCCGGTTTACGAAAATGTTCAGTGGTATCATATTGCCGCACTTGGTGTGGGCAACGTAATACTGCTGATTATGTATATTAAGAAACTGAAAGGGGTGTCAATCTCCTTCAACAAAAAAGTGATCCCTCATTTATGGAACGAGCTTTAATTATAGAAAAGCTTACAAAAGCTTACGACAAGGAACCTGTTTTAACCGAGCTGGACCTGGAGGTGCCTACCGGTACAATATTTGGCCTGATTGGTCCAAACGGAGCCGGGAAAAGTACCCTGATTGGTATCTTAACCGGTCTGTTAGATTATAACCAGGGCTCTATTGTGATCAACGGATTGAGTTATAATTCCTCCAATGAGATCGAAATAAAAAAGGATGTGGCTTCTGTATTGCAACCTCCGTTGCTGTTCGAGAATTTTACATCTCACGAATTTGTAACGTACGTTTGCGAAATGTACAGTATTCCGGCGCACGGACTGAATAAAAAAATAGAATCTCTGTTCGACTATTTTGAAATCACGGAATTCATGCATGTGAAAACGAAGCAGCTCTCTTCCGGCAGCCGTAAGAAATTGGCGTTCTGTGCTGCAATCTTAACAGAGCCGAAGCTTCTTTTTTTAGATGAGCCGTTCGAAAGTGTGGATGTGATATCGATCGGGCGTATGAAAAATGTAATTCGAAGATTAAAACAGAAGGGGACTACGATTTTCATTACCAGCCATATTCTCGAAGTGGTGGAGAATTTATGCGATGACATCGCGATTCTGCACAAAGGAAAAATCCTGGCCTATCTGGATTCAGCAACACGCAAAGAGCTAGAAAAAAATTCGAACCTGAGCGAAATATTTGAACAGTATGTTGAGTCGGGCGGCAGAAGTGATGATATGCTTAGCTGGTTGTAAGGTCTGCTTTTCTTTTCCCGGTACGTATTAACGTCAGGCTGTTTACTACAAACAGGGCGCCGGCAATGGCTGTAACATAAAACGTACCATCCAGGCTGAGATACAGATAAACCAATCCCAGAACGTACGGGCCTAACGCCTGACCAATTCTCATCACCATCCAGTTTACTGATAGGAAAGCAGCTCTATATTCTTTAGGTGCATAGCCGGTCAAAAGGTTCAAAATACTTGGTATGTTCATTCCTTGGGCAACTCCAAATAGAGCAATTGGCAGAGTGAAGTACCAGATATTCTCAACCATTGGGATCATTAAAAAGATTACCGTATACAGAATCGCTGCTGCGGAAATCAGATTTTTCTCACTAAAACGCTTGGTTAAACGACCCAGCTGGGCTGATGTAACGGCAGTAACCAGGGAAGATCCGGAGAGGATGATTCCAATGGCAAGCGAACTCTTTTCAAACTTCTCATCAAGCAGGATGGTAAAGAATGTGATGTAGCCTCCATAGAGAATGATAAAGGTCAAAAACATACCTATAAATAAACCCAGCACCATTTTTGACATCAATGCCGATTTGATCTCTTTCAGATAAAGGTTTATTCCCAATCCATTTTTTTCAATTTTTTGGTCCAGAAAGAAAAGTGCAAAGAGACCAACGGGAATCGCAATCAGGGTGAGGAAAAAGGGGTAATTCCAGCCTAAGATGGCCAGCGCACCACCAATTGCCGGATACATAGCCGTACCAATACTGAGCACACTGCCGTTGTAGCCCATCACAGAAGCGCGCTGATTACCGGAGTAGAGATCTCCAATCAGTGTTAAATTGAGGACTCCAAGCGCAGCACTCCCAACTCCCTGAAATGCCCTGAAAAGCAGAAGCTGATCGAAGGATGTGGCAAATGCACAGGCTGTACCGGCAATACCAAAAAGAAAAAGTGAGGGAATCAGTATCACCTTACGATTGTATCTGTCGGCCAGGATCCCGAAAATGGGAGTGAAAAAGATGCCCGGAAGTGTGAAAAATGTAATAAGCAGACCAATTTGATCTGTTGTTACATCCAGTGAGCGCGCAATAGAGGGAAACGCAGGCGCTATACTGGACACTCCCATTACGGAAGTGAGTGTCACTCCAAAGATGATGTAAAGATTGACGTCTTTAAATAGACCCTTCTGGGTTTCAGCTGTGCTCAAAAAAGAATAATTTATTTTACGATTTCACGTCAGATTAATAATTTTAAAGGGTGAAAAATAGGCCATTTATCAGAGAATAGAAGAAAACGTTTGTAATCATTTTCGTTCATTCGGAGATAGTTTATAATTTCTGATACAATTTTTTGTCAAATTTGTTACCATCCGTTGGTTATATCGATAATAAATAATTAGTACTGCTTTGTTCATAAAAAATCGGGTTCTAAAAGAAGTTAAAAGTCAGCAATACACCATTAAGTTTGCTAAAAATGAGGAAGAAGTTGATGCTGCGTTGCGACTCAGATATGAGGTGTTTAAAGAAGAGCTGCAGCGCAATTTTCAATTTGATGCCGGAAAAGAGAAGGATCAGTACGATGATCAGGCTCACCATCTGATTGTAGTGGATAATGAAACACAGAAGATCGTGGGTACTTACCGGATGCAGACGTACGAACAAGCGAAAGCCGGTAACGGATTTACGAGTGAAGTTCGATTTAACCTTCAGGATCTTCCCATGGATGTGCTTGAGAATGCAGTTGAAGTGGGCCGGGCATGTATCAGTAAAGAGCACAGAAGCGGCAGAGTGCTTTTCCTTCTCTGGAAAGGATTTGCGGGATACCTCGAGCATTTCAATAAGCGCTATCTGTTTGGATATGCTGCATTGGATACCAACAATATGAAGGTGGCTCAGAACACATATCGCTATTTAAAAGAGGAGGGACATCTCCATCCCAAATATTATATTGAGCCAAATGAGGACTTTAAGCCGACCCCGGATCAGTTTAAAGAGGAAACTGACGAACATGAAATTCCGCCTCTTTTTAAAAACTATCTTGACGTTGGGTCGAAGGTGATAGCCGGTCCGTCGTACGATAAAAAGCTCGATTTAATTCACTTTATGATCTTGCTGGACATTGAAGAAATATCAGACCGAACCAGGAAAATGTTTTTTGGTTAATACCCATCAGGGATCAAAATCTCATAAAAGTATCATGAGGACTTTAATAGCATCCGTTAAAATTTTCTTGTTGATTACTTTTACGCTATCGCTCTACCTGATCTATTTGCTGGCTTATGCTTTTGTTCGTTTGGTGAGACTGCCTTACGAACCGCTTCGAAATCTCTATATGTATACGTGGTCGAAGGGGATGTGTATTGTTCTGAATATCAGAGTTAAGACGGAAGGCGAACCGCCTGAGGCTCCATTTTTCTTGGTGTCTAACCATCTCAGCTATATTGATATTATTCCTCTCTACCTAAACCTGAAATGTACATTTGTAGCAAAAAAAGAGGTCAGATCCTGGCCACTGCTTGGATTTATGGTGAAAACGATGGGGGTGATATTTATTGATCGCTCCATAAAGCGGGATGTTACCCGGGTGAACGAAATTCTATCTAAAAGCTTGAATAAATACCAGGGGATGATTCTTTTTCCGGAAGGAACCACATCTGGCGGCGATCAACTGCTTCCATTTCGTCCGTCACTGCTCGATTATCCGGCAAGTGAAGAAATTCCGGTTTATTATTCCACAATCTGGTATTCAACGGCTGAAGAAAAGGGTGACCCACCGGCAGATATAAGCGTCTGTTTTTATGGAAAGCGAGACCCTTTTCATAAACATGTTATGAAATTGGCAAAGAACAGACGCGTTGATTGCACCATCCGGTTTTGCAGTACGCCCGTGCAGTGTGGAGACCGAAAAATATTGGCTCAAAAACTTCATCAGGGAATGTCTAAAATTTTTGAGCCAACCAGATAGAGTGTGGCTTAGTCAGAAAGTGCTTTTTTGATAACTTTTCGTCTCTTTTTGGATATCCCGACCACCACTGTTGGGACCACAAACAGTGTTAGAATTGTGGCAAACGCCAACCCTCCAATTACAGAACGTGCCAGCGGACTCCAGGTTTCCGATCCGGCACCTAACTCAAGTGCAAGCGGAATCATGGAGAAAATAGTGGTCATTGCGGTTAACAGAATGGGTCTCATCCGGCGCTTACATGCTTCCAGGAAGAGTGCGGCATAATCGGGTGAATCTTCCTTTCCTTTAGTTCTCAGGTGAATGTAATCGAGCAGTACTATCCCATTGTTTACAACAATACCGATCAGAATTACAATACCGATGTATGCCGGTACACTCAGCGGTGTTCCTGTGATGTATAGAAAAAGAAGGGAACCGAAGAATGCCAAAGGCACGGAGAACATGACAATAAATGGATCCCGCAGGTTTTCAAAAACGGATGCCATAACCATGTAGGTTAGCAGCAGTGCAAGAAACAGTGCAATCATGATCTCTCCGGAACTCTGTTGCTGGGAGAAAACGGACCCGGAAAATTCGTATCGATATCCGTCAGGTAAAATTATTTCATTATCCAGCAGATCGACTATTCGCTGCTGATACTCTTCCATATCTCCGCGCACCATAACAGCTACATCCAGAAGTGTTTCACGGTCTCGCCGCGTAATTGTGCTTAATCCCTCAACCGGAACAAAGTCACCCAAACCAAGAACAGGAATTCGCTGATCCTCAAACTGTACCAGTTCTAAACCAAAAAGGTCTTCGCGGTTCTGAAACTGATCCCGGTTATTCCGTACCTGTATGGCAATTTCGCGACCTTCTTCCCGGAAAAACCCGGCTCGATTACCACGGGCCTGAGCTCCAAGAGCACTGGCCACACCCTGCGAGGTGGCTCCGGTACGGCTAATTCGGTTTCTGTCTAATTGATACTGCAATTCAGGCATGGGTCTTGATCGGGGATTACTGACCGACATCACCATTGGATCATCAATTAATGCATTTTCCATTTCGAGGGTGAGCCGTTGAAGTACCTCTACATCGGGGCCAATCAGGCTAACGCGAATGCCACGTCCACCCCAGCCTCCACGGCCCATGGGAATACCGCCACCGCCGCCCAGGTTAGCAATTTCAATGTTAATTTCCGGCTCCCGAAGCCTGTCTTGTAGCTCTGAAGCAACATCGCTTGTTGTGGCTTCTCTCAGGTTTTCGTCAACCAGTGTAACACTTAATGTTCCGCCGTTGGTTAATGTGCTTCTGCCACGTCGGCCGATGTTGGTAATAACGGTTTGTACCTCCGGTGAGTCTACAAGGATGTTTGTGTATTCCCGAAGTTTTTCAGCGGTTGTAGCCAGATTTGTGCCGGCCGGGAGTTCAATTCGCAGGTCAAATTGACCTTCATCAGTTTCCGGGAAAAACTCTTTCTGAATATCCTGAAACAGGAACCCGGCACCTGCTATAATCAGAACAATACTTATCGTAATGACGTACTTGCGGGCAAGGATCCATTCAAGAATGCTGATGTAGTTGTTTTCAAGCGATTTGATCCATGCAAAGGTGTAGCTCTTTTTCATGAACTCTTCTCGTTTTAAAACCAGTGAGGCCAAAACGGGAATGAGTACAATTGAAGCAATAAACGAGCTGGTAATGGAGATGGAGATTGTGAGGGCTAAATCTTTTGCAACGGTTCCCTGAAAACCGGATAGTCCCATAATTGGAATAAAAACGGCAAGTGTGGTAAGCGTTGAGCCCAATAGTGCACCGCCGACCTCATTGGTACCGTTTAGTGCTGCCTGAAACCTGCTTTTACCGCTTTCGAGCTGACTGGCAATACTCTCGGATACTACAATGGAATTATCAACCAATAGTCCAATTGCAAGCGCAAGTCCGGTAATGGAGATAATGTTCAGGGTGATATCCAGGAAGTACATGAATGCGAATGTTGCGGTAAGCGAAACCGGAATACTCATAGCCACAACGAATGCGATTCGCCATCCGCCCATAAAGAGAAGTAGAATTAAAATAACTACTACCAGAGCGATGAGAGCAGATTGAGCAAGGTTTGATATTGAATCTTCAATAAATTGCCCTTCGTTATTGAGAACCTGCATGGTTACACTGGCCGGCAGGTTTGGAGTGAACTCTTCCATGGTTCTGATTACCTGCTGTGCAACATCAAGGGTGTTTGCGTCCGACTGCTTCTGAACTTCTATGGTAACACTGTTCCGCCCGTTTATTTCAACAATATTGGTGATGTCTTCATAATCGTCCCGCACTTCTGCTACGTCACGAACCCGAATAGGGACATCATCACGCATGGTAATGATGGTTTGATCAATTTGATCAACATTGTCGTACATGGCACTTGCACGAATGCTGTAGCTGGTGCGATCTGTGACAATGCTTCCCACAGGTTGCTGTACATTATTACCTTGAATGGCACTGCTTACCTGTGCCGGAAGTAACCTGTGCCGCGACATTGCTTCGGGGATAAGATCTACATATATATTCCGATTAAGCCCTCCTCGGGTGTCAGCCGATGCTACACCGGGTATACGTTCGAAACGTGGTTCAATAAATTCGAGAGCGAGTGTGCGCAGTTCATCCAGACCCAGCACGTCCGATTCCACACTGAGCTGCATAATTGGAGCCCGATCGGGATCAAACTGAAATATAACCGGTTCGTTGGCTTCCGAAGGAAGCTGAGGACGAATTCGATCAACGGCTTCGCGAACTTTCTGTTCGGTAACCATAATGTTGGTTCCCGGTTTTAAGCGAAGAATAAGGAAAGCGCCTCCGCGCCGAACGTTGGAGTCGAGAGATTCTACTCCTTCTACTCCCATAATAACACCTTCAATCGGCTCAACCACAAGTCTGAGCATGTCATCGGGAGCTACATTGGAGTAGTTTACCGAAACAGCCATCACCGGAATGTTGAAGGTTGGGTAAAGGGTGACCTTCAGGTTTAACAGCGAGAAGATGCCAAAGCCAATAACCAGCAAAGACATCATAATGGCCGTTACAGGTCGCTTCAGTATTCTTTCAGTTATTGTGATTTTTTTCATATCGAGATGCTTCCCAAAGGGAAAGCGTTTCAGGTTTAAAGTTTAAGGTTTCAGGTTTACCTCAAAAACATTGTCTTACCTGTTTATTTACTGTTTGAATTTCGAACCTCTAAGATCAGATTTACTGAGATAATTCATTAAAGATGAAATTTTCTTACTGATAAAAACTGCTTTGTTTACAAGTGTCTCAAATTCAGTTTCTGTAATGTATTCGTAGTCAAATGATCTGTACAATTGCGAACGTGTTTCACCACAAGATCCTTTAGCGATGCTCAAAAACTGTATGAATTCTTTATTGCCTCCACGCTCAAATCCTTCTGCAATGTTATCCATTATAGATCCGGATGATCCTCGAATTTGATTTCTAAGTTTGAAGTCCTTAGCAAATGCTCCAAAATTGGTTATTTGATATACATCTTTGCAAAGCTCACGGGCAAGTTGCCATATTTCCAGATCTTCAAACCTTTCAACTTTCATATCATCTTAAACCTTTAACTTTAAGACGTTAATTTTTCAAAGGATCTTCCTTATGAACCGCGTCAAACCCCGCTTTTTCCACCAGGGCGTTGATCATATTATACATACAAGGAACGGCAAAAAGCATTAGTATGGTACTCATGGTCAATCCTCCAATAACGGCACGGGCCATCGGGCTCCAGGTCTCAGCTCCGGCGCCCAGCTGAAGCGCCAGGGGAACCATCGCCAAAATAGTGGTGAAGGCAGTCATCAAAATGGGTCGTAACCTTCGTCCGGCACCATTTACAATTGCATCATGACGGTTTTGTCCGCGAGATTGCAGAATTTTTATGTAGTCGATCATCACAATACCGTTGTTTACTACAATCCCTGTTAGCAGTACCAGACCGACCATTGCCGTTACACTGATTGGGGTGGATGTTATCCAGAGAATTAAGAGTACACCGGTTAAAGCCAGTGGAATGGTTACAATGATGATAAACGGTTCCACAAGACTTTCGAACTGAGAAGCCATGACCATGTATGTCAAAATTCCGGCAATCAGAAAAGCGATCATCAAATAGAAGAATGACTCTCGCTGCTCTTCGGCAGAACCTCCCAGTTCATATCGATAACCTTCCGGGAAGTTAATAGTGCTTATGGCCGAATTTGCAAGATCGGTGGCGGTGCGCAGATCAATTCCACCCAAATCACCTTCAACTTCAACCATCCGTTCCTGGTTAACACGCAAAATATTGGATGGTCCGGTGTAACGTTCAACACTTGCCAGATTCTTGAGAGGCATCCAGTCTCCTGCGGGAATCTGAATTTGAAGCTCCTCAAGGGATGTTGATTGTGCTTTGTCAATCGGATCCATTTCAACGAGGACTTCGAATTCCAGTCCCTCATCAACGAACGTAGTTGCAGTAGCACCCTGAACGGCATTACTTAAGGAAGTTGCTACCTGTGAGGTTGTCATTCCTACACGGGCAATTCGTTCCCTGTCCATTTCCACGCGAAGTTCCGGACGCCCCTGATCAGCTGAGCTGAATACATTGACAAATCCGTTGATATCATTCAACTCCGCCATTACATCTGATGCTATAGTACGTTTAACATCCTGGTCAAATCCATAAATCTGTACAATCAACCCTGTCTCTCCATCCGGGCTTAACGGATCTTCGCGTACTTCTCTGATGTTAGCTCCCGGAACAGCATTCAAAGCTGTTAAAACCGATGAGGCGATATCCATCTGGCTACGATCCCTCTCTTCTACTTTTGTCAATTCAATTCGTATCCGGCCTTGATTTCCACCCGGGCTGTCTGCTCCTTCAATTCCGATTTTATCACCGTAGTCCGAAACGATCAGTCGTGCTTCCGGTACTTCCTGACGAATAATATCCTCTGCCTGAATAATGGTTCTTTCCAGTTCAAGTAAACTGACACCCGGTTCTCTTTGAACTTCAAGGATGATGAAGTTTTCATCTACCTGAGGGAAAAACTCGCCGCCCAAAAGGAAATAGATTGGAAGCGATGCAATCAGAAGTGCAAAAGCTCCAAATACTACTAAACCGCTTTTTTTCAGGCTTTTGTCCAATGTATTTTTGTAGCTGTTTTCAAGACGGTCAAATTGTCTGCCCAGCCAGGGTCCCACCCGATCGGAAAAGAGTGCTTTTGATCGGGAAGCAAACCACGCCCAGATTTTAAGAAAAGGCCATAGTAAGAAGTAAACGATAAAAAGCGGAATGGCTAATATGCGTGTGAATACATTTTGTCTGCGCCACACCAGCAGTTTGTTCATCAGGTTTTTGGCGGGATCTTTTTTATCTGCATCAATCAGTTCTTTGTCAAACAGGCGCGAACTCAGTACCGGAATCAATGTGATGGCAATCAGTACAGAGACAATCAGAGCAAAGGAGATAGTTAAGGCAAGATCGCGGAAGAGTAATCCGGCGATACCGGGTACAAAAAGTATTGGCAGAAATACAACAAGTGTGGTCAGAGTGGAGACGATAACCGGTGCGGCAACTTCCTGAGCTCCCGAAATTGCGGAGTTTTTACTGTCTTCTCCATCTTCTTTAAACCGGAAAATATTCTCCAAAACCACAACGGCGTTATCAACTACCATACCCACTGCGAGCGTGAGTCCGGAAAGTGAGATAATATTCATACTCACATTCGAGAAATCCATAATACTGAATGTGGCTATGATAGAGATCGGAATTGTAATCGCCACAACCAGCGCAGACCGCCCATTTCTCAAAAATAGCAGAAGCATGATGATAACCAGAACCACAGCCTGGAGGCCGGTCATGATCAGGTTATTAATCGAAAGACTGATAAAGTCTGCTTTGTTGGTGAGAATTTCGAGGCTTACATCACCTGGCAGTACATTTCGGATCTCATCCAGAGAGTTTACAACACCACCGGCAGCACTTACAATATTGCTATCGCTCTGTTTGTAGATGTTCATGATCACCCCATCGTTGCCTTGCACCCGCACATTGCCGATGGGTTGTGCAATACCATCTTCTACTCTGGCGATATCTTTCAGGTAAACGGGATTGCCATCGTCTGTAACCGATATAATACTGTTTCGAATTTCCTCAATATTTTTGAAGTCGCCGATTGTGCGCAACGAAAAAACAGTTTCCCCCTCAGTGAGCTCACCGGCCGGGACCTGGACATTCTCCTGCCTCAGTCGACTCGAAATATTACCCACGTCCAGATTATAGGTCAGCATTTGGGCGTTACTGATCCGAACGTTGATCTGACGGTCAAAACCACCGGCCGTTTCTGCTGAGGCGATGCCTTCTATGCGTTCAACACGCTGCTCAATTTGCCTGGTGGCAATAGTTCGCAGCTCCCGCGGGCTTCTTGTCTCTGATGTCAATGCCAGAACCAGCACCGGCTCGTCATTGGGATCGTAGGAGAAAACAATGGGCTGTTCAACCTCATCCGGCAGTGATCGCCGAATCATATCAAGCCGTTTTCGAACTTCTGTTTCGGCAATAAAGAGATCGGTACCCCAGTTGAAGTTCAGTTTTACAACAGAAGCTCCCTGGCTCGATAGTGACCGAACCCGGCGTACTCCGGAAATACTCCCAACCTGTTCTTCGATTGGACGGGTAATCAGCGCCTCAATATCTTCGGGAGCAACTCCTTCAAATGTTGTATAGACGGTTATTGTAGGAAAGGAGACATCCGGATAGAGATTCAGCCTTAGATTATTCAGTCCGTAGAGACCAAATCCGATCAGAATAATACTGATCATCATGAAGGTAATCGGCCGGTTAACAGCAATTTTGGGTAGATTATTCATAAATCCCGATACCTAATTGTTATTGCCGGATTGCTGACGATTACCGGATCGGGCACTGTCGCTCCGCTGCCTTTGCTCTCGCATTTTCTGACGCTCTTCGGGCGACATATTTTGAATCCTCTCCCTGCGCTCTTCAGGACTTAAATCCCTGAGGTTTTCTGATGACTGCCCCGAATCAGATTCGGCTTGTTGGGGTTGTTCTGTTTCTATGGCTCCAGCTACCCGAATTCTGGCTCCGTCATTTAAATTTCGTTG